>NZ_CP182482.1:1200000-1539367 GCF_054696565.1 Infirmifilum tikiterense
CCGGCGCTGAGGGAGAGACCAGCATCGGCCTCATATCGCGGAACTTTGCAGTTAATGGATTGGAAGACGGAGTGCTGGTCATATCTCTAGAGAAAGCCAGGCATCGCCTTAAAATTTACCGCCGGGGCGTCTCTTTGGAGCCATTCAAGGGAAAGCTAGTCGACCTGCGAACTCTTTTAACTCTCGTTAAGGGGACTCTAAGCGTGGGAGACGTTCAGCTCGGGCCGGAGCACATACAAGACGGGTCATTTGCGCTCGTGCTCGACTCCAGCCCTGATCTTACCGAGTATCTCTCTTATACGGGTGAGGGGGCTGCCGTAATGGATGATAAGTTCGCTGTTGTTTTCGTCTAGGTGGCAGGGGTGATAGTTGTTGTCGCCTACGATATTGGGGACGAAGAGAGGAGAGGAAAGTTGCGCAGATACCTGCGAAGATTGGGCCTCGCTCGAGTTAACAGAAGCGTCTACGCCGGTCCAGGAACATCCACAACCGCCAACCTCATTGCCGAGAAGTCTAGAGAAATCGTTGGCGAGGACGATTCGGTGTTTATCATCGTCGTTAGAGAAGACGAGTACCGGGGGGCACATGTTTTTGAGGGCAGAGATCACTACATCGTGCGCGAACGAACATTCGAGGTTTACTAACCTAAACCTCTTAGGCTGGGCCCTTGTTTGCCCACACGCCTTGGATCTGCTGAGAGAGGGCGCTGCGCCGTTGCTGAGCCCCGAATACCCGACCGCCAGCGAGTCCAAATCCAAGCACGAGCAGATGAAGAAGTACATCAAAAACGTTGTGGAGAACCTCCAAAGCTCTCAGTTTAAGATCTTGGACTCCAGCGAAGAGTACAGGCTACAGCTGGGCGTCAAAAGCAGGGGCGTGTGGCTCTGCGCCGGGTCATCGGCCGACATCGTTCTAATCACGGCTATGACAACTTTTGAGTCACCCCTAGTCCTCTACGTAGAGGTTACCTCTTCTAAGATTAACATCGCAAAGCCCTGGCAAACCCTCCTCCGAGGGCTCGCCCTCTACTATGAGAGGAGGTTGCCGGTGGGTATGATAATAGTCTCGCCGCGTGAGGTGCGGTACAAGCTACTTTGCGAGAAAGACCAGCTTAAGGTGCTGAAGCTCCTTAACAGAACAGGCGCCCGTGTTGAGCCGAGCCCCAACCTCTGTAGCCTATGCGAGCTAGCTAGCTTCTGCCCCTCGAAGGCGATTTAAGTGAAGCTACTGGTGTTAAGGGACACGGCCGAACTTAGAATCAAGGGGCGCTCATCGCTGGCCCTTTCGCTCGGCGACAGAGAAAAAGAAGTACCCATACGCGACGTAGACGCGGTTCTAATCATTGGGGGTAACGTGAAGATTCAAGCATCTGTACCGGCGGTTCTGTCCTTGCATAACATCCCTCTAGCCGTGCTTACGCAGGACGGTGTATCCATACTCTCTAGTCCAGTTGTGACGAGGTACAATAACTACAGGAGGTTGCAGTACCAGCTGAACAAAACCGATGCCCTTCACATCGCTCAGCACTATTTAGAGGCAAAGGTTCAAGGTATGGTGAACATCCTCAAGTACTACAGAAAGGATCCCCCAGCACTACCGCCTAAACCAGAGCCTTCAAGTGACCCGTCGGTCTACGAGCGGGAGCTACGCACGTGGGAAGCTGAAACCTCGAACATGCTCTGGGACAGAATATTTGGGCTGCTGCCTGAACGAGAGAGAACGATTCTTGAGGGTACTTACGGTGTGTCCGGCAGGAAACCCAGGAGCAATGACCCCTTCAACAAAGGTTTAAGCGTCATGTACGCAGTTCTCTACTCCTTGGCGACGAAGGCACTACTCGCCGCCGGCCTCGACCCGACTTACGGCTTTCTGCACAGAACAAGATACTCGACCCCGCTCACCTTCGACTACGTAGAGATGTTCAGACCGGTGGCTATTCAAGCGATGGTCGAGCTGGTCTCCAGAACCGGGTTACCGGCAGTAGACGAAGATGGAGAGCTGACCAGAAGCTCCGTCAACGACGTTATAAAGCACTTCTACGTGTACATGACTTTAAGAAACATAAAAACCGGGAAAAGCATTTACCAGTACATAATTCTCAAGGCGTACCGCCTAGCAGCGCACCTGGAAGGCCGTACTCCTACCGCTGAACTCACAGTGATTTGGAACCGCCGAGCCTATAAGTAATATAAATACTTTGCTCTGAAAGCGCTGGGAGGCTTTGCTCCCGTGCGCGGGAGCCTTTCAGACCGCACTTAGGGGAAAAGCATAACTACCAGGAAAACACAGAGAAAAAGACGCCAGTTTAAAACAAGCAAGACTAAGAGACTCAAGGGCTAATGGGGATAGACGTCGATTGTGTTTAAAACAAGCAAGACTAAGAGCTGAGAGTGGTGGGGGTATTCCACATCCACTGCATAAGTTTAAAACAAGCAAGACTAAGAGGGACGGAGGCCTACGGCATGATTTCCCGTGTATTCGTTTAAAACAAGCAAGACTAAGAGAAGTATAGGCTGTCGCTGTGCGGGATACCTAGTTTAAAACAAGCAAGACTAAGAGCTGCCACGTGAATAACAGCTGTTAAAGGCTATTTGTTTAAAACAAGCAAGACTAAGAGGAGATATTCGAGCGGGTTGCTTGAGGGACTGGGTTTAAAACAAGCAAGACTAAGAGCGAAGGCACAGGCCCTGGTCGAGGATTATAAAAGTTTAAAACAAGCAAGACTAAGAGGCACGGCTTCTACTATGCCTCCGATGAGACTGCGTTTAAAACAAGCAAGACTAAGAGATGCCAGTATTGGGAAAGCCGGCAAGCCGATTGTCTTGGGTTTAAAACAAGCAAGACTAAGAGCTGGCTGGAGTTCGTGTTTGAGTGCATCGGCATGTTTAAAACAAGCAAGACTAAGAGCCACGGCCGCCACCACGTCGTCGATCGTGACGGGTTTAAAACAAGCAAGACTAAGAGTGTCTTTGGAGGATGTGCGCGGGGTTTACAAGAAGTTGCGGCACTTATCAGATGTTTACAGACAAGTTTAAAACAAGCAAGACTAAGAGATCAGCAAAACCAGCAGCAGGCACAGGCGCAGCGTTTAAAACAAGCAAGACTAAGAGAGCTCGCGAAGAAACTTGTTCAAAACAACCTCTACCACACGTTTAAAACAAGCAAGACTAAGAGACTATTCCCTGAATGCTCGCGTAAACTGAAACTGGTTTAAAACAAGCAAGACTAAGAGAGCTCTAAGTATGCCACGAGGCCCAGGATTATAGCCACGTTTAAAACAAGCAAGACTAAGAGCCTCGTGCAACAGAGCTTCGAGGTGTGGCTCGTGTTTAAAACAAGCAAGACTAAGAGTAGACGTTGGTTCCGTATACCTCGAAATTAACTAGTTTAAAACAAGCAAGACTAAGAGTTAGCACCAGTTAGGCCGGGGGAAGGCTGCAGGTTTAAAACAAGCAAGACTAAGAGTGTAATAGCTTTTCACGCCAACCGCCTCTCCGGCGTTTAAAACAAGCAAGACTAAGAGGAGGGGGTTATGGGGGTTCGAGCAGAACTCCGCGTTTAAAACAAGCAAGACTAAGAGGTAGTTGTAGTTAGTAACGGCAAGATACTTGGTTTAAAACAAGCAAGACTAAGAGCCGGTGGTGAGGAAGGCCACCGCGTCATCTATCGTTTAAAACAAGCAAGACTAAGAGAGGAGCGGAAAGATCGCCGTCGCCCCGATCTTCTGTTTAAAACAAGCAAGACTAAGAGTCCCGACCGGTGCGCCGGGCTACCAGTGGTACGTTTAAAACAAGCAAGACTAAGAGGGCGTGCGTACCGTTGGTGTAGACGACCGCCAGCTGGTAGGCGCCCGTTTAAAACAAGCAAGACTAAGAGCCGAAAGCAACGTAGTCGTCCACGCCGTCGAAGTGTTTAAAACAAGCAAGACTAAGAGAAAACCTTAAAATGCGCCTCCGCTTCCGTTAGTTTAAAACAAGCAAGACTAAGAGCTTTGTCGAAGAGTGGGATAAGCTCCCCGACTGACGGGTTTAAAACAAGCAAGACTAAGAGACGTGTGGTATGTCATGGACAGGCTGATGTGGATAGTTTAAAACAAGCAAGACTAAGAGGCGTATCCTTCACGAGGTTGGTCCCGCTACGAGTTTAAAACAAGCAAGACTAAGAGACGGCGTTGCGGCGTCCAGGATCCTCGAGAAGTTTAAAACAAGCAAGACTAAGAGGCGGTATCGTACACGTCCACCCTCACTCCCAGCCACCCTCTCGTTTAAAACAAGCAAGACTAAGAGACCCAGAGGATCCCAGCCTAGCTCAGAAGCGTTTAAAACAAGCAAGACTAAGAGCTGTGAAAGCCAAGGCAACCATGAATACCGCGCGTTTAAAACAAGCAAGACTAAGAGCTATCCCCACGAAGCCGCGGTTCGCGTGCTCCCGCTTTATCACTCCGGTTTAAAACAAGCAAGACTAAGAGTCGTAAGCTGTCTCTTCCCACGCTACGAGTTCGTTTAAAACAAGCAAGACTAAGAGACATGGAGATTTTACGTGCTCTAGCTCAGGGTTTAAAACAAGCAAGACTAAGAGGCATTCTTCACGAGGTTGGACCCGGAACCAAGCGTAGTTTAAAACAAGCAAGACTAAGAGCGCGCATCTGCGCCAGCAGGGCGGCGCGCAGCGCCATGTAGTCGTTTAAAACAAGCAAGACTAAGAGATTGGATTGGTAGACGTGACCTTTCGGAGCGTTTTGTTTAAAACAAGCAAGACTAAGAGCGAAAACCATAACGCTTCAGGCCACTTCAAGTTTAAAACAAGCAAGACTAAGAGGTAACGATGCAAAACCCAACCACATCCAAGCAAGCCCCAACGGCCGGGTTTAAAACAAGCAAGACTAAGAGTTCACCATGACTATGATGTCCACTGGGGCACCGTCAGGTCCGTTTAAAACAAGCAAGACTAAGAGATATCCCCACATTCTTCAAGCCACGACTCCAGTTTAAAACAAGCAAGACTAAGAGCCGAGCCCGACCCGGTTGTCCAAATCCTGAGGTTTAAAACAAGCAAGACTAAGAGTTATCGATTTAGGGGTTGATGGGCATGAGCAAGTTTAAAACAAGCAAGACTAAGAGAGCTAGAGGGTTGCATCGAGGAGGTAGGTCGCGAGGGGGTTTAAAACAAGCAAGACTAAGAGAAGAGCACCTGCCACGCCAGCCACAGCTTAGCGTGTTTAAAACAAGCAAGACTAAGAGGGTTTTCCGGTTTAGCCAATAGTGCTAAACGGTTTAAAACAAGCAAGACTAAGAGTGCTCATAGCCCTTGCTTACATTGCTAGGATAGTTTAAAACAAGCAAGACTAAGAGAGGGCGTTCTTCCCGGCAAGAGAAGGTGATGAGCAGGTTTAAAACAAGCAAGACTAAGAGTTGCGAGCAGTGGGAGTTCTGCGCCGATGAGGAGGAGTTTAAAACAAGCAAGACTAAGAGAGTGGCTCCTTAATTTATGGCTCGAAAACGGCTGGTTTAAAACAAGCAAGACTAAGAGACCATCCGGATAACGTGCTACTGCCTCTCGGTTTAAAACAAGCAAGACTAAGAGTGAAGAACGCTCCCAGGAAAGATAAAAGTAGAGTTTGCGGGCGTTGGAAGGACTAAGAGTGAAGAACGCTCCCAGTAGCTCGAAGAGCACCAAGTTTAAAACAAGCAAGACTAAGAGTAAGCGCTTTTCACGTAAGCCCACCCGTTGAGTTTAAAACAAGCAAGACTAAGAGGGGCTCACGGGCTCTACTCTCGGCAGTTTCCAGTGGGGTTTAAAACAAGCAAGACTAAGAGTCGACCCCCAGGAGCTGTGGGACTTCGCGTGTTTAAAACAAGCAAGACTAAGAGGAAAACAGAGTTTGTCGGCGTGTTTCTTGCCCCCTTGTTTAAAACAAGCAAGACTAAGAGATGCGGGGAATACGGCAATGAGAACAAGATAGTTCGTTTAAAACAAGCAAGACTAAGAGCCACCTCTAGGACTGTGCCAGCCTCTATACCTCTGTTTAAAACAAGCGAGGCTAAGAGCGTGTTATGCTTCTCCACGGCGTCCTGGAAGCTAGCCCTAAGGTAGACCCGATCGCGGGTTAACTTGAACCCTTCCTCAGTGGCAGTCGCAGCCCCTCTTACCTCCCTACGGGAGACCATCCCCACACAGGGGGTCTCCGTGCAAAGCGTCGGGCAGAGGGCGCACTCCTACACCTCACGCTCGGGAAGCCTCTCCAGATTCCCCCGCTTCCGGCTCGTAAACCTCCCCAACTCCCCGAACTGGGCCAGCCCGTTGACATACGAGCCCCTCACCCCATAATCCCATCTGTAGGCCGCGCGGGCGCTGTCGCGAACAACGCATCCGCCTCAACCTAGGAGACGCTCTAAGAGAGGGCGCTCAGACTTAAGCACGCCTACGTTGCGGAAGAGTATTGGCTCAGCGAGCCCACTACTTTACCCGAGGCCTCACGGGTTACGGAAAATGCTCCTAATGACTCCTTGCACTCACCACCTAGGCGTCTAACAGCGAACTCCTTCGACACCACAGCCAGCGTGGCTAAACCTAGTCAAAGCCGCACTGGAGCCTTTTAAACGTTATTTTCAATAGTGAAAAATTTCAGGTTATTTGAAGTTTTTTCTGGGAAGACTGGGGTGGAACATAACCGAGTTATCTTATTAATCAAGTTTTATTAACGGTGCGAACTTTTAAAATAGAGGGAGGGTTCGAAGTCACAACCACGGGAAGAGGCATGCTGTAAAACGCGTGTTCGCAAGGGAGCAGGGAGCAGGTCGAAAAGGAATGCTTAAATACCCCCTCCCACACCGTTTAACGGCAGAAGTCAAGAGACAATTGAAAGGTACCAATCCGAGTCAACCCAGGCTAGGCTACGGTAGTCCACGGCAGAAGTCAAGAGACAATTGAAAGGTACCAATCCGAGTCAACCCAGGCTAGGCTACGGTAGTCCACGGCAGAAGTCAAGAGACAATTGAAAGGTACCAATCCGAGTCAACCCAGGCTAGGCTACGGTAGTCCACGGCAGAAGTCAAGAGACAATTGAAAGGTACCAATCCGAGTCAACCCAGGCTAGGCTACGGTAGTCCACGGCAGAAGTCAAGAGACAATTGAAAGTAGGTAGAGCGTGGTTCCCGGGGTGTACCTATCCTGCGCGGTGACGGTGTTGCAGAAGTCAAGAGACAATTGAAAGAATAGGTGGATAGAGGAGAAGGCGGCGCGCGACCCCGGGTTCCTAGGCAGAAGTCAAGAGACAATTGAAAGAAAAGCGTCGCTCGAGGAGAGGAGCTTCCTAAGCTCCTCGGCTGCAGAAGTCAAGAGACAATTGAAAGGCCTGGGCTTTGTCTGCCAGCCTCCTCTATTATCGCCTGGTGGATTTGCAGAAGTCAAGAGACAATTGAAAGAGGAGATAAGCCCAGAGGAGGAGGAGGAGAGGGCTAAAGCAGAAGTCAAGAGACAATTGAAAGGAGTCCATCACTGCCGTGAAGGCCATTATCGGTGACTACGAGCGCGCAGAAGTCAAGAGACAATTGAAAGAGGCTGGCCGTCACGCCCCGGATCCTCCTCACGGTCTCCTCGAACTCAAGCAGAAGTCAAGAGACAATTGAAAGCCTATTTTCTCAATCAACACATACCCCAATCGGGTAAATCGGAGGAGGTCAAGAGACGATTGAAAGGACATTGGGCCGACCTTAAGCGCTTCATCAGCCGTCATTTCGCGAATGAAGAAGCCAAGAGACAATTGAAAGAATCATCACCACCTTGCCTTCCGCCAGGAGATGCTCCACGATGGAAGAATTCAAGAGACAATTGAAAGATAGCAACGATTTGCCCCTTTTGATAGAGAATGACCATTTCCCGCTTAAAAGAAGTCAAGAGACAGTTGAGAGACGGGTAACCCCGGAACTTGGGGCCACATGCCCAGCTGGGGCCGAAGAGGTCAAGAGACAATTGAAAGATTGCAATGTGGATTCCCTGGAGGACCATGCCCGCGCCTAATGGAATTCAAGGAAGTCAAGTGACAATTGAAAGGTGACCGGTCCACCCTCCTTCGTGTAGCCTACAACATCTGGAAGGAGTCAAGAGACAATTGAAAGTCCGGCAACTTCACCTGCCCCTCGGGGAGTGGCCTAGCGCAGAAGGCCGCTTCCTAGAGGCGCGGCCGAATAGGGGATGCCGGTGAAGTGGACGCTACCGCGGCCAGTAAGGCTCCAGCAATGCCTCGCAGGCCTCCGGAAGGCGTGGTCGGGGGGATTTGAGGCGGGCGTTGCTGTAAAGGTGACGGGGCGTAGCGACCAATGCTAGCGGTGCAGGCCGAGCTACCGGATGGGAGAACCGCCGCGACCGTACTCTGCGAACACGTTGCCTGGAGAAGGCGAGTTTCTGCAGTCACGTAGCGACGGTCATGCTCCACTGAAGGTAGCTGAGGCTCGGGATTAAGCTTACAAAAACAAAAATTTATATAGCATTCGAGGAGCCATTCATTGGAGCGTTCTTGAGCCGCGAGTACAGCTACGAGGATCTGGTGAAGCGGGCCGCCGAGAGAGTTGAAGAGGTATTCAAGAAAGGTAGAAGCGTGGTTGTCCTCGCGGGGCCGGGCTCATCCCGCCTAGGGGTTGCCGGGAGGGTTCCGGATTCGGTGGTCGTGAGCTACAAGCCCTCAGGGGGTAGCGCCGAGCTTTTGAGGTTTGAGGGCGGAGAGCCGCTCGCAGGCGATAAGACTCTCGCCGAGTACGTCAGGGAGAAAAGCCCCGCGAGGGTGATCGTGGTCCCGGAGAGCACCATAGAGGCGATCAGAGCTTATCGCTCGCTAAGCGAGAAGCTAGGGGAGGATAAGGTCGCTTTAGTCTTCACGCCCAGGATCTACGAAGAGGAGTTGAAGAGGAGTGACTTTAAGCCGCCTGAGGAGGCGGAGGTAGACTGCAGCGCGGTGTTCAAGGTCTTCAACGTGAAGCCTGAGGGTGGCGACAAGGGAGTCTCGCTCAAGCTCCTTCAGCACCATGGAAAAGGGGAGTGGGAGGAGCTGAAGAAGGGCGCCGCTGCGTTGAGGGCTCTGAGCCCCGGCGGGCTTACGCTGGCTGATGCGCTGAGGCGCGTGGGGATGGAGGTGGCGCGCAAGCTGGGAAGGGGGGCCGCCGAGCAGGCCCTCACGATCGGGGCCGCCGCTTTGGCCTCCGTGATCGCAATGATGGTAGGGGGCTTGCCCGGGGTTGTGGCCCTGGCTGCCGGCTACCTCTTCTCCCCTAGCCTCCTCCTCGACGCCGCGGAGGATCTGATCCGCGCGGGTAGCGGCGCTCCGGAGAGGGAGTACCCTGAGCGGCTGGCGGAGCTGCTCAGGAAAGCCATCATCGCGGCGCAGTTCGTAAGCGATGAGAGGTTCGAGGGGGTGGCGGACGAGGTTGCTAGCCAGTGGGGCCTGAGCCTCAGGAAGTTCCGGAACTTCGTCGAGAACCTCCACAGGCTCACAGGAGGGCGCGTGGTCACCGAGGAGGAGCTGGAGAAGTTACTTAAGCAGAAGGTGGGGGAGCTGGAGAACAGAGTTAAAGAGCTAGAGAAGGAGCTACGCCAGGTGGCGGGCTCCGCTGCGCTGGGCTCCCTCTACTTCGACGGGGTGCCGGGCGTCGAGCTCGAGGACGGCTCAGTCAGGCTCTCCATAGCCCTGCTCACCGGCACGGGCACCGTGGGCTACGTGCCGAACCCGCTCGAGGAGAAAGTTGCTTATGAGCTGAGGGAGGCGGCACGCAGGGGAGGCGGGGTCGTCGTTGTAAAAGGCGGGAAGGGTGTCGGGAAGTCCACCGCCGCGAGCGTCGCCCTCGCAAAGCTCCTCCGGGACGCGCTCCCCACAGAGTCCAAAGAGGGTGTGGAGGCCCTTAGCCCTGTAATCCTCGAGCTCAGGCTACAGAGCGTGGACAAGGACAGGCTGAAGAAGTTCGCCGAGAAGGCCAGGAAGACTGGCTTCCTCCCGATCCTCTACCTCGACCCCTCAAGGACAGGACACTACCCCTCAACCCCCGGGGAGGCTTACGTGCCGGAGGAGGGCTTCGCCGAGCGGCTCTCCAGAGCGATCGAGTACCTGAGGGGAGTCCAGGGAGCAGTCTCCCTCGTGGTGCTCTCGAACGACCAGTACTCCCTAGCTGAGGGAAAACTCAAGGACCTAGCGCCTATCGACGCCGACGAGGTGCTCGGAGAGGCAAAGAAGGGCTTCGTCAGGGCCCTGGTGGAGGCTTACAGCGGTTGCGACAGCAGGGTCGCGGAAGAGCTGGCGGAGCTTGTCGCAGACGGGTTCGGCGAGAACTACGCTGTTGTAGCGGTGCTCGCGGCTGACTGGCTCGGAAAGGCGGGCTGCGATGAGGGGAGGGTGCTCGAAGCCATAGAGCACAGCAAGGGCAAGATCGAGGAGTTCGTTAGGAGCTACCTCTGGTATGGGCTGCTCGGCGAAGACCAGAGGGAGAGATCCGATGAGGCCTGGTTGCTCGCCCCGCTGATCCTCGCCACGTGCCTCCTCGGCCCCTTTCCCATGGGGCTGGCCGCCTTGCTACTGGAGTCCTTCGGGAGAGACCCGCACCGCGCTGAGAGCCACGCGGCCTTCCTTTGGCTCACGCAGCCACTTCACCCCTCACTCCTAGAGGTGCTGGAGGGGATGGCGGAGGAGGCCCTAGAGTGCGCCTACGGGAGCAAGGTGTGCGATCACACGGGAGACGACCCCGGTGTCATTGTTGCGCGGTTACGCGACATAATCAAGAAAGAGAAGCTCGGGGAAAGCAGGGACGAGGCGGCTTCCAGTATTATTAAAAGGCTAGCGGAGAAAGCCCGGGAATTCAAGGAGGAAGTGGTCAGGGACATTGAGAACTATGGGGAGAGCTTCGCAACTTTAGTGGGCCTAGCTCATGCGCTCCCCTCGGCGAAATCTCTTTTAAAGGAGGCTGACCTCCCTGAGGATTTTAAGAGGTGGCTCACTATTGGGGGCGAGATGCCATTTTCGGCCAGGCTGTTCCTGGTTGAGGTTGCCCCCGCCTTCAGTGACGCCGTCAACCCCTGCCAGGTCCTGAAAAGCGCTCACCAGCGAGCCGAGAAGGAAAAGCAGTACGCTCCCGACCTCCTCTTGACGGCTCTCGGCGCGCTGACGATCTCGAGAGGAGGGCTTGAGGGGTGCTTGGACGAGGCGGCTCCTGCTACAGGATTTGCACTCAGATCGATACCGCTACTGCCGGAAAGACTCGCCTTGACCAGCATTTCGAAAGCCCTCATGGGGCTTGCAATGAAGCTTATAGAGGAGGGTCGGTGGCTAGAGGCAGTAGACGTAGCTCACAGCGCTTCGATGCGGGAACCTAGGCTGGCCTCAGAGCTCCTAGGAATCGTAGAGCGGGAAGCTGGTGGCTTGGACAGGTTCGACCAGCTCGCGCGCACGCTCTACGAGGATGCACACTACTACGCACGGAGGACACTACGCGAGGGGCTGGAAGAGTGGGCTGGGAGGGTTGAAGCTTTCCTGAGCGGGCTGAGAGAGGACGCGGTTGGTCTTAACGCGAGGGCCCTGCTGGGAGCAAGGCTGGCGTATGCCAACCTGAGGATGGGCTCCGTCAGGGAAGCGCGCGAGTGGGCTGAGGAGGCGCACAGAGCCCTCGAGCAACTCGAGCGGCTCGACAGGAGAGAGCTCGCGGAGAGCTTGAAGCCGCTGCTGAAGGTTAAGTACCCCTTCAGTAAACCGGAGGAGGCCGCCGAGAGGTTGTTGGAGGAGTTGAAGTTTACTGTACTTAATTTGGGGATTATTTTTAGGTCGGAGGAAATCTTAGATGAAGTAAAACAGAAAACAGTAAAAATGAGCGAAATGTTTGAAGTGAGTAGAGGTAACTACAAATTCGCTATCTGGGCCCTCTCCAGCAGAAGAATACCTGACGTGGGGGCTAAGGAATTCTTCTATCTCAATGAAGGAAAAATTGAGAAATGGAGGTTGGCGGAGTGTGCCTACCCAGCTCTCACGAACGCCCGCTACGCTAAGTGGTTCACCTTCACTGAGGAGGACTGGGAGGAGCTCAGGAAACGTAGCATTGCCTGCTATCTTTTCATATGCCATAAGCCATGGCACGAGCTCCCGAAAGGAGTTCAGGATTATATAAAATGGGGTGAGACGGAGTGCAGGACGCAGGTAAAAGAGACGAGGGGTGGTGGAAAGATATGTAGCCAGGCGCTTGCGTGCCAAGAGAGAACGAGGCATAAGAACCTCTTCTATGGGTGGTACGATCTCGGTGGGGTTGAAGACGCTCCTATCCTCGCAGTATACCAGTCACGGTACAAAACGCGCTTTATTTTAAACCAAAAGAGAGTGGTGACATATCATGCTATGATAGCCTTTATTCCTAAGCCTAACGTAAAGCTCGATGAAAGACAGCTTAAGGCCCTGCTGGCATACCTTAATTCGAGCTTCTCTCAACTCTACATCGAATCGCGCGGCAGAACAACAGGCTTAGGGCTAGTGTGCCTGGAGGTATCGCATGCGAGGGAGATGCCTGTCATAGATCCTCGAACTCTAGACGATGAGGCGCTGGGGGAGCTCTCTGCGCTCTTCGATAAACTCGAGGGCGCCGCGCGAGAAATGGGGGGCGCAGACACATATGAGAACTTGATAAGGCTCTGGGACAGCGTGATAGCGGATATAGATAGGAAGGTGGCGGAGATTCTTGGTCTAGCCGAGGTTCTGGCAGATACAGCCCGCGAGCTGGCTAAGGCTATGATGGAGCGCAGGCTCGCCAGAACCAAGGAACTAAAACCCAATGCGCTTAAAGGTCACAAGGGTTCCTCCAGCTTCGTGAGGAGAAGGGCTGGGAGTCGCAAGCGAGAGGGAGGTGGAGCCGCGGGCTCCAGGCGCCTCACCGATTTCTTATGAGCGGGCCACGGGAACACTCTGGTAGCCGGAGCCGTAGCACGTGCCCGAAGTGCGGTAGCGCGTTAAGCCTATTTCGGAGCGGTGACACCCTCGTTATGCGCTTTTTGTTCTGCACGAACCCCACCTGCGACTACATCGAGTCTTACGCGTCCTTCATGGCTTCCCACAGACTACCTGCTCCCTATGAGGAGGTTACCACGGTTCTCGAGAACGAGTGCAGAGAGGCTGAGCGGGTAACCCGTTACCCGTGAAGAGGCTAGCTCCACTCGGGTTGTTGGAACCACGGTGCCGAGCCCTCTCGAGAACACCTGGGGGTCATGCGCGTGGAGGAACCCCGCTCACAGCCTCCTGGAGCCTCCCGGCGTCGGCCTACCCGTCACCCTCTATTGCCCTAGAGATGCCTGCGAGGCCTAAGCTCGAGCGCGACAAGGCCGTGGAAGAGCGCGGGCTCAGCGGCCCCATCCGCACTCTCTAGGCCTAGGGCTTGGGAAAAGCGCCCCTAATGACCCCTTGCGCTCACCGCCAAGGAGTAGCCCAGCGGCAAGCTCCTCGACGCCATAGCCTGTGCGCTAAAACCGCTCAAAGCGTGTTGAGAGCTCTTTAAACGCTATTTTCAGCAGTGAAAAGTTTCGCGATATTCAAGGTTTTCCCTGGGAGGATTCGGCTGGAACATAACCCTGTTATTTTATAATTCAAGTTTCATTAATGATGCGAACTTTTAAAATACAGGGAGGGCTTGGAATCACAACTGCGGGAAGCGGCACCCAGTAAAATGCATGTTCGCAGAGGAGCAGGGAGCCGGCCGAAAAGGGAACGTTTAAATAGTCCCTCCCACACCATTCAACGGAGGAAGTCAAGAGACAATTGAAAGCCTGCATAGGCTGGCGTCGAGGATGTTTTCGTGAAGTCCGATGGGAAGAAGTCAAGAGACAATTGAAAGCCTGCATAGGCTGGCGTCGAGGATGTTTTCGTGAAGTCCGATGGGAAGAAGTCAAGAGACAATTGAAAGCCTGCATAGGCTGGCGTCGAGGATGTTTTCGTGAAGTCCGATGGGAAGAAGTCAAGAGACAATTGAAAGACGAGCTCAAGTGCGCTCTGCACCGCGAGCAGAGACTTGCCCGTCATAGGAAGAAGTCAAGAGACAATTGAAAGGTAGTTCTCAACCGGAAGCTCCTCCTTGAACACCTTGAGAGGAAGTCAAGAGACAATTGAAAGAAGACAGGGCTGCGCCTGACGATCCGTAAGAAGGACGACTACGTGGAAGTCAAGAGACAATTGAAAGTAGCCTTCGACAGCTATTAAATCGACACTGGCCCACTCGTTACTGAGGAAGTCAAGAGACAATTGAAAGAGGGGTATGGCATAGAGGCAGTCCGCGGAGGCGTGGTAGCCGGAGGAAGTCAAGAGACAATTTAAAGGCTCCACCTCCTCCAGTTGTAGTAGGCACACCGAATACCTCTTTGGCTGAAGAAGCCAAGAGGCACTTGAGAACCCATTGGGTTGAGCGCGTTGGCGCCGCAGGACAGGCCGTGGTGGTGGAGAGGTTAAGAGGCTGTTGGAAGCTACGCAGGCGGCGCGCTTCTCCTTGGGGGAAGGAATATTAAAACAAATGGCATTGATGGGTAGGGGTGTGTAGAGTGATGGGCACGCTCTTACCTTTATCAGGGAGTTTGTGGTTGTGTTTGCAGTGTCTCTTGCTGTTTCCGCCCTGTTTTTCAGCATTCTTCCACGCTTTTTGAAGCCGAGGTGTGCGAGATTAAAGGATGTGAAGCCCTGGTCTCTAGGGGAGGTTGTTTGCTTTTCACTCTTGTTTTCGCTGTTGTATGTAGCTTCCAGCGCCTTCTTCCCGTCTCCCTGAGCGTTAAAGCCTCGGCCCTGAGGCTCGCCGCGAACCTTGTGCTCTGAGCACCTCTCAAGTGTAGTGCTACTGTAAGCGCTGGTGCGGGTGCAGTAATGGGGTGGGGGGTCGGGGTTGAAGTAACCCGGGGCACACGGGTTGACTTGCGTAGCCGTGAGGTTGGGAGACGATTGGAGGCGCTTTCTGCATATTTACCAAATACCGTGTTGGGAGCATGGGGGTGGTCGTTCGCGCTCAGCTCTAGCATCGGTTTTCGATTGAATACTAAAGAATCCATCTCTAGCCCCTTGGGAGAGGCTGAGAGCAAGAGCATTTATTAGGCTTAAACCCGTATTTTACTCGGCGGTGCGTGGAGGTGGGAAGAAAGAAGTCGCCTTGGGCGAGGAAGCTGGACTTGGGGGAGGAGCGCGTTGAGGACTACGTGCCTCCGCCTAGCTACGATGACTTGCCGTTGATTCTGGAGGACGTAGAAAGGGAGCTGCTGAGGAAGCTGAAGAGGAACGCGTAGGTAGCAGTGTACCTGTTCCTCTAGGAACACCCGCTGAGCAGCTAGGTCACGCTACCTGCGGAGGGCGCATATGGGGCTGTACGCGTCTTTTCGCCTGGGGGTGGTGCGCCGTGTGCGAGGGTGGCGGGGTTGAGGCGCTGAGGGAGCGGTTTAGGCCGTCGAGGGTGGTGGTGCTGATGGTCGGCGAGTCTCCGCCGGCGGGCGGGAGTTTCTTCTACGCGCCCGGGGGCTCTAAGCTGGGGCGGGCGACCAGGGAGGCGTTCGAGGAGGCTTTCGGGGTGAGGTTTGGCAGCTACTCGGAGTTCCTGGAGTTCTTCAGGTCGCGGGGGTTCTTCCTGGTGGACCTGCTGGGGGAGAGGGGTAGGCGTGTAAGCGAGGCGTCGGAGGGGGAGCTGGCGGCGGCTGTGCGGGGGCTAGCGGGGCTGGTTGGGGAGCTTAGGCCGAGGCTGGTGGTGGCGGTGCTGTGCAGGGTGTGCGGCCTCGTCGGGGAGGCTGTCCGGCTCGCGGGCCTGGGGGTGCCGGTGGTGTGCCTCCCGTTCCCGGCGAGGAGCAGGGAGAGGTACGTGAGAGGCCTCGTCGAGGTCCTCCGTGCGCTCGAGGAAGGCTCCACGCCCGCGGGCCGGAGCTTCTGCTCGGGCAGGAGGAGTTACGGCCTGAGGGGTTCGGCGCCCCGCTGAGCGGCGCTGATCCTCGGCTTGGCGGCGTCAGCCCAGGAGCTCCCTGGGCTCTACTCTCGGGATCTCGAGGTCGTCGAAGTACTTGTCGAAGGAGACTATCGCCTGGGCCCCGAGTGAGAGGGCGGCTTCGTACTGCACCGCGTCGTCGATGTCCAGGCCGGTCTTTCTTGCGATGTCCACCGCTCTAGCCTCGCTGGCGAGGGAGGTTGTGTAGATTTGTAGCCCTCTGTACGCGGGGAGGCTTCGCAGGAAGAGCTTGAGGGCGTCGAGCCTCCCTAGGTCTCCGAGCAGGACCATGATTGAGTGAATTGCGAAGTCCGTCACCGCTCCCCTCAGCTTGCCGCTTCTCAGGGCTCCGAGGAGCCTCTTACACTCCTCGCTTCTACCGCACGAGAGCATCACTTCGAGGAAGATGTTTGTGTCAATCAGGTACATCGCCTAGCACCCTCGCCTTCCAAAGGTGCTTGATCTTGTGCTGGAGCTCCACGGAGTCTATGTCGAGGTCGGCGAGGGCGCCGCTGATGGCCTCAACGGGGTCTCCCTCAAGGGCCTCGGTCTCCTCGACGTGCGAGACCCACATGCGTATGGCCTCCTCGAGGGCCTTGCTGATCGAGCCTTTCCCGTACCCGAACCTCTTCATCGCCAGCTCCCTGAACCTCTGCTCCAGCTTCTCGTCTACTCGTGCTTTGATCATAAGTCCAAAAGGCCTTATTTTCTTATAAACCTAGTGCTCTACTGCGCGTGAGAGCGGTGTCGTGGTAGCAGGTGGGCCTTTACCCAGTGTAACGGGCTGGCTTTGCCACGATAAGGCTGCCTTCTGTGCGGTGGCTGGGGCTGTGTGATGTTTGGTAGGAAGGGGGAGTAGGCCCGCAACCCATAACTGGGCAGCCGCCTCACCAAGCCCAGGCAGTCTGCGCCTTCCGCGTGCTTGGGTGCTGTTCAAAGTGCCCGGCCGGTAGGTGGCGCGAGGGGGCTACCCGACAGGGCTAAGGACTGCCCCGGGGGAGGAGTTTAAGCGGTGAGCTGTTAAACGGGTTTTCGCGAGTGCCGCTCCGCCAGCCTTTACTGGCTCCTGCTCTCTCGTTTTCTGCTGTGCTACGAGCTTCTACTATCGAAGAGGGTCTTGGGCTTCATGCTCTTGCAGCTACGCGAAGCTAGCGACTGTGACCTTCGAGCGCGGGTAGGTAAGGTTCATAGGTCGGTGCCTTGTTCACCTTAATGGTCGAGGTGCTCGAGCGGCTTGCGGAGAGGCTTCGGGGGCGTGTGGCTCGGGGGCGTTGGCTGAGTAGAGGCGCTCCCACGAGGGGCGCGGCGGGGGTCGTCGAGGGGGAGCCGGGTGGCGGCACAGTGGACTCGATTGTAGGGCTCGGGCTGCAGTCCGGCCACATCTGGGAGGGCGAGGACCTGGTGGCGGCGCTGAGGAGGAGGGCTGGACAAACCTCTCCCGGGCGCTAGCGTGGCTCTTGAAGCCCCCTACGGAGGAACCGGTGGGCCGTTGTTCGACGTTTACCGTTTAGGGTAGGATCGGTTGGGGAGAGATGGGCTCTGAGGCTAGTGCGTTGGCGTGCTTCTCGGCGCGCCATTGTGTGGGCGAGCCTGAGGGCCAGTAAGCCTGCTAGGGTGCCTAGGATCAGGCCCGCCAGCGCGGACACCGGCTCAGCCCAGCCGGGGGCTTGACCTGCTGTTTTCTCGAGCCTCCAGACAGCCCTGACCCGCAGGGGCCTGTTCACTGTGATGTTGAGCGTGGGTTGTCGTGAGGCTGTTTCTCCGTCGACTTCCCAGGCGTAAAACACCCACTTGTGCGTGGTGTTCTCCGGCACCTCGGTTGGCGCGATCGATATTCTCGCCGTGGAGCCAGCCTCGTACCAGCCTGCCCCCGTGGCTGCGCCCTTCTCTGTGGTGACCTCGACTAGGTAGAGGGTTCTCCACCGCGCTGTGAGGGTGCGGTTCGAGCTGGCGGGGAAGCTGTAGCGCGGTTGCGTGCTGGCTAGCTCGGGGCCCTCGTACCAGCCTAAGAACGATCTACGCGTCCCGTTGGGTAGCTCGATGAGGGTTGGCTGTACCTCGATGGTGGCGTTTTCCCCTGGGTTGTACCAGCCTGTGCCGATCGGTTGCCCGTACTCGCTTTCAGCCAGGATGTAGTAGCGAGGCCCCTGCTCCTTCCTGTGCAGGGGGTTAGCTAGCTTTCCTCCTATGTAGGCTCTATAGGCTTCTCCCCAGCCGTCGTTGACGTCCCAGAATATCCAGATGCCGAGTAGCCTCCCGGGCGTGTCAACGAGGCTGAGTTTGCCTTTAACCCCGCTGAGCCACTCGTCCACTGTGCTCGCGTTCCAGTAGCCTGTCACGATGACCTGCTTTCGGGTTGCGTTCTGGTAGAGGGAGAGCTTGACCGGGTCGTAGAGCTCAGTCACGAGGGTCGCGTTGAGCCTGTCGAGCACCCCGAATATACCGGATGAGTTGGCTTTCTCTATGAAGGGCTGGTCTATCCAGAGCCATACCTTCTCCCTCTCAGCGTCGCCTAGAGAAAGGTAGAAGCCCTCGAGCTCGCCTGGGTTCATCGCCCTCCCCTCCCAGCCGTACCAGACAGCCACCGCTAGCGTGGAGGAGAGGTTTAGCAGGTGCTTCGAAACGGAGAGGAGGGCCGTGTTCACTCTGCTTCCCGGGATCAGGTACTCCCACTCGTCTCCGTACTCCCACTTCGGCAGCACGAGGTAGAGCACTCTCAGGCGCGCGAGCTGCGCAAGCTCGTCGATGAGCCGTGCGTTAAACCGGAACACCTCGGTGTCGCTCAGCGGGACGACGAGTATGGCGAAGTCGTACCCCGCTGAGGATATCACTCTGAAGTCGTTTTCGATGAATCTCCTGTAGTCGCTCAGGTTCGACTTAGTGTAGAAGTATATCCTGTCCCCGTACTTCTCCCTCCAGTAGGGGGAGGACGCGCCGCTGGGGAGGATGTAGACGATCCCCGCGCCCGTGAAGTAGGGGCTTGGCGAGTCAGGGGTGAGCCTCACCTTAGCGCCGTAAAACCTGTTAAGCACAAGCTCCAGCGCGTACGCGAAGCCGAAGTTGTCTCCGAACCCGTTAGCGGAGACCTTCACGAAGTACCCTTCACCGACCTTCACGGCGCACGGGTCGAGCAGCCTACTGCCTCCGAGCTCAGCGGCACCATAAGCCTCGTACTCAACACCCTTAAGCCTGCTCTCGTCGAAGGGCCTAAAGCTTCTCAGCGATTTGAAGCTTGGGATATACCTTGCCCCCAGCTCCGTGGGCCTCGTGACGGCTCCCCCGTCCACGGCGACGGTGACTTGCCGGCCGAGGAGGCTGTTCTCGATGCCGGGCCTGTGGACTTTCGAGCCGTTGGCATAGCCGATGTAGTAGAACTCCCAGTCACCCGTCCACACGACGACTCCCCCGCCTCTAATCCACTGTAGCGCGAGCGAGTTTGAACTGCCGTTCCACACGGTGTCCGGGGCTACGTCGCTCGTGAACACGACCACGCCGGTCTCTCGAAGCATGTAGTCCCTAAGCTCCTCGGCGTTGAGGATTCGGAACGGGATACCGAGCCTGTCAAGGGTCTTCCTGATGTTGGCCGCGATCTCCCTTGGATTGACCCAGTTGCTCGGGTAGCGTTCGTCGAAGTAAACTGCCAGCGCCCTAGTGGCAACTTTTGTGGGCACACCTTCAGCCCCGCTAACTCTGCCGGGCTCAGCGAGCACAGGGGGGCTCGAGAGGGGGCATGGCATGAGGAGCCAGGCGGTGAGGAGAGCGAGAACTAGAATGAAAAGGGGAGTTTTCATCATGCTTGTAGCCTCCATGAGTACCGGAGGTTTTCAGCAATATAAATAAGCATCCTGAGACTCGGGTGAAGGGGCTACTGGAGCTCGAGTGCCTTGGAGTCGTGAGGGTGGTTCTCACGTACCGCGCGGGCTTCTCCTGAACTTCAGCCTCCACGGGTAGTGAGCGCATCGTAGGTCACGGGTGGAAGTCGCGAGGGCCGCAGCGGAGTACTTCGAGAAGATATGGGCACACGCAGGGGGGCTAGGATACCAGCGGGGCCGCTCGCGCCACTTCTAGGCGCCCAGCCTGGTCAGCTTAGATCATGTTCTGCGCCTCAAGGGCTCCGACCAATACTAATTACAACAGATAATAAAAAAGATGAATTACTGGTCGGCCGAGCCCAGGGCCAGTCCGGGTGCCACGAGTTCCTCTTCAACTTCCTGGACAGGTTGCGGGCTAGCGGGAGGAGGATAGCTAGGAACACCTTCGGCTGCCCTGCTTCGTTGCACACCACCGACGTTTGGCTGATGACGAGCTCTCTGAACGAGCTGGTGTTACGAGCTGGTTGACCATATGGTTTATTAATGAGTCTACCATTGTTGTGCCTAAGGGGTGAAGGGCTTGAGCGCGGTGTTTAGCGTGAAGATTAGGAGGGAGGTTAAGGAGAAGATGGAGAGGTACAGGGATAGGGTGAACTGGGCTGAGGAGGTTAGGAGGTTCATCGAGGAGACCATCAGGAGGCTGGAGGCTGAGGAGAACTTCGAGGACGTCCTGAGGAGGCTGGAGGGGGCGCGCTGGCAGGTGCCTGGGGGTTACTCGGCCGCCCTGGTGAGGGAGGATCGTGATAGTGGTTGACGCGTCCGCCCTGGTGGCGTTCTTCCTCAGGGAGGAGGGCTGGAGGGGGCTGGCGAGGTACATGGTTCGGGCGGTCTCGGTGGATCATGCGGTGAAGGAGTTCTACAACGCGGTGTGGAGGAGCGTGAGGCTCAGGGGGGTTATCAGCCTCGAGGAAGCCAGGGAGATCATAGGGCTCTTCAACTCCTACCGCGAGAAGAACATGGTTCTGGAGCCCGAGGAGAGGTACGTGGGGCGAGCGTTCGAGATCGCGGTTGAGCACGGCGTAACGGTCTACGACTCGCTGTACCTGGCTCAGGCGCTGCACCACGGTAAGCCCCTCTTATCGCTAGATGAGAGGCAGAGAGCTGTGGCATCCTCACTGGGATTGGAGGTAGTGCCCTAGGCCTCTAAGTCTGCGGTCAAGTGGAGATTCGAGATGGTCTCGCTCCACCAAAGAGCCGACCAACGCTAATTAATACGTAAAAAATATTTGTTGAGCGCAAAGGTGAGACTCTCTTGGCTGAGAACTACAGGTGCACGCCAGCCTTACCCTGAAAGGAATTGAGTTCAGAATAGCGATTGGCCTGACGGGTGTTAACTCTTCCCGTACATTTAAGGGTCTGCGGGCTGGTGGGTGGCAAAGGATATTTACTTTTAAAGAGGATACTACTGTGGGTGAACTGGGTTTGGCTTTCACGCTGAGGGTTGGGAGGAAAGGCTACGTGATGCTGCCTAAAACTATCTGCGAGTCAGTGGGCATGGAGGAGGGGGCTGGGTCAGGCCGGTGATGGGAGCATGCTGAAGCCAGCTCGCAGGAAGGTAGACGTCGAAGAGCTGAGGAGGGCCCTCAGGAGGCACGCGGAGGTGTTGAAGGGGGTTCCTGGCAGGAGGGAGCCGGCGCCGGGCGAGCTGGCTGGGAGCTACCTCGAGGAGGAGTTCGAGCGGTGAAGGTGTTCACGGCGGCGAGGGGTGCTGGGGCTCGGGTAGCGTGGCGTTGGTTCAAGCAGAGGCGGCTTGGGTGGCAAGCATGCTGTACACGTCGTCGATGAGCTTCTTGACCTTCTTCAGCTCCTCCTCGAGCCACTCGGCTGTGCATTCGCCGTCGTAGAAGCACCGGATGTGCAGCTTCTGCTCCCTGGCCGCGAACCTGTCGCTGAGGTTCATGTCTCTGACTTGGGGGTTCTTGGATTCGAGCTCCTCCAGCTTGTCCCTCTTCATCTTGTAGGTTTTGATGTCCTCGGGGTCGTAGCCGTAGGCTGTGAGGAGTGCCTCGACTGCCTTCACGCTGGCGTTCCAGGCCTTCTCCGCGGCGTCCCTTACGAGTACGCTTCGCTTTTGCGCGTCTGCCTCGCTGCGCGCCTTTGCTAACTCGTCGAGCGAAGCCTTGTAGAAAAGCTCGGCTTCCTCTAACAGGATGCTCATGGCTTTATCACGCCTCGACTCCGACGTAAATCTTGTAGCAGTAGTCATTACGACATTATATGCGTTGAAACATATAAGCCTGACACGTGGTATGGCTCCTCCTTTTCTGCCCCCACTGGCCTCCCTTAAACTTTTCGTCATCCCTCTTCAGCCTCGGGGTCGCCCCACGGGGGCGAGGCATCGCCCGCTGCGGGCCTGCCCCTCTCGGGGCTTCCGGGGAGGAGCAGCCGGCGGCCGCGGCACCCACTGCGGGCAGCGGCGGCCAACTGCCCTACCCGTTAGAGGCGGTGCTTCGGGGGTTTATCTCCCTTTCGGTGTGTAGGCTGAAAGTGAGCCGCTCGAGCAACTCCCAGGAAGGTGCAGAGGGCTTAAAAGCGGGAACCGGCTGGTGAAGGCGTTGCCGGAGGTGGGACACCTACCACTGGTACAACGTGTGGATAAGCAAAGGGAAATATGGGTGCGACTGCCTCTTCCGCGCCTACGGCTACGTGCGCAAGGCGAAAATATGCTCGCACATCGCCACCGTCATGCTGCACCGGAGGCAGCTGAGGCTCCGCGCCGGATGAGCCTCAAGGCCGACTCGCCGCATGCCACCTCATCGAGGCTGTAGCCGAGCAGCGCGAGGAGGCCGCAGGCCCTCTCCGTCAGGTAGACGTAGCGCGTATCGCCGACCACCGCCTCCCTGACGAGGCCAGCCGTGCGGAGCCTCTCCAGCGCAGCGGCGATTTGCCTGGTGTTTCGGGTGCCGAAGGCCCTGCTGAGGGGCTTCGGATCGCTGAGCTGTGTCAGTGTATCTCAAAAGGAAGGTTCGCTTTTGAGTTGCTCGGCGTCGCGCTTGCATCATGGTGGCCTTTCCTTCAGGCGGGTTGCTTCCCGGAGAGGGCTTTCTCCAGCCGGTCGAGGGTTTTCCTCATCTCGTGGAGCTCCCACGCGATCCAGACGGCGACGATGAAGAGGAGCAGGAGATCGCTGCCGTCCACTTCTTGCTCCCGTGTTTCCCGGCGGTGAGGTTCCATATAAATGTTCGCTGCGCGCTCACCCGGGCTTTGAGGCGAGCCTTCTTAGCTCCTCGAGGACTTCCCTGGCGTGGTCGTCGACCTTGACGTTTGTCCAGGTTTTCCGTATGATGCCCTCGGGGTCTATCAGGAATGTGCTCCTTATCGTCCCCTCTGCCTCGCGGCCGGCCACCTTTTTCCTGCCCCAGGCGCCGTACTGCTCGATGACCTTGTGCTGGGGGTCGCTGAGGAGGATGACCTTGAGGCCGTGCTTCTCGCGGAATCTCCTGTGGCTTTGGGGGCTGTCCTTGCTCACGCCGACCACCGCGGCGTTAAGCTTCTCGAACTCCCCGATGAGCTCCGTGAACTCGAGGGCCTCGCGGGTGCAGCCCGGCGTGTTGTCCTTCGGGTAGAAGTAGAGCACGAGCCACCTGCCCCGGAAGTCCGAGAGGCATACCTCGCGCCCCGCGTCGTCCTTCAGGCAGAACTCGGGCGCCTTGTCGCCGGCTTTGAGCATGCTAGCTTAGCTCGCCGGCGGGTTAAAAAGGTTGCCTCGTGCTTCCGGGGCTATCCTCGGTTAGTGGAGCCGCCCTGGCCGGGCTGGAGGATGACTGGGACGGACTGGCCCGCGGGGGTTACAACGATGACGCTCGCTCCGGTCTTCGCGACCTCCTGGAGGCCGAGGAGGTAGAGGTATATCCTCGCCAGCTCGGTGTCGTTGAACTGGGACACGACCAGGAGCATTGCCGCGCGGGTTGCGTTCGCCCTTAGGAGGAGGCTCTTGGCCTCAGCCTGGGCCACGGTTAGGGTTGCGTTCGCCTGGGCCTCGGCCTCGAGCACCCTCCTGGTGTAGTTCGCCCTCGCCAGCTCCTCGATCCTCTGTCTCTCGTACATAGCCTTTATGGCCTGCTGCTGCGCCGCGATCTTCTGGTTGATCGCCGTGGTTATCTCCTGCGGCAGGATGAAGTTGAGGATGTTGACCTCAAGGACCCTGACCCGCCCGGCGAGCTTGCTCTCCCTGCCGACGGCGTCGAAGTATGCCTCCTGGATCCGCCTGGAGATCACGTCGCGGTTCGTGATGAGCTCGTCGAGGCTGACCTTGCTGATCTCGTCCCTGATCACCTGCCTCATCAGCGGGACCATGATCCTGTCGTCGTAGTCCACGTTGGGGAAGTCCCTGACGAGCTGGTCGAACGTGCTGGGCTCGAGCTGGTACCTCACGACCACCTCCACCGTGACGCTGACGCCATCCTTAGTGAGAACCGTCGGCGGAGCGTGCACCCACTCCTTTACGGCCGCCTCGGCCTGGGCGAACTCGATTGATTCGACAGCTATTGTGTCCTTGACCGTGTAGGCCCACGGCGCCTTTAGGAACACGGCGGGGCCCTGAGTCGGCTTGGAGATCGTGCCGAGGAGGGGGTCGACGACCACCGCCACCTCGCTGACGCCGAGGGTCGAGACGGAGGCCGCGAGGAGGGCGAGCGCGACGACTGCGGCGAAGATGACTACCAGCAGGAGGGTGCTCCTTGGTTGCCTTACCTTGATCCGGACGGGGGTTTCCACGCCTCCCACCGCTATTCCGTCAGAGCGCGCTGTATATAAGCTCGCTTCAGGGCGAGCTCCCATAGCGGGGCAACCGAGCGTACTAAGCTTTAGGCTTTACAGCGCCACCTGGGGGGTGCTTGCTTGAACCTTTAAATTGCTGGGGCGGCTTGGTATCTGCGTGAAGCCGAAGGTTTACCTGTCGTGGAACCCACTGGAATGGGAGCAGGGTATCCTGCGGAAGGTCCTCGGGGACCACACCGTGGTTTCCTGGCCGTCGCTCGAGCCTGAAGGCTACCGCGACGCCGAGGTGGCGCTGATCGTCGGGGCGCCTAGCTTCCTCGGCTCGATGGAGCTCCTGCGCTTCATACAGGTGAGGAGCGCGGGTGTGGAGCCGGGTGTCCTA
Source organism: Infirmifilum tikiterense (assembly GCF_054696565.1). The sequence continues at coordinate 1,224,927 of NZ_CP182482.1, forward strand.
GAGCTCGCCTGGGCTAGGGGGGTGCCCGTCGCGTCGAGCAAGGGCTGCAACGCTCGCGCGGTGGCGGAGATGGCTTTCGCCCTCCTGCTCGCGCTCGAGAAGAGGGTCACCCTGCAGGACAGGAAGCTGAAGTCCGGCGAGTGGGTTCCGTACGCTCGGGAGACGCTGGTCGGGGACCTGGAGGGCAAAACCATGGTCATCCTCGGCTTCGGGGGAATCGGCCGGGAGGTTGCCAGGATCGCTGAGGCGTTCGGCATCAGGGTGGTTCCGGTCGCCTCGAGGGAGAGGCAGGAGGGGAAGTGGAGGGTGCTGGGCGTCGACAAGCTTGTCGAGGTCGTCAGGGACGCCGACTACCTCGTGGTCACGCTGCCCCTGACGCCTAGGACGAGGCGCCTGGTGGGGAGGGAGGTGCTGTTCAGCATGAAGAGCACCGCATTCCTGGTGAACGTGGGCAGGGGCGAGGTGGTCGACGAGGAGGCTCTCTACGAGGCTCTAGCCACGGGGCGGATAGCTGGAGCCGGTCTCGACGTGTGGTGGAGGTACCCTCCCGACCCCTCAGCCCCGTCCCCGAGGGGTGTCCACAGGCTCGAAAACGTGGTAGCCACCGCGCACAAGGGTGGGTGGACCAGGCTCTCACTCGAGAGGTGCCTCAGGTTCTCAGCCGAGAACGTGAAGAGGTTCCTACTCGGCGTGGAGCCGCTGAACCTGATACGCCCGGGGGAGTGGTACTAGTGCGGCTGGTTGTGAACTGTGGCTAGTCGTGTAGCGGGTTCAAGGAGAGAGGTTAGAAAAAGTAATAAGCTGAGCAAGCGCATTTTTGTCCTGACAGGAGGGGGTGAGATTTTGTCGAAGCGAGTATCCCTGGCCCCGCAGGAGTTCGCCGAGTACGTGAAGGGTCTTATCCGCGAGGCCCAGAGTGCCGGGGTGATCTTGCGGGCTATGGGCGCGGTCGCGATTTACATCCGAGTTATGGGGGATCAGCCCTGCCTAGACCTCTACCGTGCTATTGGTAGGTTCTCGGACAAGGAGTTCGCTTTTACTGATCTCGACCTGGTTGGCCTGAAGAAGCAGAAGAGCCTCATTGAGAGGTTTTTCGCGGAGAGGGGCTTTAAGCCGGACTACTACGTGAACGCGTTTTTCAGCGACCGAAGGCTCATCTTCTCCCATCCCGAGAACCTTTTCTCGCTCGACGTCTTCTTCTCTCCGCTTGAGTTCAGCCACGTGGTAGACCTCGGCAAAGACCCCGAGAGCACGCGCCTCCTCCTGGAGGACATCACTCTGTCTCCGGCGGATCTCTTGTTGCTTAAGCTTCAGATCCACGACATTAACAGGAAGGACTTAGCCGATATGGCCGTCTTGCTCGCCTGCCACGAGACCTCTCTCTCCGATGAGCCAGGCAGGCTGAACGCTAGGAGAATAGGGGAGGTCTTAGCGGACGACTGGGGTTTTTGGTACGACGCGACGAACAACATGAACGCTTTGAGGCAGTTTATAGGCGAGTACGTCTCGAGGGCGGACTTCGCCGACCACCGACAGCTTCTCGAGAGGGCGCTGAAGAACCTGGACTTCATCGCGAAAACTGTCGATGAAACGCCTAAGACCAAGGACTGGCTCAAGAGGGCAAAGGTAGGGACGAAAAAAAGATGGTATAATGTGGTCGAGGAGGTTTAGCCCTTGATCAGGTTTACTCCTTTAACTCTGTCTTTGTCCAGCGTTATGAGGGCCGCGTAGAGTATTCCCTCGTTGTAAGCGCTCCCGGCGTTCACGATAGTTGTTCTACCGATCTTTTCGATGCTCCTCGACTCGTGTATGTGCCCGTGCAGGCCCAGGAGTGGCTGGTGCCTTTCGATGAACTCCCTTATGCTAGCGCATCCCACGTGCTCCATGACTATGCCTCCTCCGCTTATGACTGGCTTAAGGTCCTCGTCGAGCTTAGGCGCTAGGTCTAGAGTCGTGCCGTAGGGCGGGCAGTGTGCGTTGAAAATAAGTCTGGAGTAGTCGCGCACGCCGCTGAGAAGCTCTGACAGCTCCTGCCTCATTACATCCTCCTCGACGTCTCTAGGGCACTTCCAAGGAGTGATGTTGGTCTTGTCGTACCCGAATAGCAGGTAGTCGCCGAGCTCAACCACCCTCCGAGCGTGGTTGATGAAGACGCCGCTTTTCTCGATGGCGGCGTCGACTGTGTAGGGGTCGTCGTTGCCGGGCATCATGTAGACTTTCACGCCGCTTTCCCCGAGCTTGGCTCGGGCGAAGTCCGCCCATTCGAGGATTCTCTTGGCCATCAGCTCCTCAAGGACTTTGTCGAGCACTTCGTCGAGCTTTTCGAGCTCTGAGGGGTCTTCGACTATGTACTCGTAGAACCCGTAGGATGTCACCTGGTTTATGAGGTTTTTCAGCTCTTCCCCGCTCTTGGCCTCGTATCTTGTGCCGTAGATTTCAGTCTCGTACTTGCCGTCTCGCTTGACGATCGGCGCTATTCCCTTGCCGGTTATGTCTCCTCCGATGACGACGGCATCAGCCTTGTAGATGAGGGATGCATTGATCAGCTTCTTGAACATGAGTGTGGAGCCGTGGAGGTCGCTGGCGTATAGTAGCTTGATCATCTAAACCACTACTCGACCGGTATCTCCTTGTAGAGCGTGGAGATGTCGATGCCCTCCTTCCTTAGCCTGTACCAGCGGACGATGTAGTACCAGGGTATCGGGAGGAGGAACACCGCGAGGTTGAAGAGGAAGGAGAGCCACTGGAGCCCTCCAAGGGCCGGGGCGGTGATGGCCGAGTAGGCTACCCAGGCGTGGAGGACCGTTGCGGTTAAGCCGATAACCGTGATGAAAGGTACGCCTGCGATCCTCCTCTTGGCGAGCGCGGGGAGCGTCTCGAATATCTGCTTGTTCCTGAAGGGTAGCAGGGCGCTGCCCAGTGCGACGATGATGAGTGCTAGTTGCATGAAGAAGAAGGTGTTGACGATCATCACCTGGTAGGAGGCGAGGCCGACAAGGAACATCAGCGGTATGGCAACTATGCTGAGCGCGATGATGTTGTAGATGGGGGCACCCCTCTTTACCTCCCGTAGCCACTGAGGGGCTAGCCCGTCCACAGCCCAGGCGAAGACGTTCCTCGAGACGATAAGCAGGTTGGGGGGCGTGAGGTAGATGCCGCTGGCTAGCCATCCTATTGCGATGAGGAGTATGAGTAGCTTGTCCTCGGTCATCAGGAAGGCGTAGTTCTGCGGGTAGGGAGGGAACGGTAAGGGGTACTTGTCTGGATGCCACTGGTAGAGCCACGTGAGCGCGGAGTGCGCTTCGTAGCCGAGCACGTTGTACACGGACTGGCCAAGGATGACGTACCACGCTCCCATGACGAAGAGGCCTCCCACGATTCCTATCCAAGCGTTCCTCTTCACCTCCTTGATCTCACCCGCCACGTAGGCTGGGAAAGCGGCCCAGCTGTAGTTCTGGAATGGGAATACTAGGGCCATGAGGGTTGCGGGTATTGAGATGGTGAGGCCCGTGAAGCCCAGCGAAGTGGCTAGGCTCAGTATCCTCTCGGGGGTCGTGCCGTTTGCCAGCTGAGCGAACTTGCTCGCGATCGTGGAGGAGGGGGTGGCAAAGCTGAGTGCTATGAAGACTAGGCTGCCGAGGAGGCTTAAGCCGAAGAACACCTTCAGGAACCAGGAGAAGACCCTCATCCCGTACACTATCAGGACAGCGTAGAGCACTAAGGCCAGTATACCTATTATCATCGAGCCTTCGAAGCTTGAAGCCCACTCAGCTAGGCTTTGCATCCCTAGAGCTTGGAAGAACGTCCCCAGGAAGAAGGGCCCAGTCGTCTGGAGGTTCATCGCGTACCAGTTCAGCATGACGAATGTTAGGAAGAAGTTCACCATGAAGCCAATTATGGGGTGGTAGGCTCTGCTGAGCCAGACGTAGTCGCCGCCGGATCTAGGCATCGCTATGACCCAGAGTGTGTACACTACTGCGATGGGTAGAACGGCGAAGATCCCGAGGAAGTACGAGAGCGACAGAAGGGCTCCCGCGAACATCGCCGCGCCCCAGGTCCAGGCCCAAAGGACTCCCTGCGGTGGGCTGCACATGGCGACGTTGAGGTTGAGGGTGTCGAAGGCTCCGAGGCTCCTTACAAGACCAGAGGCTCTCCGGTACTTCACTTCAATTTTTCCGCTCATCGGTATGTCGGTTAACTCTACCATATTTAACCTTTTTGTGTGATATTTAGAGGCATCTATTCTTTAATGATATCAATGTAGAATGATAAAACATCATATGTAAAAATTTGAAGTATGTAATTGTTTACCCGCTCTCACTGGATGTTTGAACAGTTAACGGACAGGATAAAGAGCCCCTTTGATTTAGGAGACGTAAAGGTTCATCCCGTGGATCGCGCAGTTATTGATACCCATATTTCAAAGTCCAGCACGATGATTAACCAGTTTTACTCCGAGTCGTTTTTAAGATTTTTCCGGTTTGTTGAAATGGTGATCCTTTTGAGTGATTCGATTGTAGTGGGGGTCGATATCGGGACCAGCAGCATCAAGGTCGAGGCCTTCGATAAGACGGGGACCAGGCTATGGAGTGGGCGCGAGCCCCTAGAGGTGGAGTCGCCGAGAGATGGGTGGTTCGAGCAGGATCTGAGGGCTGTCTACTGGAAGGTGGAGGGGCTCCTGCGGGAGCTGTTCAGGAGCGTCCCCGCGCGCGTCGTTCTAATGGGTCTCAGCTCGACCTCGCCTGGCTTGGCCGTGTTGGACTCGCGCGGCGAGCCTGTGGGTAAGTCGATCCTCTGGATGGACAGGAGGGCTGTCGAGGAGGCACGAGAGATCGAGCAGAGGCTGGGCCTGGAGCACGTGTACAGGAGGACTGGGCTGAGGGTGGACCCGATATTCACGGCGGCGAAGATCCTCTGGTTCCTGCGTAACTCCCCGAGGCCCGAGGCGAGGTTCTTCGTCCAGCCCAAGGACTACGTCTTCCACATGCTTACGGGTGAGAGGCTCACGGACTACAGTAGCCTGAGCGAGACGCTCCTCTACACGCTGGACGGCGCCTGGTTCGCGGAGATGCTGGACCTCCTGGGGCTGGGCGAGGACTCCTTCTTCGCGCCGGAGGAGTCGACTCGCGTATACCCCCTCAGAGGAGATGTGGCTGAGAGGCTCGGCGCCACCGGCCGCGAGGTATACGTGGCGCTTGGGGGCGTTGACAGCGCCTGCGCGGCGCTCGGATCGGGAGGGGTGGAGAGCAGCGTCGTCGACACGACGGGCACCTCCGCCTGCCTGGACCTAGCCACCGAGAGGCCCGTGGTGGACCAGCTGATGAGGTTCGAGAGCTACAGGCACGTGGCTCCCGGCCGCTACCTGCTCGAGGCGTGCACCCCGACTGGGGGAGAGGCCTTGAGGAAGGCGCTGGAGCTGGTCGGCGACCCTGGTGGCAGTCCCGACGCGCACCTCGACAGTCTGGAGCCCTCGGGCCTGCTCGTCCTGCCGTTCCTCTCGGGGTCCAGGAGCCCCGACTGGAGGCCCTGGCTGAGGGGCGCGGTGTACGGGTTATCGCTGGCGACGCGCAGGAGCGACCTGGTGAAGGCGTTCATGGAGGGCGTGGCTCTGTGGGAGAGGGCTGTGCTCGAGTCTATGGAGGAGCTGGGCTTCCGCGTAGGGGAGGTGAGGGCGGTCGGCGGGGGAGCGACGCTGAACTGGGCGAGGATCAAGGCGAACATTACCGGGAGGAGGTTCGCCATACCTGCGGAGAGGGAGGCCTCCGCCCTCGGGGCCGCGCTGCTGGCGGGGGTGGGCTACGGGGTCTACCGCGGGGTGGAGGAGGCTGTCGGAGTGGTGAGGGTGGAGAGCGTGGTGGAGCCGGATGAGGGGGTGCGGGCTAGGTACGAGCGGGTTTACTCGGCGTTCAGGGCTCTCTGGGAGATGCTGGGGAGCGCGGAGCTAGGGCTTGATCATGATCTTCATTGAGGAGCTCTTGTCCTGCCACGCTTTGATGGCCTCGTGGAACTCCGCCAGCGGGAACCTGTGGGAGATGAGGCGGAGCAGGTTGACCCTACCACTGGCTATGAGGCTGAAGGCCTTCTCGTACTCCCGGTACGTGTAGTTCGAGCTACCCGTGAGCACCAGCTCGCCGTAGTGGATGAGGTTGGTGTCGATCGTGAAGGTCGAGGCACCCTTGGGTAGGCCGGCGAATATCGACACCACCCCGGTTTTCGAGGCGATGCTCATGGCTGTGCTGAGTGTCTGCTGGTTGACCACGGTCACGAACACCGCGTCCATGGCCCCCGCGAGCGCCCTAGCGGGGTCCTCCTCCTGCACGTTGACCACGCGGGTGGCGCCCATCTCCTCCCCGAGCCTGAGCTTCCAGTCGGTGAGCCCTATCAGCACCACCTCGTCCGCGCCGTAGATCCTGGAGAGGGCCACGTGCTTCAAACCCATCGGCCCGTCCCCTATCACCGCCACCCGCTTGCCGGGCCTGACCCCCGCGAGCTCCACGTCGTGAAGGACGCACGCGAGGGGCTCTGTCATGGCGGCGGCCTCCAGCGGAACACCGTCCGGCACCCGGAACACAAGCCCCCTCTCGACGAAGCGCCTAGGCACGCGCACGTACTCCGCGTGGCTGCCGTCGATCTGGAACCCGAAGGTTATCGGGTTCTCGCAGAGGTTCTCCCTACCGGCCCTGCAGAACCTGCACTTCCCGCAGTAGGCGTCAGCCGGCACGTTGACCCTGTCTCCGGGGGCTACGCCCTCGACCCCCTCTCCGACCTCCTCCACCACCCCCGCGAACTCGTGGCCCAGGACGACCGGGAGCTTAGCCGCGGAGCTCCCGTACATGTAGGTCTTTATGTCCGTCGGGCAGAGGCCGCTGGCCTCAACCTTGACCGTTACCTCCCCGGGGCCCGGCTCGGGGTAGGGTATGTCCTCGACGCGCAGGTCGCCGGGCCTGTGGAGGACTGCGGCCTTCACCTCGAGCCACCCAGAATCCTGCTCGCCTCCTCAACGGAGGCCCCCTTCTTCACGATCGCCGCCACAGCCTTCACCATGAGCTCGGGGCTGTCCCAGCCCCACACGTTCCTCCCCATGCACGTGCCGATCGCCCCGGCGTCCATCACGGCCTTCACGAACCTGAGGACGTCGAGCTGGGAGTTTAGGCGGGGGCCGCCGGCCGCCACGACAGGGGCCAGCGAGTACCTCACTATCTTAGGGTAGTGGCTCTCATCCTTCGGGAAGAACGTCTTCACTATGTCGGCCCCCTCCTCGCTGAGGATCCTGGCGCCCTGCCTCAGCAGCTCCGCCCTCTCCTCCTCCGTGGCCTTGCTCCACGGCTCAGCCTCCCCTATGACCGGGAGGCCGTAGTACGAGGCCTCGTCGACGACCTCGCCGAAAGCCGTCAGCATGTCGGCCTCCTTCGGGTGCCCGATAGTCACGGTGAACACCACCGCGTCCGCCCCAACCCTCACGGCCTCGAAAACCGTTGCAACCAGCCTCTGGTCCTGGACATCAGGCGACGTCACGGTGGCCCCGCTAACCCGGTAGACCACGCCGGCTCTGCCAGCGACGAGGTCCGCGACGCGCTTCAGGAGGCCCCTCCTGACCAGCAGGGCGTCGGCGCCACCGGCTATGAGTGCTGACACGAGGCCCCGGTAGTCTTCCAGCTGCGGGAAGTAGCCCTCGATGCCGTGGTCAATGGGGACGATAACAGTCTTCCCCTCAGGGGGGACTATCCTCCTCAAGCGAAGTAGCTTGTTTTCCATTTCAACCGAGGGTGGCAATGAGCAGGGATGATAAATATGCTTTTCAAAAAGCCTCATTAATTTCACTGCGGAGCCTTCTAGTGAGGACCTGACTAGCGCCCGGCACCATCGCGCATCGAGCCTGTGCAAGCTAAAGCCAATCGAGATTTCCCGAAAGGTGGATAAGCGCGCGTCGCAGAGCCGAAGTGGCTTGAGGGTTGCCTCTACACCTTCACCAGTTCGCTCTCCGGTATGAACCTCCTGTACCACTCCGCGTAGAGCCTCCTCGTTACCACGTGTAGCTCGACGGGCGCGTCGACCCTCTGGTACACCCTGGTCATGATATCGTACTTCCTGTCCAACTTCTCGGTCACCACCAGTATGTCTATGTCGCTAGCCGCGGTGTAGTCGCCCCGGACGACCGAGCCGAACACGTAGACCTCCGCCTCCGGGTCGACCTCTAGCACAACCTTCTTCACCTCCGCGGCCACCTCCATGTACTTCTCGAGCGCCTTAAGCTCCTTCGACAACCCGCCTGAACACCTCTTTAACGAACCTCACCAAATCCCTTGCCTCAGCCTCCTCGTACGTGATAGGGAGGTAGCGCGACGCGACGTAGGCCTCCTCAAGCCTGGCGATGTAGTGTAGCTTCCCCACGTCGTCGACGAGGGCCGGCACGCCTTCGTCCACGCTACCGAGCTCCCTTATGAGCCTCCTCAGCATGTTTGTCCTCGGGTACGTGCCCTTAGCCACGAGTAGCCTGTACTTGAGGATGAGCTGGCAGTACTGCTCCAGGTTGAAGACGGCTAGGTCGTACTCCCCCTCGTCGAGGAGCCTCTCGGCGTTGTGCAGAAAAGAGTGGGCCCGCCTTCTCAGCAGCTCCGCCTCCTCGAGCGGCAACTCTAACACCTAAGTAAATACGTGTCTGGCACGCATATAAGCGCCTCAGGTCACCTCCGTGCGCCTGCGCACGGGGTGCCTGAAGCTAATGCATAGGTACGCGCTCGCTTAAAGCTCGGGGGTGCGGGGTGACCAGCTTAGGGAAGCCCCTAGCTTAGGCTTATATTTGTTTTTCCAACTGCCTTAGCTGAGGTTGCCCCATGGGCTTGGTGTACGTTGACGGCGTTGTCAAGCACGGGGGGCGTGAGGTGAAGGTGAGGTTCCTCGTCGACTCCGGGGCGACGTACACTGTCCTCACGAGGAGCGTGTGGGAGCAGCTGGGGCTCGAGCCGCTGGGGGAGATGGAGTTTGTGCTCGCGGACGGCACCACCCTGCGGAGGGCTGTCTCAGAGGCCCTGCTCGAGCTACCCGGATACGGTGAGAGGCACACCCCGGTCGTCCTGGGGGAGAGCGAGGACGAGAACCTTCTAGGGGTCGTAACACTCGAGATCTTCGGGCTCGTGCTGGACCCGTTCAGGAGGGTACTCAGGCCAATCAGAGCTGTGTTGAAGTGAGAAGCACACCCGCGCGAGAGTGTCAACACAGGGGCTAGAGGCCTTGCGCCCTATTTACTCGCTTGAGGTACCGCTCGGATACCTTCCTCGCCGCCTCCACGAGGTCCTCGGGGCCGTAAGCCTCGTCAAGCCACCCGGCCTCGGGCCTCTCGGCCAAGCTGACGACGCCGAACTCGGGCACTCCGAGCCTCGCGGCCAGCTCGGCGCTCCTGCGGAGCTCCCTATCACTGGCGGGGCCCAGCTTGACCTCGTAGGCGATAACGGGCCTGCCGGACCCGTCGAGGAGCACGATGTCCAAGTCGCCCTCGGGGGTCAGCGTGTAGGTCCTCATCAAACCCTTTAGCTCGGCCAAGAGCTCGCCGACGGCGAACTGGGCCTCGATAGCCACGCGGGGCCTGAGGTCCTCGCCCCTCGGCTCGACGCCGGCGGACAGGTACTTCTCCTCCGCGTAGATGAGTAGCGCTACAGCGGAGCTCGAGTGCCTGTAGTAGGCCCGCGCCCCGCGGGTCCTCCACAACGGGATCTTCTCGACAAGCCCCACCTCCTCGAGCACGTTGACTACGCCGGTCACAGCGCTCGGTGCTGGGCTCGCGAGCAGGCCGGCGCTGTGGAGTACCTGCGCGATCACGTTGAGCCTCCACTCTCCCGAGGCGAGGACCCTCAAGGCGGCCTCGTAGGCCCTTGTGAGGCTCCTTTCCTCCTCCAGGAAGACCTCGCCCAATAGGCCCTCAGCCGCCATGGACAGCCACTTGGCCTTGAAGGCCAGCTCCTCCCAAGGCTCCCTTGAGAGATCCACGTGCGGAATGATCCACGGATCCCGGGCGAGCACAGCCCACAGGACGGTCTCGCGCGGTGGGAGGTGAGCCGCGAGGGACGCGAGCGTGTCGGAGAAGCTAGCGAGCCCCACGGGGAACGGCGCAAGGAGGCCGAGCAGGGGGCTCCTAGGGCTGAGCACACGCCTGGAGATTCCGAGGCTGGAGCCGCACAGCACAAGCCTCCCCTCCCCCACCCCGCTTGACGCGGCTATCAGGTCCCAGTACCTCTCCGGGAGCCGCTGGAACTCGTCGAGCACGACTGCTGAGCCGCCGCCCCTCAGCCTACCCAGGATAACCTTCACGCACTCCCCGAGGCTTACGACGCTGAGTGAGTCGCCTGTATCCACCACGCACTCCCCCATCCTGGTGACGGTGGCGTAGAGGTCCCAGTCGAGGCACCTCCTCAGCAGCCAAGTCTTACCTGTCTTGCGGCGGCCGTAGACGAGCAGCCAGCCTTCCGTCGACCTCAGCCAGCCGCACTCCCTCCTTGTGATCTCGATAATCATAGATGTAATATCACAATGGTGATATCACAACTGTGATATAAAGGTTTTCCTCTGGCGTTACGGGTATTCAGGAGCCTGAAACGAGTCTTTGGGAGTAGGGCGGCTCGGGGCCTCGGAGGTCTCTGCCTGTGGCGCTTACTCTTCGAGCACTGCCACCGCCCTGACGGGGCTCGCGGAGCCGCCGAGGATCTTCAGTGGAAAACCCACGAACTGGAACCTCCTCCCCAGCAGTTGGGAGAGGTTCGTGAGGTTCTCGTATATCACGACGCCGCGGGGGAGCAGGGTTTTGTGGGCTGGGAAGGGAGGCTGGTCGATGCTCGGGGCGTCCGTGCCCACCGCGTTCACGCGCTTCTCGGCGAGGAGGCGGGCCGCGTCCTCACCTAAGCCGGGGTGGTCGAACCACTCGGGCGTGCCAGCCTTGGAGTCGTAGCCCGTCAGGAAGAGCACAACCCAACCCGGCCCCAGCTTGTCCAGTGTTGCGCCCATCCTTTCCCGCAGGGTGCCGGCGGTAACCACGGCCCTGGGGGGCAGGTCTCGCAGGTCCACGACCACGCCCTCCCCTGTGAAACTCTCGAGGGGGACCCTGTCCACGGTGTCAGCCCCCTCTGCGAAGTGGGCTGGCGCGTCGACGTGCGTGGACGTGTGTTCGACGAACTGGAGGAGGTTCGAGTAATAGCCGTGCTCGCGTATCGTCGTCCAGGAGTGGACGATGGGCGTGGAGTACCCCGGGAAGACAGGCGTCCCCGTCCTGATCTCCATCGTCAGGTCGATCAGCTTCTTGGCCACGAACACTTTACGGCCTCTCTGGTATATAGGCGTAGTGTCGTGGGCGCTTGCTGAGGGGCGCTTCAGGCGGTAGCTGTTGACGTAGAGGCCCCTGGGCACCTTTTCAGACTGACTTGAGTGGAAGTAACTCCTTGTGCATTAGCTTCTCAGTTCCTCCCCTATGCTGGCTTTTGTGCTGAGTATGGCATGTACGCCGTGGAGCCGCATGCATGTTGGTATTCACAGGTGTTGCCGAAGTCGGCGCCCCGCTATTACTTCGAGAGGAGAAAGCACTAAGTTTATTTACACGTAGATTTTTTGAGTCTACGTGGCTATGAAGTGCGCGATTTGCGGCTCGGAGTCTGACAGCCTGCTTTGGGCTGTTCACAAAGAGCTCGGCGGTGTCTGGGTCTGCAGGAAGTGCTGGGAAGCACTCTTCGAGAAGAACCTCCTGGTCCCGAGCGGCGGGGAGTCCGGCTGCGCCTGCTCGTAGGGCTGGATGCAAGCCAGTTTCGGGAAGAACAGCCCAGCTAATAGAGATCAGGTGGCGCGCCAGGTTCTCACATGTGGGAAACCGTTTAAGCCCGCACTCCGCGTGGGGCAAGTACTTATACTCGGCTCTCGACAGCTAAGTTAGATATGGAGATCTACGTTAAAGTCGACAAAAAGGGGCGCTTGGTTATCCCATCGGAGGTCAGGCGCGGGCTGGGCATCAAGAGGGTGCTCAAGCTCAGAGTTGAGGGTAGGAGGATCGTGCTCGAGGTTCCGGAAGACCCGCTCGATAAGCTCGCGGAGCTCGTCGTAGAGGCTCCAGCCAGCGAGGAGGTCGTAGAGGAGGAGTTCGAGAAGGAGCTCGAAGCAAAGCTACTCAGCGCTTCAGCGAGTCGCTAGCGCTTTACGGTCGTTGAAAAGGTGATGTTTGGATCACTTCGCTGAGAGAGGCTCGAGGGAAAAGCAGGGCGTGACGCACTTCCAATTCCTACGCGTCGCGTCGGCCTAGGCCAGAGATGAGACAATGCGAGCTACAACCACGTATACCCAGTTGTGGAGGGCCTAAAGCACCTAGATCCCGGTTGGCCCCTCAATGCTTAGCGGAGCGCGCGTACAAGCAGAGGTCGGCTAGCGGGCACTGGCTGCACGCCGGCCTGCGGGGCTTGCAGACCGTGGCCGCGAGGTCCATCAGCGCGAGGTTGAGCTCGCAGGTCCCCGCGGCCCTAACCGCCTCGGCGAGGAGCCCGCCCACTTCCGCCTCCTCGACTCCGAAGAACCTTGAGACCACCCGCCTCGTGTTCACGTCCACAACGGGGACGAGCCTGCCCCTCAGGAGGCAGTCTATGAGGGAGAGGGCGTAGGGCCCGAGGCCGGGCTTCCCGCCCTTAACCCAGTTCTCCGCAAGGGCGTAGATCTGCCTGGCCCTGGTGCGGTGTAGGCCTAGCGGCTTGAGGAGCTCCTCGATGCCCTCGACACCCAGCTCCAGCGCGCGCTGAGGCGAGCTGATCGAGGCGACGATCCTGCTGTAGTGCTTCGCCACGCTCTCGGCGCGCGTCTTCCTAAGCAGTATTGCGGTGAGGGCGACGACCCACTCGTCCCTCATGCCGACCCTCCAGGGGAACTGGCGCTTGTTCACGGAGTACCACTTCATCAACCTCCTGGCTAGCTCCTCCGCCAAGGGACCACCCCGCTGCTCTCGCTTAACGGGCGCGACAAGGAAGGTTTTCTCAGAGGTGGAGCAGGAGGTAGAAGTACGCGAGGTACACGGCGGTGTTTATGGCCGTCACCACCGCTCCGTGCTTGAGGAACTCCGTGAAGCTGATGGTCTGCTGGTACCTCGTCTCGAGGGTCTCGATCACGATCACGTTCGAGGCGGCCCCTAGTATCGTGAGGTTGCCGGCTATCGTAGCGGCCATGGCCAGCGCTACCCACTCCGCGGTGTTGCCCGGCCCGAAACCGAGGGCCTTCATGTAGTCGATGAAGAACTTGGTGAAGGGGACATTGCTGAGAAGCTGGCTGAGCGCCAGCGAGGCTAGGGTTATCAGGAGCACGTTCACCCAGGTGTGGGCGAGGGGGTTCAGGATGAGGGCTCCGATCGCCCTCTGGAGGACCCCGGCACGCCAAACAGCCTCCATGGTTATGAACATGGAGATGAAGAAGACGACAGTGCCCCAGTCGACGCCGCCGATTATCCTCCTGGGGTCGCTCGACGCCACGTAGAGGGTTGCGGCAACGACGAAGGGTATGAAGCCGATGCTCTTCACGTGCGGTAGGCCCGCCAGCTGCAGCAGGTCGTTCACTAGAAGCGCGGCCACCACCGCGGCGAGCCCGAAGCCTCCCAGGTAGGCGTCGCGCCTGTTGGTGATCTTCTCCTGGGGGAGCGCGAGGAGGCTCACCGGCCTGTCCTCGACCCTGAACACTCTCAAAAGGTACGCGGCGGTCAGGTAGATGTTGATGAGCGTGGGTATCGCGAGCCACTTCAGGAACTCCACGAAAGGCGCCCTGATCCCCGACTCCACGGCTATGAGCATGTTCTGGGGGTTTCCAATAGGGGTCATCACCGAGCCGATCGTGAGGGAGTAGGCGAGCAGGAGGAACACCATCCTGTAGTCGACTCCCAGCGCCCTAGCCACAAGCACGGCTATCGGCGGGCCGATCAGTGCAACCGTGTCGTTCACCGCGAGAGCCGCCATGAGCCCGAAAAGGTAGGCTGAGCTGACGACGGCCGCCTTCCTGCTCCTGAACCTCGACACGAACCACAGGGAGGCAGCCTCCAGCAGCCCCGACGACTCCGCGAGAGCGACTATGGAGAACATCCCGACGAGGAAGAGGACGACCTCAATGTTCACAGCCTGCCCCAGCTCGTCCAACCCTATTAGCCCGAACGCGACCGAGAAGGAGGAGGCGAGAGCCATCAGAGCCCAGATAGGCACCTTTGGGCGCCTCGACCTGAGCACGAGGGAGAGCGCGAGGAAGGCCAGCAGTGAAGCGGCCACGGCCTCTCTTAGGCCCAGCATGCATCCTCCCACCCCCTGGAGCGAGCTAACCTTTTAAGGATTTCCCAAAGGCTGGGAAAGCCCCCTGGTCGGCGCCGGGCCCGCGGTGCGCGTCTACAGGTGGATCAGCGGGAGCTCCCTCTTGCAGTTGATCCTCACCGGAAGGACCGATTCCCCCAGGCCGCGGCTCACGTACAGGTAGGATTCGCCCAGCCGGAAGAGCCCGCTCGCGAATCTCGCGCCGTAGCGGCTGGGCACCCACAGGGGCCCCAGAAGAGGGAGGCAGACCTGGCCGCCGTGCGTGTGCCCTGCGAGGACTACGCGGGCTCTGGGCGAGAGGCCCGCGACGTCGGGGGTGTGGGAGAGGAGGACGTCCACCTCGCCGACGCGCGAGAGGTAAGACCTCGCGAGGCCCACCTCGTCCTCGTACCAGTCGATCCCGCCGAACCTGACCCCTTTGATCTCGACCGCTTCGTTGAGCAGGAGGCGGACGCCAGTGGCCTCGAGAGCGGCGATACCCTCCTGCAGGGGGAACCTGCCGGTGGCCCAGTGCTCGTGGTTCCCGAGGACCCCCAGCTTCGGGAGGTCCAGCGGCTTCAGCATTTTCCCCACGAGCTCCAGGCTCGGCGTCGCCTGGTCGTACGTGTCCCCAAGGACTACAGCTACGTCGGCCCTCCGAGAGGCCTCGATGAGCGCGTCGAGCACGGCTTCTTCCCGCCAGCCCCAGCCGTGGAGGTGGAGGTCTGTCACCACCATCACCGTCAGCCCGAGGCCCAAGCCCAGCTCCACCTCCGTAACTTCAGGTGCCCACGTGTCATGTAAAGCGCTCACCGCGGTTATGCCAGCTAGCCCTGCTGCGAGAGCGAGGAAGGATCTCCGTGTGAGTCTGACGCGCATAACCTATCCCGCGAAGCGCTTTTTCGGGCGTCTACTTCAGGGCGCCGCACTGTAAGTAACTCCCCGCATTAAAAACTTAGCTGGGAGTGAGGACCAAGGGAAACCCCAGCGTGAGAAACACGTATGGGCAAGCGCCTGCGGTTCCCCGGAAGAGCACGGGGATTCGGTGTTCACACATTCTTGGGAATTGCTAGTGTTTTTGCATCCGGAGGGTCAGCGGTGATCCCGGGCCCGTTTAGGCGGGTCTTTAGACGTTAATGGCGTTGCGAGAGCCACGCTACCCTCTACCTGCGCGATCTAGCCTTCATCGTGTTCTGTCTCTTTTTCCTTCAGAACCGCCCTCCTCATGTACCACTCCACGCAGTTGACAACCGAGAAAGCGTCCTGAAGCGACCTACCTTCGCACTCCTCGAGGACTCTCTTAGGTATGTAGAACACCCTCTCTTCCCTGAACTCCCTGCCCGGTATCCTTGCGATCGCGGTGATGGACACTGCCACGTACTCCTCGCTCACAGAATGTAGAACGCACCAACAGCTAAAAAACCTTATAACATGAAGCTTAATTTCGATCCCAGCTTCCACCAGAGCGTGGGTTGCATAGGTTGTGGAGATAATTAAGCGTGTAGACAAACGAGGAAGGCTAGTGTTACCCAAGGAGTGGAGGGAGAAGTACGCGGAAAACGGCCTTGTTGTGGTGAGGATTGAGGGCGAGAGGATAGTCTTGGAGCCGCTAAGGCTCCCCGACTTAACGAAGTTCTTTGACTACGTGGAGGTCGACTTAAAGTCTGATTTATCGGACTGGAAATCCGTCAAGGGAGAGCTCCTTGGGATTCGTTGATGCGAGCGTTTTCGTTCATGCTTACCTGAAACCGAGGAGGACGCTGAGTCAACACGAGCGGGAGATTAAGGACGTGGCTAAAGAAATAATTAGAAGGATTCAGAAAGGTGAGAGGGTTGCGCTGACTATCGTCCAGCTAGCTGAGATCGCCAATATACTTGAGAAGTACATGCCACCGCACGCCGCTCTCGATGTCGAGAAATACCTGCTTTATGCTCCTCATGTGGCCGTCTACGGGGTGGATTTGGGCATGTGCCGGGAAGCGTTGCGGGTCGCGGAGACCAACCACATCGGATTTAGCGACGCAGTCGCATATGTTGCAATGCTGAGGAGCGGTATTAGGGAAATATACTCATTCGACAGGGACTTCGACAAGCTCAGTGGGATAAAGAGGGTAGTGGGGTAGTCCTTACTAAAGCTGAGCCCCTCCCACGAGATAAATCAATCCTTTTTTTTCAGGCTCGTTGCGGGACTAGCAAATGCGACGGTGGATTGAGATAAAATTTTTAGTCTGTAAAACGTCGAGGACGATGGTTGGTGCGCTGGCTCATGCGCTTGTGGTCGATTCATCCCAAGTACCTTGACGCGAAAGGCTTAGTGGCTCTGTGGCGGGAGGCGCTCCTGGCGAGAAAGGTTCTCGAGGGCGGGACGAAGGGGTACAGGAACCACCCGCAGCTTGAGAGGTTTAAGGCCTGCGAGAACCCGATGGAGTGCATAGACGCGTACATTTACTACGTGTGGCTCGAGTCGGTCGAAAGGGGGTACTCCTTCGACGTAAGCAAGGTGCGGAAGGTGGTGAAGGTCAGCGTTATCCCTGTAACAGAGGGGCAGGTGAGCTACGAGTTCCAGCACCTCCTGGGTAAGCTTAAGGCAAGAGATCCCAAGAGGTACCAGGAGCTGGTAAACTTGCACAGAGTGGAAGTAAACCCCGTTTTCAAGGTTGTACCCGGTGGGGTCGAGCCCTGGGAGAAAGTGAGGCCTACGAGAACTAGTCTGCTGTGATTCACAAGGCTCCCGGTTTAGGCCACTACCTCGGCGCAACGCTTCGGCAGGCACTTAACATAGGCAATCTCCCCTACATCGTCGTTCACATCAACGCACAGTAGTTTTCCTCGGCGTCGTCACGTTTTCAGCCACAGGTGAAGGGCGTTGCTCATCGTCTTGCTCTGAACTCGTCCGCGTCAGAGTTATGTGAATTCACGTGATGATAAGCAGGAACTACCCGACTGAGCTCGCTCTTGGGATTTTTCTCGGGACTCGTGCGCAAAGATTATATCTTTCACAGCTGAAGCACTTACGGACGGCGTTTGTCCATTCAGAGGCCTAGGTATCCTCGCATATATAGGATACCGCACCCCAGTGGCTTTAGGCACGGTGGCAAGCGCTACCTCACCTACCCTGAGCTTCTACAGCTATTCAACGGCGTTGTGCACGTAGAGGAGAAGCTGGACGGTGCCCAGTTCTCGGTGATGAGGGAAGGCGGGGAGATTGTCGTCTACCAGCGCGGCACGAACATCGTCGATGGCTACGAGCCCGGTGTATACAAGGGAATCTGGCGTCTCTGGGTTTATCCCCATTACGGGAAGCTCCTAGAGTTGCCTGAGCGCTACGTCCTCTACGGCGAGTACCTTAGGGTCAGGCATACTGTCCCCTACGATCGGCTGCCAGACTGGGCTGTGGTCTTCGACGTGTACGATCTCGAAAGGCAGGCGTTTCTCGGGTACGAGGAGAAGATCCGCGTGATAATGAATCTCGGACTCGAGCCTCCTCCGCTCCTCAAGGTTCTCGAGCTAAGCCGCCGTAGCGAGCGTGAAGTGGACGAGGTTATCCGGGAACTAGCGGGTATCATAGAGGGCAAGTCCGCTTTCTCGACGGAAGCTAGGAGCATGGAGGGTGCTGTTGTGAAGAACTACGCTAAGGGGTTGTTCGCCAAGATAATCAACCCTTGGTTTGACGTAGAGGTCGACGAGCACAAGCTCTTCGAGAAGGGGGTTAAGTACAACAGTTTGAACCGGCAACCTGGTGTGTGAGAGGGGTACGTGAGATTCCCGCGGGAGCACTCAGCTTAGGCCACTACTTCGGCACGCCACTTAAGCCTGGCTCGCTCATCTACCAAGAAAGAAAAAGAATATGTAGCGCTAAAGCAATATAGTGCCACCTAGGCGGCGGAGCGTGGGAGATTGCCGGGTAGAATGCCGGGGATGCTTTACATCCTTGCATCGTTCACCCCGTGGATCCTGTACTGGGTTCTCAGCGGGCTTGGGCTTGAGATCGGAGTCGCTCTAGCTCTGATCGTCTCGGCAGTCCTGGCTCTTCCGCAGCTCCTCAGAGGGGAGCTGAGCCCGATGGACGCCGCCTCGCTTCTCTACTTCACCCTTGCGGCTCTCGCCACCTACGCCCTTGGCTCCAGGCTCTTCATCGAGGAGAGCGGCCTTCTCGGCTACCTAGCGCTCTTCCTCATGGCTCTCACCTCGCTGGCTGTTGGGAAGCCCTACACGCTTCAGGTTTCGAAGAGGGACTACCCTCCCGTCTACTGGAGCGACCCGTCGTTCCTTCTAGTCAACCGCCTGCTCACAGCGGTGTGGGCCGCGGTCTTCCTGGCGAGCGCCCTTGCCTACGCGTTTCTCGGGTTCCCGCTGAGCCTGCTGCTCTCAAACGCCTTGATCGCGGCCGGCGTGGCTCTGTCTGTCTTGCTGCCGGCGTGGCTCCCCGCCTACCTGGCAACAAGGGAGTTCAGGAGGTACGACTGGAGCGTGAGGGTGAAGCCCGGGACCCTGAAGCGCGAGGACGAGTACGATGTCATCATCGTCGGCTCCGGCGTGGGCGGCTTGACCTGCGGGGCCCTGCTTGCGAAGTGGGGCTACAGGGTCCTAGTCCTCGAGCAGCACTACCAGGTCGGGGGCTACTGCTCATCCTTCCGCAGGGGAGGCTTCACCTTCAACACGGGAGTGGAGAACGTGAGCGGCCTGTGGGCTGGAGGGCCAGTCAGCTACCTGCTGAGCGAGCTGGGTTTAAGCAAGGACGACCTCTTCGTCAGGAACAGGGTCCGCTTCATCTACAAGGGCAGGGAAATCGAGGCCAGCAGCCTGGAGGAGTTCACGGCCGCGCTGGTGAGCATGTTCCCGGATGAGGAGGGCTCGATCCGCGCCTTCTTCGAGGAGGCGAGGAGGGCGTACGAGGAGTGCTACAGCGACTTAGCGTACGGCGTCCCGCTGCCTGCCGCGCTGATAGCCAAGGTTCAGGGGCCTAAAAAGCTCCTCGACTACCCCCGGGACCACCCCCACTTCTACGACTGGATGAACAAGACGTACAGGCAGAAGCTCGACGAGTTCTTCAAGAGCGAGGACCTCAAGACGCTCCTCTGCGCGCTCCTCGGGTACCTCGGGACCAGGCCCGAGGAGACCCCGGCCAGCAGCGCTCTGACAGCCGTGGTGTCCTACTACCTCCACGGCGGCTACTTCCCGAAAGGCGGGGCTCAGAGGTTCGCCGACGCGCTCAAAGACTACATTGAGAGCAGAGGCGGGAAAGTCCTCCTGATGCACAGGGTGGATAAGATACTCGTCGAGAACGGAGAGGTCAGGGGCGTTGTAGCCAGGGGGAAGGTCTACAGGAGCCGCGTCGTGGTGGCCAACGCCAACGCGAAGACAGCGCTGCTCGAGCTCGTCGGCGAGGAGCACCTACCCAAGGATTACGCGGAGCACCTTAAGAGCCTCAGGATGTCGCCCTCCGCGTTCATGGTGTTCCTGGGGGTAGACATGGACCTCTCGGGCTACCCGTCGATAATCGAGAACCTAGACGAGGGCTACAGCCTCGTCATAAACTCCAACGCAGACCCCGGGATGGCCCCCGCAGGTAAGTCCAGCGTCACGATACTAACGCTGGCCAACAGCCGCGACTTCCCCGAGAGGGGCACACGCGAGTACCTGGAGAAGAAGCTCAGGCTTGCCTGGGAGCTAGTCAGGAAAGCCGAGAGAGTGATACCGGGCCTGGGCGAGCACGTTGTCGTCGTGGACGCCGCAACCCCGAGGACGTTCGAGAGGTACACCTCGATGCCGGAGGGCGCGATCTACGCTTTCGACCAGTCCGTAGGGACGAAGAGGCCCTACTTCAAGACCCCGATTAAGGGACTGTACCTTGCCAGCGCGTCAACCTTCCCAGGCGGAGGGATCGAGGCCGTAGTCATCTCGGGCGCGATCTGCGCGCACGACATAGCCGGTTGGGGGCGCGAGCAAAGCCCGATGGGGCTCAGGGTCGAGAAAGGGGTTAGAGGACGGTCGTGGTGCACACGTACCCTGGGGGACTACCTTGAGGAGGAGCGCAGAGTCAAATGGCGAATCTACAGTACGCTGGCGGAATTGAGCGGGGGTGGCGTCATAATCGATGTCGGCTGCGGGGATTCCACGAGAGGCATCCTGTTGACGGCTCGGGATAGCTTCGTGGTGTGCGTTGACGCCAAGCCGAAAAGAGTTGGTAAGGAGTTTAGGGAGAGGCTTGAGATCGTAGTGGCTGACGCTAGGCTCCTGCCGCTGAGGGACCACTGCTGCAGCGTTGTCTCATTCGTTTTCACGTTACACGAAATCGACCCGCGAGCCCACAGGAACGTCGTGCTCGAGGCCCGGAGGGTCGGTAAGTACGTAGCCGTAGCCGAGCCCTCCCCCCACGGGGTTGAGCTCTACGAGAGGTTCTGGCGGACGTACCGTAGCGCCGTGAGCTCGATCGGGCTCTTCGAGGAGTACAGACCTAGGGAGTACTGGGTTGCGCTGCTGAAGCAGGCCGGCCTCCAGGTACTACTCGATAGAGTGATCGAGTGGAGGGTCGCTACGCCGAGGGAGGTTCTGGAGAGCGTCGTCGAGGGCATTGCGGAGGAGTGGGAGCGTTTGGGGATCGATCGCGCGCACATCGAGAGCATTAGGGGCGTCCTCTCCTCGGTCGGGGAGTTCAAGTGGTCTGACATCTTCCTGATAGTAGGGGTTGGTGCCCAGCTCGAGATGCCCCGGTAGCGGACGGAGCTCTGGCCGGCGGAGGGGCCGCTCCAGAGGGTGCGTTGGGAACCGCTGGGAGCACGCGCCCGCCGTTTGGCGGAAGGAGCTGAGGGGCTGGCGTGTGGGAGCCCCTAGGCCTGCGGCGTTGTAGCTGGAGCACTCGCCTATATCCAGCCGGCCCGCAGGGGAAGCGCGGGCGGGAGCTACGCCAGGTGGCTGAGGCGGAGGGCTTCCTCTCTGAGGCCGAGAGGGTGCGGGGCCCCGAACTGGCGATGTTCATGGTCGAGCCGGGGGCCCAGCTCTACATCAAGAGCGTGTACTTCGAGCTCTTCGGCTTCATAGTCCAGAGCCTCGGGCTCAGCGCTGAGGTCTACGTCATCGGGGGGTCGCCGAGGGCAGGGTGACGGTTCTGAGCGATCGAGACGTGATCGTGGTTGTGGAGGGGCTCGAGCCTATTCGGCAACCGTCCTGTAGGTCCCGCTGAGCCTGGGTAAACCTTTTTATATATTAGATCGAGTCTTTTGAACGGGAATAGGGGGTTGCCTGTCTCGCGCGCGGAGCTCAGAGAGCAGCTGCTCAGGCTCTTGAGGGAGGACGAGGAGTTCAGGTACACTGTAGCCGGCATCCTCGGCTACCTCGACGTACTGAAGAGGCTTGAGGAGCACGACCGGAAATTCAACGAGATCCTGAGTGAGATACGGCAGCTAAGGGAGGAGCAGGTGAAGCTGAGGGAGGACTTCAACCGGGTGGATAAGGTTCTGGCTGAGCTCCTCAAGGGGCAGGAGCGGCTGTGGAGTGAGTTCAACCGCTTGAATGCAAGGGTCGAGGTCACGATAGGGAGCATGGGCAGGAGGTGGGGGGAGGACCTCGAGCGGATGGTTCTGGAGATCTTCCGGGAGGCTCTGGAGAAGAGGGGCATCGAGCTTGGGAAGGTGCGGAAGCTGAGGCTGAGGGACGAGGACGGCAGCCTAACCGGCGTCAAGGGCAGGATTGTCGACGTGGACGTATTGGTTGAAGACGAGAAGGTCTACGTGATCGAGGTCAAGTCCAGGGCTGAGCTGGAGCACGTCGAAGCGCTACCCCTGAAGTCTGAGGTTGTCGGCAAGGTCCTGGGCAAGCAGGTGGCCAGGACGATCCTTGTCGCCGTCAACGTAGATAGGGAGGCCTACGAGAGAGCTGGGGATAGAAGTCGTCTGCGGCCACGTAATAGATTAGCGTGTAATTATTCCCACCTTCAACCGCCCGCTCAGCGAACTTCAGGCTGCTTGCAAGGGGGTGCTCTCGTAGGTTCGAGGAGCTCAGCGAGAAAATAAGCTTTGAGCTTTCACTAGAACTTTCTCAGTATCTCGGTAGCGGGGGTGGGGGAGGCGGTGGGGCTGGTTCTCTCTTCCTCCTGCGCCTAGCAACGAAAACAATCAATGCTAGCAGTGCGAGTACGCCAACTAGAAGCAACAAGATTAAGAGTGCCAAGAAGTTGAGCTCGTTTCTCCAACTAGCTACTAGGTGAACAGGCTCCGTGACGTTGAAGGAGTACACAGCCTCGAACGAGATCTTCCTCCCGTTTTTAACCCACCCGTCGAAAACCCTAATTGTGAGAAAATCCGAAGGAATAACGCTCGGAGACACGGACACGGTTGCGGTAGAGCCCTCCGCGTACCACCCCTCTCCCGACGCCAAGCCGAGCTCGCTCGTCACCGTTACGTGGTGCTCGCGCCTGTAGAAGGCGTCTAGAACAGTGTCCCTTTCAAGCCTTACCGTTCGGGGGTTATCTGTTGCGCTGTCGCTCCAGCCGACGAAAACAATTCTCGTCTCCCCATCGCGTTTGCAGGAAGCCACCTCAAGCCTGTGCTCACCGCCCCGAGCCTCAAAGCTGACACTTCTCCCGGTCTTGTTCACGCCATCCAGTGAAGCCCATAGCCCGTCTTCAGGAAGGTTGACCCTTAGCAGGTAGCTTGTAACGTAGCTTGAGGAAATCCCGTCGACGCTGAACATCCCCCTCATCCTGTTCCCAACCGCGTAGACTACGCCCTCAGACGCGTACACTCCTGTCCAGGATGACGAGTTGAGGGCTAGTGTCCAGTTTCCCAGGAGCGCTCCATCGAGACCGTACTGCAGGTATACGGGTAGCATTCCCTCAGCTGTTGTCGCATGGCCCACAACGTGTATTCTCCCGTTGTAGACAGTTAAGTCTATGAAGGAGTCGTCTCCAGCTCCTCCAAAAGTCTTCCACCAGAGAACCTTCCCAGACTGGTTCACTTTGAGAATTAAACCATCTAGGCCTCCTTCCCCGTAGGAGTCTGTGAAACCGCAAATATATACCTCAGAGTCGTACACCTGGATGCTCTTGAAGAAGTCGCGACCTTTACCTCCCCAGGTGAAGTTCGCAAGAATGCTTCCGTTGCTGTCCGCTACGATCAATATCCCGTCAACGTTCTCGCGTGAATCATGAGGAGCGGTAGTGCCCACGATGTATACTTTACCTTCGCTCAAAGCTATTGACTCTGGCTCCTGGTAGCCGGGCTCAGCGAGGACTTTCTCCCAAATGAGAGAGCCGTTTCGGCTGTACTTCTGGAGAACAATGTCGGTGGCGCGCTCGCCCGTGTAGGAAACCCCTGCGACATATATTCCGTCCTCTCCTACTGCAACCCCCCGGAAGTAGCTAAACAGGGACGATCCCACCCACTCCTTTTCCCACTGTTTCTTGAGATTTGTGCTTAGCGCCGCGATGAAACCCGTAAGCTTAGGAGATGAACCGTGCTCGAGGGTGCCTACCGCGTAGATTATTGACCCGTCTGTGTCGAGGCTAGCCACGCAACCCCACCCTCCCTCTATGTAGGTTAGGCTTCCATTAGGGCTGAGCCTCCAGAGAGTCCAGTTATGGTTGCTATAACTACCGGAGCAACCACCGATGTAAACACTCCCGCCAGCAACTACGACGTCGGAAAAGAGAACATAGTCGCCCTTACTCCCGACTATGCGTGTCCCTCCTTGAATAGTCCTCTCCGGGAGTGCTAAGGCAAAAGAGGTAAGGCAGACTGCGAGAAACAGGCACATTAGGTAGGCGGCCTTAAAGCCCATAAAAGCAACCGTACAAAGATACTTTTAAACATAAAGTACTCTTAATACATGAATCGGTCTGAGAATTTACTAGCCAGCATTCGAGTAAGGCTGTTAGCGTTGTCGAGGACACTAGAGTCCTACGCTTGCGCTACCTGCAGGCTACTGTTGGTTCACGAGGAGGCTGAAGCAAACCTCGGTTTGAGCGCTAGCTGAGTAAACTCCCGTCGAGCCCACCCCCTATCCGGTGGCTTTCTCAGAGGTTTACGCGTACCTCCCTCTAACTTGCACCTGCGAGCGGTGGCTGTCGCGAGGATACGTATCAAAGCTACGCTAAGTTTAATGAAACCAACTTAGCCTGCTAGCTCGATGAGAGCAAGAACTCTAGTATTGGTGCTGGCACCTGTTTTTGCAGCTCTCGCCTCGCTGTTCATCCTCCTCGCCTTTTTCCCAGAACCCCTAGCTGGGGGTCACGCTTCTCAGGGGAGCCTAGCCTCCCCATGGGCATCGAACCCCACTCATGGGAGCTACTCCCCGGGAAACGCCTACCAGTCTGCGGAGCTCACACTGACGGCCGGGAGAGGGGAGGAGGTGCTGAGCCTCAGTAGCATCAACTTCTCGGAGAGCTCGAACGTTGTCTTCAAACCAGAGGTTCAGCTGCTGTCCGGGAACGCCCGCTTCATCCTGAGCGCAACACTCGAGCTCGAGGGCTCCGTCCGAAGCTACAAGGTAGACATGCCCTGCGTCGCCGCGAGTGGGATGGAGTGCTTCAGGGTTATGATGCTCATCCCTGGGTTCGACGCCCCAATGCTCATCGAGAAGGGAGTGTACAGCGCGAGGCTGAGGGTCTCATGGCAGTCGAGCGGGGACCTCAAGGTCAGGATCACGCTGAGGTACTCTCTGGGGAAGACCGCAGAGCTGGAGGTGCTCCCCGAGCCACCCGAAGCGCCCGAGTGGATCCCCTTCAACGGCTCAACCAGGAGCTACGCCGTGCAGGTCGACGGGCTCGCCTCAAGGGCGGGCGAGGACGAGCTGGCGAGCTTCAAGCTCCTAGTCTGGGTCTACGTCCCGGGAGGGGCAGAAGGTGGTATGCAGGCGAAGCTCAGAGTTGAGGGCGGCGGAGTGGTCGAGGAGTTCCCGCTGGAGCTGAGGGCCAGGGGACCGTACTTCGAGGGAGCATACCTCCTGAAGCTACCCCCAGGTGTGTACTCAGTCACCGTCACGCTGAACAATAAAGCCCTGACCGCCACGCTTAGGGTGCTTCCCAGATAGCGGGTTAAGTTCTGGTTAAAACGATCGACAATTATTTTTAGAATGTTTAAAAACTAGTTCTTTTCTATTATTCTTATATTTTTAGTCTTGGATGCGTGTTTGCCCAACGTGTACTAGTTTCTTTCTTCCACGCAAATGATATACCCTTTCCCTCCCTCTTCTTTCTCCACTAGTTGTAACCCACTACCGGATATTCTTTCGTTTATTTTATTTATAATTTCTCGTAGCTTCTCGACTTTTTCCCTTTTAACCTTTCCTCCATAGACTTTCGACACAGATTCAGCCCTCTTAATCCATTCGGTTCTAGATTTGCCGTTGAGCTCCTTACAGTCTCTTCTAACAATTTCTAGAAGCGTTACATCGTAAGAGGGCGCTAAAAGACTTTCTGCCTGCTGAAATGAATGGAGGAGGTCTGCGGGGGGTTTAAGCATGAAGTCAACTAACTTCTGCGAGGCGACTACGGCGATACGGTTGAATAAATACGGTTTGAAAGTTATTTGCTTTCTTATTTGGAGAGTTTTCATCATCTTCGCGACTCTCTCTTCTGTGTTTTGCAATGAACGATAAATTACATCGAGTTCTGGAATGTGTATAGAGATTAGCGGGACACCCTTTATTGAGCTCTGAATGACTTTTTTGTCGGTAACCACTAAATATGCTAGCTTAATTTCTTTGGCCTTGCTTAGCCTGTCTAGGTCATCCTCTATAGCTTTTTCGAGCTGGGGAACATTTCCGGTAACTTTCACGTCTACACACATATTTCCAACCAGGAGATCGCACACCATGTCCCCTACTTTATGCCCTGCTTTCACAATTTTTGTGAGTTGTTTGTTTTTTAACTCTTTCGCGAGATGCTCCGTGATCAACCTCTCAAGGTTTTTTGACAAATCTCCATGAATAGCAGAGGTAAAGCTACCACTACTATAACCGGAAGGGTTTTCACGAAGTTCAATATACTCTTTGAGGAAATATGACCCATACCTGAACTTGCTGTTTGCTACGATATCTCTGTAGATCCCGGCAACCCACTCGTTATCAATTCCCGCATTCTTGAGCCAGCGTATTACCGCTTCGTCTGAAGAAGGGAAGAATTCTCCTCCAGTAATGTACTCGAACCTGAATCTTTCAGCTTCTCCAATAGATGTTACGAGCTCGTTTTCGATGGAGCCTAGAAATGCGTTAAAGGAGTCCACATTGAGTACATGAGCTGTGATCATGAAGCCTGCGAGTAAGTTGTTAAGCGCTTCACGCCATTTGCGTAGCACCTTCTTAAAAACGGCGTCTCTGATAATTGTGAAACCTTCCTTAGTTTCAGGATTACCAATCAATGTAGTCACCCCGTCTAGGATAATGAAATACCTGAACTCTGCTAGCCTAAGTAGAGAGAAAAATGCAGGAAGAGTAAAATCGTGGCGTTTTTTCAAAGTCTCTAGCACATTTTTTACAATTGGTACTAGCTCCTCCCAGAGTTCACTATACATGATGATGCCTGCATTACCTAAAATCTCTGAGAGAATATTCATGGTTTCATTTTTTATACCTTTGGAAATAATATCTGAAATAGTATCGGATAGACTCTCTAAGTCTCGATCTCTCGTGACTGGAGCTAATGCCTCACCCGGTATACTTTCTAGATTCACATATACAGGCAAAATTGCTCTTTCAATGCAGGTTGAGGTTGCACTTAGACTCTTCCTGACTTTACTGATAGCTTCTTCCCAAAGTGTGTATTCGACGGCTCTGCACAACAAAGATTTACCGATTCCTGCTTCACCGTAAATCATTATTACCGGTGTTCCACGAAAGCCGCTTTCGAATTCCTTAATACGTTCCATTACAAACCTGTAACTCGT
Organism: Infirmifilum tikiterense; assembly: GCF_054696565.1. The sequence continues at coordinate 1,252,087 of NZ_CP182482.1, forward strand.
TGTTTCAACGAAGCCACAGGAACGAAAAGCATCTCTTATCTTGTATCTGTTTTCACTAGAAATTGTGTCACTAAGCAAGACTTTGAATTTCTCCAGGGTACATTGACTTGCAGGGCTATTCGCGGTTAACAACTCTTACCACCGCCCCCTCCACAGTCCAAGGAGGGCGCATCATTACTGCCTTGGGTCCCGCGAACGCGAAGTGCCTCTGCCACTCGCCCCTAACTCTCTCAGCGGGGACCTCCGACGGCCAGCCGTACTCGAGCCACAGCGCCAGGTAATCCCCGCTCACGCCCTCAACCCTCAGCGCGCCCGCCTTAACCAGTGTCCTGATCACCCTGTCCGCCTCGCGGGCGGCAGTCTTTAGGAGCTCGTAGACGCAGTCGCCTCTCCCGTTGCAGAGCTCTATGGCCGCCTTTAGGTCTGAGACCTGGAGGCCCCTGGTGTCGGCTGACACGAGGAGTCCCCGCGAGGGCTTCACCGCGAGGCCTGACATCAGCAGGCTTCTGAAAACGTACAGGGCGCAGGGCCCGTAAGAGTCTCTGAGGGACTTGTAGGTGATAAACCCTCTTCTGAGAAGGATTGACAATGCTTCAGCAAAAGCTTGGTCACACTTCACAAATACTAAACTTTCATTAGTATTATTAAACTTTTTTGCATGCCATTAAAGCTTTCAAGGAAGCCGCTCAGCATCTTAAAAACATAATCTCAGGTCCAAGGGGGCGCCGCAGCGAAGGTTCCCATTCTTGCGATACTAATGGAGGCTGGTACGCAGTTTTAGGCGCGAAATTCTGAAATTCTTCATCGGGTGTGCCTACAGGCTCATACTTAATGGGTAGCATGTACATCAGCAAGTAGCTTCAATTGACATGCCTGCGATCAGCGCTCTGTGCGATGATGGCCGCCAATCCAAGGGTAAAGGAGGCCAGGAAGAACGGGAGCCTGGGGTCAAGGGTATACAGCATGGCTCCCAGGGCAGGCGCGGGCACCGCCGCGAGGTCCCACACTACGTACACGAGCGCCACAGTGGTGCCCCTAGCACTAGCAGAGGCACTTGAAACCACCATAGCCCTGTACGCGAGGTTGAACACAGCCCCAGCAGCAGAAGCCGCTAGAAGCGCCAGAGCCGCGTAGGGACGCCCTAGTGTTGCGAAGCCAGCTACCCCGGCTGACTGAATCAGGAGTGCCGCGCACGCAGCCCTCGGAGTCCCCAGCTTGTCCACGGCGGCGCCGGCGAGGGGGTAAATAAGGGCCTGTATCACCGGGATCGCCCCGTAAACCAAGCCCACCTCCCTCTCCGCGAAGCCCTGCACTTCCTTCATAAACACGGGGTAAAGGTTTAGGGTAGAGTCGACCTCCACCGCCATCAGGACGGTCAGGGAGAGAACCGCGAGAGGTACACTGCCCATCGACTTGAACCACTCGGCAGCACGCTCCACGCTCCCCCGCACGCTCAAAGCACCTCTCCCCCGCGCAGTCTCCTCTAGGAGAGCGCTCGACACGAAACAGGTGAGCGCTACCGCCAGCACAAGCGCTCCTGCGAGCGCCGCGTCGCGCTCAGTGGTGAAGCCAAGTACTGCAGAGCCCGCTGATCCAGAGAGGGCGCCTGCCACGAACACCGCGGCGAGAGCTCTGCCCAGAGAATCCTCCCCCGTGGACTCGTAGAGCGCCGAGTCCATGGCCGCGTCACCGAGGTGCTGGAGGCCGAAGAGCAGCAACGCGGACAGCGCGAGCGCTCCCGCGCCGCAAAGCGGCGCTAACGCCACCAGCAGGGCACCGAGGAGCATTGCCGCTGAGCCGGCTACGATCACGGGTCTTCTACCCAGGCTGTCGCTCAGCGCTCCCCCCACCAGCCCTGCGAACCCCGATAGAGCGCAGGAGGCAGAGTACGTCAGACCCAGCGCGGGAAGGCCGAGCTCCCCTCTATCGCGATGGGAAGGTACCACGTGAGGAAGCCTAGCACGAACATCTGGGAGGAGCGGGCAACGGCGATGAGTGTGATGTTCCTCAATCTCAAGGCCTACCACCCCACGTCCCACAGAGTCCTCCCCTAAGCCTATTCAAGACGCTGAGAAGGGGGTACCTCTCCTTTTGACTGACCGAGGGTTAATATTATTTTTTGAAGGTAAAAGCAGGTCAAGTAGCGTTTCGGGAGAGTCTCTGGTCCCCGTGCCCGCGTGAGCGGCGCAATTAAGCTTGCTGGCCATAGACGCCTGCACAGAGGTCCCAGAATTCATCTTCATCCCACACCATGGGCGTACAGAGGAGCTGAATGTAAGCCTGTCTTGCCTGAACTTAGCCTGTCCCACCAACGTTGCTTTGAACAGCCCCCTGGCATACCCGCATCCAAGCCAACCCTTCTTTTCCCCACAGATTGAGGAAAGGTTAAAGGGAGGTTGTACTGTCAAAGCCTGTACTGTGAACCGCGGAGGAGCTATAAGGTGGTGTGATGCAACCTCGCCGCGTAGAGCAACCATAGATGAGGTGCCCTGGAGGCAAAGCTTACGGAAGTCCCTTGGAGCGGGCCTCGGAGCGAGGCTGTGAAGGGCGGATGACTAAGGGGGCCTGGATGAAAGGAGGAAGCCTAAAGAAGCAATTTAACTAGGGTGCTTCCTTGTTACTCAACTGTTATCTCTTTCCTCGCCTCCCACAGGCCGTGCAGGTTGCAGTACTCTACAGCGTATATGGTTCCGCTCTTCTTCAGCTTGACGGTTAGGGTCACCTTGGGTTCAGCGTACTCGGGCTCGAGCTCTACGGTGGCTAGGTGGATCGGGTTGAAGGGCCTCCCCTCCTCCGCGAAGTAGACCTTTATCTTCCTGATTGAGTGCTGGACGGTGTTCGGATGGGGGCCAACGGTGATCGTGACCTGGAACTCCTCACTGGCCTTAACCTTGTCCGGCGCGGTTATCTTGGGGGTGTGCGTTTCAACCTTGCTGACAGCCTCTCCAGCCGCCCTCTCGGGCGTATATATTAGATCTCCAAAAGGCTTTGACATTGTTTATCACATCGAGTTTATCCAGCCGTCATATAAACTTATCTCAGTCTACGCCGAGCTCGGTGCCCGGAGGCTCGGCTTAAGCTACAGCCACCTCTCCTCAATGATTTCCCTGAGGCGAGTTTGCGAGTAGTCGCCCGCGAGCCCCTTGCCTGGCGGATTCTTGACCGCGTCGGAGTCGTAGACCATGAACCCGCTGTCGCGTAGCCTTCCGAGGTGTCTGTCGACTGTGTCTTGGTTGAGTGCTACGATGCCGTCGACGGTGTCCCAGTGGGCGAACACGCGCTCACCTCTCCTGGACGTGACTATTGAGAAGTTGTGCCCACCCCTGATCAGGCTCTGGTAGTCGTCGTAGACGAAGGAGTGCCAGCCCCACCTCGACAACACCCGTGCGTAGGTTACCCCGAGGCTCCTCACGCCGTCTCCAGCCGCTCCACCGAAAAGAACAGTTATCTGCTCCACCGCTCTTTAAACTCTGTTAAAGCTTATTAACTTATACCTGCGTCATACTAAAACGTAACCCCGAGAAAGCTGTTAATTTAATCAGAAAACTCCTAATATACCGAAAAATCCGGCAAGCAGACGCAACTGGGGTTGCAGTTTCCTAACAGCGTAAGTAGTGGGTAGCTCCCGTGCCCGCACGGAACCATTATAAGCAGCCTCGAATGACTTTTTTCTACAGCCACAGCCCACGTTGAAGCATAAATGATGGTTACTCGTGCTCTGATTCCCATGTGGTGTAACGCTATGCCCACCAGCAGAGATCGTCGAACCGGCCACCTCTCCGGGCTGAAGGGCAACGTCATCGTACTCGGCGCTACTGCCTCGCTAACCTACTTCGCCGAGTCCATGGCGTACCCGTACGAGCTGCTCTACCTGCAGGCCCTCGGGGCGCCGGCGCTGGCTATAGGGCTCCTTGGCTCGCTCGCGTCATCGCTCGTACTGGTTTCGAGGCTGCTTGGAGCGTACGCCGCAGACAGCCGCGGGAGGAAGGAGGTCGCCGTGCTAGCGACCTTCGGCGTAGCGCTTTCGTACTCCGTCATCGCAGCTGCCCCGTGCTGGTGGCTCGCCGCGGTGGGCGTCGCGCTTGTGGGGGCGTTCTCCTCGCTCTCGCTTCCAGCTCTCCAGGCGCTCACAGCCGACTCGGCTGCATCAGGGAGAAGGGGGCTGGCATACGCGCTGGTCGACACGCTTCCCGCGGCTTTATCCGTGTTCGCACCCATCTCGGCGGCCCTGCTGGTTGAGAGGAGCGGGCTCGTTCAAGGGGTGAGGCTGGTCTACGCGCTGGGAGCGCTCCTAGCCCTCTCAGCCGGGCTCGTGAGGGCGCTCTGGCTTGAGGAAACCCTGGTACGCGCACCCGAGCCCCCTAGCCTCTCCGCTCGCCTCGTGTCCTCGGTGAAAGGGGCTATCGCGACGCCGAAGGGCGTCCAGGCACCTCTCCTGCCCCTCGCGGTAGCCCTCGTGGTGAACTCCTTCGAGGAGTCGATGTTCCGGTTCATGCCCCTCTATGTGGTCGGCGTCGCCGGCATCGGCGAGACTGAGTGGGCTCTGCTGAGCTCGATATTCTTCGCGGTCCCGCTCGTAGCCGGGATACCGCTCGGCCTCCTCGTGGACTCCATAGGTAGGCGTAGGTCTATGCTGCTGGCCTACGCGCTCTGGGTCCCAGCCACCATCTACTTCGTCCAGTGCCGCAGCACGCTCGAGATGGCGCTCGCCTTCACAGCCTTCTCGCTGGGGGCCTCGCTCTTCAACCCAGCCTACCAGGCAATGCTGGCAGACCTGGCACCCAGGGAAGCCCGCGGCAGAGTGATGGGAGCGGTCGGAGCTCTCAGGTTGCTTGCCTCCATACCCGCCTCGGCCCTGGCGGGTCTTCTCTACAGCGAGGGGCCTGCGTACCCCTTCCTGCTTGCGGCAATCCTCGGCGCCGCCAACACTGCTGTGGTAGCTCTACTCGTCGAGGAGCCCTCTACCCACAGAGAGTAGCCCACTAACCTGCCATTCTCTCTCAGCCTTCGGCGGACCGAAGAAGCCTAACGCTACTAACATAAGACCCGTAAATCCTAGCTTTTTAAACTACAGCGCTAGAGAGGGAACACGGCAGGTTTTTCCTGAAGCTGCCTGCAAGAACTCGCACCTACATGGCACCCCCGACTCCCCTCCTAGGCACTCACGCTTCAAGAATATCCTGGAGAATTCACACCTGTAGTGGGGAACCTCCCTGCCCAGCCAAGCTAGCCCACAGGCGAGCCCATACCCGGGGGTTTAAGCTGTCTCTCCTCGACAGCCCCGGCCTCCAGCTCGGCCCGTAAGTGCACCCGGTGTCTCAGAGAGCGCGGCGTGCTTGCATGTAGTAGCGAGCATGTTTATAAGCGAGCCGCTCCGCTTTTCAACAGGGGAATGCTGAGCAGAGAGGCGCTGAAAGCGGAGATCCTCAGGTTGCTTGAGGAGGACAAGGAGTTCCGTTACAGCGTAGCCGGCCTCCTGGGTATGCGCGAGGTGCTGGAGAGGCTAGACGAGAACACGCGCGCCATCCGGGACCTTCAACGGGAGATTAAAGCCTTGCAGGAGCAGGTTGCCGACAACACCAAAGCGATCAAGGCACTACAAGAGCAAGTCGCTGAGCACTCGAAAGCAATTAAAGCGCTCCAAGAGCAGGTCGCGGAGCACTCGAAAGCCATAAAGGCGTTACAGGAGCAGGTATCCGAGAACACAAAAGCAATCAAAGCCCTCCAGGAGCAGGTTGCCGAGCACTCTAAGGCTATAAAGGCGCTCCAGGAACAGGTCGCGGAGCACAGCAAGGTGATTGCGGAGCACACCGTAGCCATGCGCGAGCTCCAGAGGACGATCTCGGCGCTCGGGGCCAGGTGGGGGCTGATGAGCGAGGAGGCTTTCCGCCGGGCCATGGCCGACATCCTGCGGAGCTTCGGCGAGAGGGTTGAGAAGTGGGTCTCCTACGACGAGGAGGGCTTCGTGTACGGGCACCCCTCACCAGTCGAGGCAGACGTCGTGGTCAGAGACGAGGAGCACATCCTCGTCGAGGTGAAGTCCAGCGTCTCGCGGGGAGACGTGTACGAGCTCTGGCGCATCGCCCGGCTCTACGAGAAGAAGACGGGCGTCAAGCCAAAACTGGTGATCGTCACGCCCTTCGCCGACCCAAAGGCGCAGCAGGCTGCGCAGAAGCTAGGCGTCAGGGTGATTTCCGGGACTGGCGGCGCGTAGCTTCACGTTGCGAGGCTAGGGAAGCTACCCATGGGCATGCAGGGGATGGCTCAGTCCGTAGCCGTGCTCGCCCCCTCACTTGGAGCTCCTGTGCCTCGACGACCCCTTTGTTGGAGTAGACCCTTGGAGCTCAGCCCGCATACCCTAGTTGTTCAAGGGCGGAGACCGCGTCCTCGTGGTGGCGCCCAGAACCCCCATCGAGGGGCTGAGGAACGTGGACTTCAGGGAGCTCAGGAGGGAAGGCGTAGAGTGAGGAGGTCAGCCAACAGCTTACAGCTCATCCCGTAGAGGTCGCGGGCCGCAGGCTCATCACGCCGTCCTATGTTTCTCTCCAGGGGGGACGGTTAAAAGCTATTACCTGTTTTAATCCCAGGCGATGAAGCCCTGGGGACCTCTTCGAGAGGTGAGGAGGCCGGTTTGCCGCCGAGCCGCTAGGTGACCTGCTCGTACGAGTCCCCGCGGTGCAGGAACAGCCTCGCCTCCGGGTGCAGCCTCCTCGCGGCCTCGAGTACCTCTAGCTCGTCGTCGTGGACTTCGGCCACGCTGGGGATCCTCGCGAGCACGCTCGCTTTGAACTCGACGTCCCTCCTCCTGTCGCCCCTCGGCCTCATGCTCACCACCACACGGTCAACCGGGACGCCGAACCCCTGGAGCTCCCTGAGGGTAGCCCTGTAGAGCCTGTACGGCCTCCCCGTCAGCACTAGCACCACGCCCCTGCCCAGCCGGTCGAGCAGCAGCTGTATGCCCACGCTGCGAGGCCTGTCGAGCGCGAGGAGCTCCTCCGAGAGGAACACCTCCCAGAACCTCTGCCTGAGCCGGGGCTCCAGCTCCCCGGGCGCTGAGGCGCTTGAGACCCCGAGCCTCCGGAGGGCCTCGCGTAGCCTCTCAGCTGCGTCCACGAGCACCCCGTCGACGTCGAACACGTACACGTCGCCTGGCGGTAGTAGCATAGCTTTGTACCTCAAAGAAGAAATATTTTTGTATTTGTTTTGATTGTGTATTTAACAGAGCAATGAGGGTGCAGGGATTCCTGTCAGCGAGTCTTGCGCTGATCCTTGTGGCTACTCTTGTTTTCTCCTGTTTTCAGGCACGAGCCATTCCCGCGGGCAGCTATCTTGTCTATAACATAACTACGTGCGATGACCAGGGGAGGATACGCAACGAGGCGCTAGGTGAGGTCGGGAAGCACAGCTCTGGAATAGAGCTCGTAATCGGCCTTTACAATTTCTCGACGGGGGAAGAGCTCGAGGCCTGCGACGTTAGCGCTGATTCAGACGAGGTCAGAGTAGATATCCTGGGAGCAAACGCCAGCTTCTACACCGTGCGATATTCCCTAATCCTCAGGAACGCGACGCTCGCCTGCTACCCGCCCGCAGAGGGATTTAGTATCCTGAAGGGCATTGAATGGCAGCGCAACGGCAGCCTGCTACTGGCCCGCCTGGAGACGCTGAACGTGACGAGAAAGCTCTACGTCTCCAGGGTCGACAACGGGGTTTACGACGAGGCAGGCCGCCTGATCGGGGAGTGGCTATTCTGGCTCCCGGAGCGCTCCCGAGCGCAGAGCTACACGGTCGTGCTCGCGCACGTGGCATCGATGATAGCGCAGATCACGCCGGGGCTCGAGGGCAGCGGCGTCGCAACCATTGTCGGCGTAAACCTCTCGAGGGTGGAGCCCGGAGAGGGCATCACAGTGGGAGGCGTCGTCGTCCCGCCGACAGACCTCGTCCACGGTTACGTGCTCCCATACGGCGTAGTGTCGATCCGCTACGAGTGCCTCGACGATGCGTCGACGAGCAACCTCCTCGGGATGTTGAAGGGCTACTACGCGTCTATGCCCCCGGAGTTCAAGGTCGCCAGATCTGGGAACATTGTCGTGGTCAACTACACTCCGCTCTCGCTGTTCAACTCGACGGGGCTTGAGCGGAAGCCATGGCGTTTCACCACCGTCACGGAGGCCAGCAACCTCACGCTGTTCAAGTGCACGCGCGTTGACACGCTTCCCGTGGCGGAGCTCGGAGGCAGGCTTCTCATGGTGGCCGCTTTCTCCTATGGCCGCCTTGTCTGGGAGAGGGGCACCGGTGTTCTGCTCGAGGTTTCTCACGGCGGAAAGTTCGAGGAGTCGCCCATGGGAACCGAGAACATAGCTGTCCTCTCCGAGTACCTCGGCTGGGAGGGGGAGGACGCGATCTACTTCACAAGGAGCGCCAAAGGCTTCACCTCGCTGAAGCTCGTCGACACAAACGTCCTCAAGTCCCCCGAGCGTCTCGGCTCTCCCGGGAGCCCGCAGGCGTTAGCTGAGACCGCCCTAGCCCTACTCGCGCTCGTAGCAGCAGTGCTCGCGGCTGTTGTCTCGCTGTTGCCGAGGAGAAGGAGCTTAGCTCCAGCTATTTGACCTTTTGGAAGAGTATAGGGGCTTCCGTGACTCTGTATTCCTCGACTTGGCCGAACGCCAGCTCGGCGGGAGGGATTAGCTGGAAGCCGAAGGCCCTGGACACCTGCTCGCCCGTCGCGGGCATGACGGGGTAGAGGAGGTTTGTCGCGACCCTGAGCGCCTCCAGGGTGTTGTATAGGGGCCGCGTGGGGTCGTCGAGCGCCCAGGGCTCCGTCCTGTTCATGTAGCTGTTAGCCTCCCTGAGGAGGTCGAAGGTTGCTGTGAGGGCCTCCGAAACTTTGACCTCTGCTATGAGCTCCGCGACTTTCTTGACTGTGTTGCTGGCCAGCTCCGCCAGGCCGGGGTCGGGGTCGGCGCGGGGGACTCTGCCTCCGAGCTTCCGGAGGGCGAGGACGCCCGCCCTGCGGACGAGGTTGCCGAAGGTGTCGGCCAGCTCCCCGTTGTAGATGCTGTCGAGGAGGCTCTGGTCGAACTCCACGTCCTTCTCCAGGTTGAGGAGCCTCATCAGGAGGTACCTGACCGCGTCGGCCGACTTGTACCTCTCGAGGAGGTCGTCGATCATCACCACGTTCCCAGTGCTCTTGCCCATCTTCAGCCCCCTGTTGACGATGTAGGCGTGTACGATGAGCCTCTTCGGCGGGTCGAGGCCGAGCATTCTGAGCACGGAGAACCATATGGCGCTGTGGAACCAGAGGATGTCCTTCCCGATGATGTGGTGGGCCTCGGGCCAGTACTTCTGGAAGCTGTCATCATCCCTCATGAAGCCTATCCCGGTGAGGTAGTTGAGCAGAGCGTCTATCCACACGTAGGCCACGAAGTCCCTGTCGAATGGGAGCTCGACGCCCCAGTAAACCCTTGTCTTCGGCCTGGCGACGGAGACGTCCCTCAACCCCTCCTTTCTGATCCTCCCGACGACCTCCCTCGCGTAAGCCTCGGGGAAGACCGTTCCGCCGCTCTCGATGGTCTTCAGCACCTCGTCCTGCACGGCCGAGAGCCTGAGGAAGTACGTCTCCTCCTCCACCCACTCCAGGGGCTTGCTGTGGATGGGGCAGAGCTTCTGCCCCCCCTGCTCCACGTACTCGCCTTCGCTGTAGAACTTCTCGCAGCTGACGCAGTACCAGCCGCTGTACGAGCCCTTGTACACGTAGCCCTTCTCGTACAGCCTCTGGAAGACCTTCTTCACGAGCTCCTCGTGGTCAGGGTCGGTGGTCCTGATGAACCTGCTGTACTCTATCTCGAGGAGGCTCCAGTACTTCTTGAACACCGGGACCATGCTGTCCACGAACTCCTTCGGCGTCTTCCCAGCCTTCTCGGCGGCCCTCTGGAGCTTCAAGCCGTGCTCGTCGGTGCCCGTCAGGAAGAACACGTCGTAGCCGTTCAGCCTGTACCACCTGGCCAGCACGTCCGCCAGGACCGTCGTGTAGGCGTGCCCGATGTGGGGCACGTCGTTCGGGTAGTATATGGGCGTCGTCACGTAAAATGCCTTCCCTGTCACCAGACCACCGAGCCTAAAGGACAGGGGAGAATAAAAACACTGTGCTGTGATAAACCGGAGTAATCGGCGCGCCTCCTCTGTGCCCCGGGATTGAAGGCTCACTTCGAAGTGGGGTCGACTACTCTGCCGATGAAGAGCACGAGCCCCGTCTCCCTGTCCCTTATGAGGAAGATGAACGGATGGTCCGCTACGAAGGTCTTCGACGGCATGTAAGCCGTGAGTTTTACGCCGACCGCCGTCGCGCCGGCGGCCTCGGTTCCCTCCTCGTCCACCCTGACATACGTCTGGTGGATAACCCAGGCGACGTACAGGTCCCTCCTCCCGTCGATGCCCGAGAGGTCCGCTTCATCGCCCTGGAAGACCTTCCTCAAGCCGAGGCTCTGCAGGTTCTCGTTGAGGAGGTACTTCCTTTCGAGCTCGAAGCGGGGCAGGCAAATCCTGTCCAGCTTCTCCGGCCTGAGCGAGGAAAGGTAGCTCTCAAGCCTCTCGCGCGTTAGGCCCTTCTCGAGCTCGCGGAGGTCGCCCTTCGGCAGGATGATGACCATGCTCAGCCTCCCGCCCGCGTAGGGTAGCTCAAGCACCTGCGCGTCCTCGAGGTCGGCGTACATGAACTCCTTCCCGGAGGGCTCCATGCACATCATCTGCACGCTGACGGTCCTGTCCGCAGAGACCCTGAAGCTGGCCTGGGAGGTCTTACCCTTGTCGAAGGCGTAGAGCCACGAGCCCTTGAAGTACACCGCGTTCGTTATGACAAGCCTGACCCAGCTGTCTATGAAGTTCGGTGGTATCAGGTCCTTGATCCTCCCCCGGGTCTGCTCCTCAATGAACCTGTTTATCGTAACCCTGGAGCCCTCGGGGTCCCCCGCGAAGTCGAGGCTCGCCGCCTTGGCTCCGTAGAACTCCTCAACCACCCTGCTGTACTCGGGTAGAACGTCGAACCCCCTCTGGACCCAGAGCGCGTTCCCGGTCGCGAGCTCCACGCCACTGACGCTGTTCAGGGAGTTGTAGAGGTGGGCGTAGTTGGGCCTCAAAACCTCGACGCTGGGGTAGCCTAGCGCGCTCCTGAACTCCTCAGCCGTGCTGCCCCTGGCCCCCTCGTAGAGGATCGCCAGCGCGGAGTACACGCTGAACGGTGAGATGAACACGTTGCCACTCTCTTTGAGGGCAACGTCCCTGTAGAGGTTCGCGGCCAAGAGGTTGCTTGAAGCGACGACCGCCTGGAGGCTGCTCTCGGTGTAGTTGGACTCGTTCGCCAACGGAGGTCTATGTGGATGGTAAGGGTAGAGATATAAAGTTGCTACTGCAACAACTGCTATGAGAAGGGCTCCGCACATGACTAAAATTGTTCTCGATCGCTCCATGCTTACTCGAGCTAATCAACCGAGTACTCGCAGAAAAGCTTGATGCACCGAAAGTACGTTGCGAGGCTACTGTTTCATGAAACCTAGAACCAGGTACTTCTGCACATAGCCTGTAAAGAGCAACATTGGAAGCGATGAGATGATTCCGGCAGCAGCCATCTCGCCCCACTTCACACCCCACTCCGAGATGTAGCTAGCGATAATCAGCGGCACAGTGTAGTTCTTCAAGCTCTGCAGAAGGATGACAGCATAGAGGAACTCGTTCCAAGTCATGAGAAGGCAGAAGATAGCCGTTGCCACAACCCCTGGTGCAACCATTGGAAGCATGACTCTAGCGAGTATAGTCAGGGTGCCCGCACCGTCGACGAGGGCGGCTTCCTCCACCTCTTTTGGCACCGCCCTGAAGAAGCCTATTAGAGTCCATATTGCGAACGGCAGCGTGTAAATCTGGTACGCTAGAGCCACCGCGTTCAGGTTGTCCAGAAGCCTCATAGATGCGAACATCACATATATGGGCAGTATCAGGACTATAGGAGGGATCGTCCTTGCGAAGAGCGTCCAAGCTAGGAAGCCGCGCCTGAAGTGCTCGTGCAGGGTCAGCCGGGAGACAGCATATGCGGCTGGAACCGCGAGAAGGACGGATATCCCCGTGGACAGGAAGGCGAGGTAAATCGTGTTCACGAGGTAGCGCTCAAACCCCTCTTGGAACAGTTTCACGTAGTTCTCAAGCGTTATGCGAAGGGAGAATGCCTCGTAGACCTCAAGCCCCGCTCTCAGCGAAACGTTAACAATCCAGTAAATCGGCGTTAGCGTCCACAGGAGTATCAGTGCTACGCCGAGGTAAACTGCCATGCTCTCAACTCTTACCTTCATCTGAGAATCACCTCCCGCACGTACAGCGCACTTAGCACGAGCACTATGAGAAGCATCAAGAAGGATGCGGCGGAGGCTTTCCCGATTTCCCAGAAGATCAGCCCCGACTTAAACACGTAGAGGGACACAGTTTCCGTGGCGTACGCAGGCCCCCCACCCGTCAGAAGGTACACCTTGTCGAAGAGCCTGAACGTGTCGATGCTTCTGAGGAGTAGCACCAAAGCTATGTACGGCTTTAGAAGCGGAAGCGTGATGCTCCTGAACGTCCGAAGAGGGGATGCCCCGTCGAGCATCGCAGCCTCGTAGAGGTCCCTGGGTATGGACTGGAGGCCCGCGTAGAATATGAGGAAGCAGATTGGTGTCCACTGCCAAGTGTCTATCAGCACGATGCTTGGTAGCGCGAGGTTAAAGCTCGTCAGCCAGGCTTGGGGCGGCAAACCGAGGAAGCGTAGGATGTAGTTGAGAAGCCCCGTATCGTAGTCCATCATAAGCTTCCACATTGAGCTGACGACAACCACGGAGAACATGTTGGGCAGGACTATCAGCGGAACCAGGTACCTCTTCCCCCTGATCTTCTGGTTAACGAGGACCGCAATCCCTAAGCCCAGGAGCGTTTGGGCGAAAGTGGCCATCAGCGAGAAGAGAACGGTGTTCTTAACGCTCACCACGAACACGTCGTCGCGGAGGAGGCTCGCGTACTCACCTAAACCCGTGAACCTGAACTCGCCGGTTATCAGGTTGTAGGCGTGAAGCGAGTAGTAGAAGATGCCGAATATCGGGTATACGGTCAGGAAAAGCATGAGCAGGAGAGAGGGGAGAACTAGAAAAACAGCTATTTTTTGGCGCAAGGGGCCTCTCCACCCCCTCCTTTTTTACCCTCCAGCCAGGACCTTGTCTATCTCGGCAGCGGCCTTGGCGACAGCGTCGGCTGGGCTAATCGTCCCGGCTAGCACTTGGTTGACGTAGCTGCCAAAGATGTCTTCAACCTTAGACCACAGCGGTGTTCTGGGTCTAGGCACTGCTGTTTGGAGGCTGCTCACCTGGACCGCTACCCACCTCCTCAGCCCTACAACTTCCTTGTCGTTGCCGACGCTGGATCTCACCGGGGGCAGACCCTTGTATATCGCCATCAGCTTCTGCATCCTCGCGCTAGTAGTGTAGAGAATGTAGCTGAGCGCGGCCTCCTTGTTCTTGGACGCCGCGTTTATGCCCCAGTACCACACTCCTAGTAGCGGTGAAGGCCTCGCGCGCTCGCCCGGGGTGACGGTGTAGGCTAGCAGGCCTGGAACCTTGCTTACAGCCGGGTTGTCCGAGTCCTTAATCCAGCCTGGCCAGGTCTCCGTGCTCATCGCTATCCTTCCGCCGATAAGCCGGTCGCGAACGTCAGGAGTGTTGAAGTTCTCGACACCGGGAGGAGCGTACTTCTTCAGCTGCAGAAGGAACTCGAGGGCTTCCACAGCCTTCGAGTCTAGGGCGCACTTCTTCAGGTCGTCTGTGATAATCTTGCCCCCGAAGGCGTAGAGGATGGGCTGGAAGGCCGTAGCGACGGGGTTGCCCTTAACACCTCTAAAGGCTACAGGGTACTCTACGAGCCCCGAAGCCTTTATCTTCTCGCAGGCATTCAGCACATCGGTCCACGTCTTCGGCTCCGGGAGACCAAGCTTGTCGAACACGTCCTTCCTATAGGCGAAGATCTGCACGTTACCCATCTGCGGGAACGCTACGAGCTTCCCGGTTCCGTAGGGGTGCCTGCCCACGTCCACCAGCACCTTAGGGAAATCGCTCAGATCGAGCGTCACACCAGCGTCTTTGGCAACCGCTTCGATGTCCGATAGCCACCCCTTCTCACCGAACTGAGGTATCCACGGGTCGTCCATGTACACGAGGTCCACGGCGCTCGAGCCCTGCTGGAGCGTGAGCACCATCTTGTCGTACAGCTGGCTGTAAGCTAGAGGCGTGTAGTCAACCTTGTAGTTCGGGTTCTCTCGGGTGAAGAAGTCTATAACAGCCATGTTTATGTCATTGTGCTCAGCATCCCTCCCGAGGAGGGACAAGGAATACGTCTTTGCAGCAGGTGCCGCCGGAGCAGCTGGTCGAGAGGAACCGTAGAGGTACCCGCCACCGAAGCCAAGCACGAAGGCCCCTGCGCCCACCACTGCCAACTTGAGGAAATCCCGCCTCGTCGCCATAGCGTCTCAGTTATCGCTATTACTTCCTATATAACTTATGGATATTGCTTAAATAATGCGACAAAATACTTACACAAAGTTTCCACCGCAGGTCAATGTTCTCAGAGCAAAAATTTTATTATAAATTTGCACAGTAGCTGGTGCATGAGCATAGGGCTCTCAAAGGAGTACTTCCAATGTTTGTCAGAGCTCGAAGAATGGGTCGCAGCCTTTCTCGAGAGGCTATCAGAGGTGGTTAAAAGTGGCTACCTGCAGATCCTGCTCCGTCACATAGCTCGGGAAAGCCGAGCCCACAGGGAGCTCCTGCTCTCCGTGCTTCAGGCTACCGGCAGTGAGCCTAAGGTCGCGGACTGCGCGCGGCGCATAGGGGAGGCCGGGGTCTCAGCGATCAGGAGGTACCGGGAGCTCGTCGCCAGGCTCGACTCTGGCTGGGTTCCAAGCCCCGAGGAGCTAGCCAGCCTGCTCGAGGATGAAGTAAAGGTGGAGAACCTCGCCGGTGAGGAGAACTACGCAAAGCTCGGTTTTAGGGTGGCCTCGCTGTCCCGCTGTGTTGAGCCCCTTCTCTTCGAGGAGCTTGCCTCCAGGGAGGAGTACCACAGGAAGCTCCTGGAGAAGGCCATCGCTTTCCTGCGAAGCGGAAGCAGTGACTGCCCTGAACCCTAAAAGCAAATATACGGCTACTGTTGTTGTACCTCGTATGCGTCCCCTCCTAGCCATCGCTCTCCTCGCGCTCCTCCTCGCCTCTCAATACTCGTTGGCGCAGCCCCCCGAAGCCCGGGTTCTCTGGAGAGTCACCTCGGCGGAGGGGGCTGCGTTCTCAGTCTGCCTCGGGAGAAGCCTCTACGTCGTCGGCTACACGGGTGCGGGCTCAAACCTCACGGCTCGGATCGAGGTTAGAGACCCTCTGAGCGGGGGGCTCGTCAAGAGCTACTCGTACCGCGGCGCGAGCATCCTCTATTCCTGCCTCTACACCGGGGGCAGGCTCTTCGTCGCCGGCGTATCCCCTGATGGCAGGTGGATCGTGGCCTCCTTCGGCGATGACCTCACCCTGCTGGGGTCCTACACCGGTGTCGCCGGCTACGCGACCGCGCTCGCGGCAGACGGGAGGTACCTCTACGTGGCCGGCATCGACTCCTCGACGGCTGGAGTGAGGGTCGAGAAGCGGGACCTCGAAAGCCTGAAGCTCGTCGCGACGTACAGCCCGAGGGTCCCCAACACCGGCGTGTACTCGTGCGCGCTAGGCGATGGCTCGCTCTGGCTCGCCGGCACAGCCCTCACACCCGGGGGCTTCACGTGGAGGGTTGAGAAGATCGCGGCAAACATGAGCCCGCTTCTTGGGCTCCGGCCGGGCATCGGGGGCTACGCTTTCTCGGTATCCCTGAGCGGGGAGGGGCTCGTGTACGTCACGGGCCCCAACGGCACCATCGTTTTAGACAGTAGCGGCGCGATGCTAGCTAAATCGTCGGTGGGGGGCTACAAGCTCGCGGTGGTGGACGGCTACATCGCACTGTACGCGGAGTCCGTGAAGCCCCTCTTGTACATCCTCAACTCAACCACCCTCGACGTAGCCGCAATCCTCGAGCTCTCCCAGAACCCGGCTCACCCCACCCTTGGCTCAATGGCCGTGAACCACACCACTGTCTACGTCGCCGCGGCCGAGAAAGAGCAGCAGGGACCCCGCTGGTCAGTCTACGCCATCAAGCTGGAGCTCGGGGTGAGGAACGCGACGCTACCCAGCCCACCCCCACCTGCCAACACCACGGCCCCGCCCCAGCGTCAGGAGCAGGGCCAGCCCCTAGCGATCGCTTTACCTGAGGCTGTAGCATCCCTGGCTATGATAGCCAGTATTACCGCCGCGGCAGTCGCCATCTCGCGCAGAAGGAGAAAGGGCTAGAGGCCGAGCAGCCCCACCCACGCTAAGCTAAGCACCACTTATTTGTCCTGCAGGCTCGAAGCACTGAAAAATATTGACATATAAAAATATTAACTTCTCTCATCTAATACCGATGTCATTATATAAATATTGTTATACAATGATTTATAAGCATGAAAATATGTTAGGATAGCGTTATGACAACAACTGTCACAAGGAGGGACTTCCTGAAAGCCGCAGGGCTCACTGCAGTAACCCTGTCCACGAGTACTCCTGCGCTACGCCTGCTCAAGCCCGCGAGCCAGGAGACGAGCCTGCAGGCCGAGGGCGAGAAGCTCGTCCCGAACATTTGCATGATGTGCCCGGCCGCCTGCCAGATCCTCGTCCGCGTCAGGAACGGTAAAATCGAGAAGATCGAGGGCAACCCAAAGGGCCCCACGAACCTGGGCACGATCTGCGCCAGAGGGCAAGCCGGCCTCTTCCGGGTCTACAACCCCGACAGGCTTAAAAAGCCTCTTATCCGCGACAACCCCGCCGCGAGGGGGACATTCCAGGGCTTCAGGGAGGCTTCCTGGGACGAGGCCCTCGAGGCAGTCGCGGCGCACCTCAAAAAGCTCATCAGCGAGGGGAGGGTTAAGGAGGTCTTCATGCTCGGGGGCTGGCCGACCTGTCTGTACCTAGAGCCTTACATGAAGGCTTTCGCGGATACGATCGGCACCCCGAACGCAATCGGCATACCGGGTGCAACCTGCTTTTTCCCGAAAGCCTTCGGCTGGAGCACGGCCATAGGCGTTGGTGCTCACTCCCAGATACTGGTGGACTACGAGAACGTTAAGTACCTTATCGTGATCAGGAGGAACTTCTTCGGCAGCATAAGCGTCGTTCACGGCGCGCGGGCCGGCAGGAAGCTGGGCAACTACAAGCTCGTAGTCGTGGACCCGAGGTTCAGCGAGACCGCGGCTAAGGCCGACCTCTGGATACCCATAAAGCCGGGAACGGACCTCGCCTTCCTTCTGGCTCTCATCAACGTGGTGATCAGCGAGGGCCTCTACGACGCCGAGTTCCTCAGGAAGTACACGAACGCTCCCATGCTGGTTGCTGAGGACGGAACACCGCTCACCGCCGGGACAGAGGGGGGCAAGGTTAAGTACTTGGTGTGGGACCTCGCGCAGAACAAGGCGGTCAAGCACGAGGAGGCCATCCTACCCGCACTCGAGGGCGAGTTCACGGTTGGGGACAAGAAAGCTAAGCCGGTCTTCCAGCTTCTCAAGGAGAAGGTCTCCCAGTACACTCCCGAGTGGGCTGAGGGCGTCACAGGAGTCCCCGCCTCGCTGATCAGGCAGGTCGGAGTCGAGTTCGGGAAGACCAGGCCAGCGGCCGTCGACACCGGCTGGCACGATCCCAAGTACAAGAACAGCGTGATGACTTGGCGGGCGGCAGCGGTACTCAACGCCCTCGTGGGGGGTCTCGTGAAGGACGGCGTGCTGATCACCGGGGTCGGTAGCACAGCGTCTCCGACGCCTGACGTGAGCGAGGAGAGCGTGATGAGGATATGGGGGACAAAGCAGGGAGTTGCAATGGCGTCGAAGGGATTCACGTGCCAGGGGTTCCTTGACGCCATCGAGAAGGGAGACCCCTACAAGGTCTCTACACTGTTCCTCTTCTCAGCGAACATAGCTCTAACCGCGCCCGACTCGGCGAGGTGGCGCGAGGCGCTCAAGAAGCTCGAGAAAGTAGTGGCGATCGACATATACCCCGTGGACACGGTGCTCTACGCTGACATCGTCCTTCCGGAATCGACGTACCTCGAGCGTGACGACCCGCTCTACGGAATGGCCTACGCCCCAGTCGTGGGCTTCCAGACGAGGGTCGCGGCCGTGCAACCGCTCTACGACACCAGGCACTTGGTTGACATAATAGTCGGTATACTAAAGAAGCTGGGCACCGACTACTACGAGAAGTTCTGGCTGAACCTGGCTAAGGCGCTAGGCGCCGCCGACCCCGCCGCGATGGCCCCTAAGCTCAAGGACGCCTACGAGAAGGACGGTGTGAGGGGTATACGCAGGCTTCAGGCCTCGACGAGGAACCTGGACGTGGCCAAGCTCGAATCAGAAGGCCTTGTCGTGGTCAAGGACTCCGCGACCCTGAGGAGGGAGATGGCCCAGAAGGCCCAGGCCGGTCAGCTGCTCACACCGACTGGGAGGATAGAGCTGTTCAGCTTCGCCCTCAACAGCATCAAGGCCAAGAAAGGGTACCAGCCGTACTGGGACCCCATCGTCGCCTGGTGCGAGCCCGAGGTCATCAACAAGGCCGACAGCAAGCAGACGTTCTACCTGATTTACGGCCGCGTGCCCACGATGACGCACACATCTACGGCCGACGAGCCGCTACTCTCGGTGCTGACGCCCGACTTCAAGAGGATGGCTTGGATCAACAGGAGGGTCGCCGAGAGCCTCGGGATCAAGAAGGGCGACAGGATCAGGCTCGTCAACGTCGAGACAGGCAGGGCTGTCGAGGCGATCGCTTTCCCCACCGAGCTCATCAGGGAGGACACCATCTGGGTCTCCAGCGACTTCGGCCACTCGAGCGAGGCCCTGCACTTCACCAAGTTCGGCGTGCCGTACCACGCCCTCACGTCGGTTAAAGCCGACCCCGTCGCAGGGGGCATTATGTCGCAGGAGGTGGTTGTCCGGGTTGAGAAGGCTTAGGGGTGGTGTAGATGACCAGGTACGGGATGGTTATAGACCTGAACAAGTGCGTGGGTTGCGGAGCCTGCGTTATGGCGTGCATAGCGGAGAACAGGAGGGAGCAGGCGCTCAGGGCCATTAACGAGGGGTTGCCCGCGCTCGAGGGCTTCAAGAAGAGAACCTACATCAACACCTACATCACGGGCACCTACCCCAACGTCGGGATGTACTACATGCACATGATATGCCAGCACTGCGAGGATCCGCCCTGCGTCTCGGTGTGCCCCACGGGCGCCAGCTACCAGACCAAGGAGGGCATCGTGCTCGTGAACAAGGAGAAGTGCATTGGATGCGAGTACTGCGTCCAGGCCTGCCCCTACGGCGCGAGGCTCTGGGACCCCTACATCCGCTCCATCGACAAGTGCACGTTCTGCGAGCACAGGCTAGCAAAGGGCGAGCTGCCCGCCTGCGTAGCCACATGCCCGACGGGAGCCAGGATGTTCGGAGACCTCGAAGACCCGAACAGCGAGATCTCGAAGGTGGTCGCCTCCGGTGCGGCAACCGTGTTCAAGAAAGAGGAGGGGACAAAGCCAAAGGTGTTCTACATACTACCCATGAGGAGGTGAGCTGGGATGATGGAGGTTCAGCACGCTTGGGATATTAGAATCGTCCTAGACCTCACTCTGGGCGGGATGGGCGTCGCCACTTACCTGCTTGCGTTCTACCAGTACCTCAAGGGCGACAGGGATTTCAGCCTGAAAGCGGCCTTCGCTGGATTGGCGTCCCTCCTCCTGGGGCTCCTGGTGCTGATAACCCACCTCGGCAAGCCAGAAGCCGCCATCTACACGGTGCTCACGCCCAACCTAGGATCTGTGATGGCCCTCGGAGTCTTCTTCAACATACTGACACTCCTCTTCGGAGGCCTCTTCGCGCTCCCCGCGGTCCTGAAGCTACCCTACGCGTCGAACGAGAAAGCCATGAAGGCCCTAGGGTGGCTCGGCGCGGTTTTCGCCTTCCTCGTCATGACCTACACCGGGACGCTGCTCGCCAGGACTAGCATACACCTGTGGAGGAGCCCCGCCACACCTGTCCTCTTCATCCTCTTGGCCCTGTCGAGCGGAGTCGGCCTCTACGCCCTCGTGGCCTACGCCCTGAAAAAGGAGGTGCCGAGGGCTTTCCTCGACCTGGGAGTGCTCTCAACCTTCCTGGCTTTCATCACATTCACCCTGTACTTCGCTCTCTCCAACATCAGCACCGAGGCCTTCAGGGCCTCAATAGACCTGATGCTCTCGGAGCTCCTCTCCGCGACAGCGGCGCTCTACATCCTAGGCTTCCTCGCTCCACTCGCCCTCCAGCTCTACTACTACAAGAAGCCGTCTAAAGCACTGCTACTAGCGATCGCGCTGCTCCTCATCCTCCAGAGCCTGCTTGCACGCTTCCTGATAGTGTACGCCGGCGTGATTGAGCTACCCTGGTAAAAAATATCTTTTTTTACTCTATTTCTTCCGGAAGGGTGTTTCGTTTTTGCTTGAGGTTAGGCTTTTCCAGGAGCGCGGGCTAGTCTACAAGGTACTCAGCCTCGCCTTCCACACGCCGAGCGACTCGGGAGCTGTGGACGAGCTTGTGAAACTCCTCCCCCTGCTGAGAAGCGTACAGGAGCTACGCTTAGACGCAGGAACTCTCGAGCTGTTCACCGGCTCGTGGATTGAGGCCTTGTCTATCCCTCGGGAGGGTCTTCTCGTCGAGTACACTAGGCTTTTCGTGAACGACTGCCCTCACCTGGCGTGCCCGCCATACGAGACGTACTGGCGCGACGGCGAGCGCACTATCTACGGCTCGGGCTACAGCAGCCTTCTCGAGATATACAGGACCGCAGGGCTCGAGCCCTCACCCATCGCCAGGCAGCCGATTGAGCACGTCGCGCTGGAGCTAGAGCTAATGCACTACCTAGTCTTGAGAAGCCTCGAGGACGAGAGCTTCCTCTGCCTCCAGGAGAGGCTCTTCAAGGACCACATCTCGGTGTGGGCGGAGCCGTACGCCAGTTGCCTAGAAAGCCACGCCCTCCTGGAGAACTACCGGGCCTCCGCGCGGCTCCTGCGCGAGGTCGCCGAGCTCGAGGAGATGTTCTTCGCGACACGCAACTTCTGCCGCTGAGTAAACCTATTAGGTCGCTTGCAACTGAGGTGTGGGGGTGCCAGCGTGGAGGGGCTCGTGGAGGTTGCTGGGAGGCTCGCCCGAGAGCTGCTAGGGGAGGACTTTGTGCACGGCTTCCCCCACGTGGAGCGCGTGATGAGGTTCGCGGAGAGGATAGCCTCGGAGGTGGGCAACGTTGACGCGGACCTGCTCAGGGTGGCAGTCTACCTCCACGACATCGGCAGGAAGCTCGGGGAGCCCCACGCCTACTACTCCGCCAGGCTCGCTGAGAGCCTGCTGAGAGAGTGGGGTGTGGGGGAGAGGGAGGTGAAGCTCGTCGTTAACGCCATCGAGTACCACAGCTTCAGCTACGCCAGGAGCCGGGGCGTGAAGCCCCTCAGCGTGGAGGCGATGGTCCTGAGCGATGCTGACAAGCTCGACGCCCTCGGCGTCGTCGGCTTCCTGAGGGTGCTGGTCTACGGCTTCGAGACGGGGCGGAGCGTGGAGGACAGCCTCGCCCACTTCGAGGAGAAGATATTCACGCTCAAAAGCCTGCTACACTTCGAGGCTTCAAGGAGGATTGCCGAGGAGCTGGAGGCGAGGACGCGGACCGCCGTGAGCTGGCTCGTCGAGGAGCTCGCCATAAAGCCTAAAACTGTGTGAAGGCGTGTTTACTCGATGGGTGAGCCTGCAACTGGTCTTTCAGGACTGGTCGTCTACCCGGGGCGTGACGTCCGCCTCGTGTTGCTGCTGGCGGAGAAGGGCGCAGACCTCTCCCTTCTCCTCTCGGGAATAGCTCGGTGCGCGGGCAGGGACGTTGAGCTCCTGAACTTGTGGACAACGCGGGGGGAGCTCGTGGACGTGCTCCTCCTCTCCGCCTCGTGTAGGAGCGAGGGCTGCCTAGAGCCATTCATGGCCTGCCTCGGGGGCTTAGAGGGTGTCAAAGCCGTGGACAGCGCACCAGGGCCGGCTAAGGGGCTGGCGGTGGAGAGCTGGGGGTTCCCCGTGCTACAGGGCACGCGCAGAGCCCTCGTTCTCGACTCCGAGCTCTTCGGCTCGATGCTGAGGGAGAGCTGGAGGCTCCTGGGCAGGTCCCTCCTGCTGCCCCTTTACAGCGCCTCGTTCGCCTATGGACGGGAGCTGGCCCGAGGGCTGAGGGGCCTCGGGCTAGAAGGGAGGAGCCTCCTCGTCGCCGTGTCGGAGGTGCTACGTCACATGGGGCTGGGCAAGGTCTTCTGGGAGTCCGTCACCGAATCGCACGCAACCGTCACGGTTCACGGCAGCGCCGAGTGCGGCGCGATGAGGGGGGTCGCGGGCTTCGAGTCCTCCATACTGAAGGGCCTGGTCGCGGGCATCTTTGAGGAGCTGTGGGGCGCCGACAGGACCTCCATCGAGGCCAGGGAAACGAGCTGCATAGCCAGGGGCGACAGCGTCTGCCGCATCGAGCTCGCGCTAAGGCAGAAGAGGTGAGAAACCCCGAGACCTCATCACGGGGCTCAGACCGCTGAAGGCCCTGTCACCGGTTCCTCAACTTCCACGCCACAGAGCCAGGTTAAAACTTTTATCCTCCGTGAGTCTCACGGTAGCGTGATGAGTGTTGAGGATCTCATCGGCAACACGCCATTGGTACGCCTCAGGAGGATAGAGCCCCTAAGCGGCTGCGAGGTGTACGTTAAGCTCGAGTACCTGAACCCCACTGGTAGCCACAAGGATAGGATCGCCCTCTACATGATCAGGGACGCGGTCGAGAGAGGCCTCCTCAAGCCCGGCGGGACGGTGGTGGAGGCATCCAGCGGAAACACTGCGATCAGCGTCGCGTGGATCGCGGGGCGGCTAGGCTACAGGGCCGTCATCGTTTTGGAGGAAGGCACCTCCCCCGCTAAGGTAGCGGTGATAAAGGCGCTCGGAGCCGAGGTCGTCTTCGCCCCGAAGGTCCCCCGAGACCACCCGGACCACATGATCAACGTGGCAAAGCGCGTCGCCCAGGAGCGGGGAGGGGTGTTCCTGGCCCAGTATTCGAACGAGGCGAACGTGAGGGCGCACTTCGAGACCACGGGGCCCGAGATCTACAGGGCGCTGGGGGACAGGGTGGGTTGCTTCGTCATGGGCGTGGGAACCGGAGGGACGATCGTGGGTGTCTCGAAGTACCTCAAGAGCGTCATCGGCCCAAGGGTTAAGGCTGTGGCAGTGGTGCCGAAGGGCTCGCCGGTGGCAGGCGGCGTAGGGCGGGGGGAGGAGATTGAGGGCCTAGCGGTTTCCACGGTACCGGACATACTCGCCCGCAACCGGGACTTTGTCGACGCCGTAGTAGAGGTCTCCCTAAGGGAGGCGATGGAGTGGATGCTTAGGCTCGCGAGAGAGGAGGGGATCCTCGGGGGAGTATCCACGGGCGCGAACATCGCCGGCGTCCTCAGGGTAGCCGGGGAGTGCGACGGCGCAATCGTCACCCTAGCCCCCGACTCGATATTCCGCTACGCGAGCCTCCTCGAAAGCTCGCCAGGAAAGAATATATTGTAAGTATACACGTCTGTCTTGTGGAGCAGGATCACCTAGTCGCAGGCCTTAGGGACCTTCGCAGCGCCTCGAAGCTACTGCTCGTAGCCTCGATCCTCGGAATCTTAGTTAGCGTGGCTATCCTGTCTGCGGTCCCAGCCCTGCTCTCGATCCCCCTGACGGCTCAAACCTCGATTCGCGGCTTGGCGAGCAGGATAATCGCGTGGTTACCGTTGCTAATCATCGGAGCCCTGCTTGGCTTAGCATCCGGGGTAATAAGCCTCTACGCTATCTACGCGAAGCTACTCCCCTCGAGCAAGCACCTCGCTAAGTGGAGGCCCTCTGTCTTCGACACGCCAAGGAAGCTGCTGTACATAGGCTACTGGGGGGCGCTGGCCGCAGGCGTCTCGGCGTTCATTGCCGCGGTTGCTCTCGCTGCGGGTGCTCTCCCAGGTTTGATGCAAGCGGCTCAGGCAGAGAGTCTGATTATGCTGGTGGCACTGCTGATGGTGCCCTTCATCCTTGTCGTTCTCGCCGGCATCCTCGGCTTCGTGGGGGATGTTGGGATGATAATGCTCTTCTACGAGCTGGGAGGGGCCCTCCAGTCAGAGAGGTTCAAGCACGTCGCTCTGCTGACGGTGGCGTACATCCTCGGGGGCGTCCTCGTGGGCCTGATCCCTAATCCTGCAGCTATGCTCCCAGGCCTCGTGGTCGTCGCGGGCCTCCAGGCGGTCGCCTTCTACCTCGCTATGGAGGAGTGCACGAGGATCCTCTCCTCCACCCCGCAACAGCCACCTGCGGGGGTGTGAGGCCGGTGCCCGAAGTAGAGGTCGCAGAGTACCCTAGCCCACCGGCTCCCGAAGAGCTCGCGAGGAGGCTCGGTGAGCTGGATGGGCTCGTCGTCGTTGGCGCGTGGAGCCCAGGGGACTGGCTGAGGATCAGGGGGGAGCTAAGGAGGATGGGTGCAAGGTGGAACCGCGTAGTCTACATCGACTCGGAGAGGGATCCGGCGCTCTCCGGAGTTAGCCTGGATGGCCTCGTCAGGTCGCACAAGGCGTACCTGGAGGCCTCGGCGGAGTACATACCGGTCGTCGTCTCAGAGGCTGGCAAGACCGTGTCACGCCGCGAGATCCTGAAGGCGGGCCTAGGGGTGTTCTTCACGTACACTGCGATGCCGGAGGTTCGAGACGCGCAGTGCTCATCACTGAAGAGTTGCAGCCTCTGCCTCAGCTCCTGCCCCTACGACGCCCTATCCGGGAAACCCCCGGGAGTCTCGGAGCAGAAGTGCGTGGAGTGCGGGCTGTGCACCTCCTCCTGCCCATCAGGCCTCCTACTAGTCCCAGCCTTCCCCCCTGCCGCGCTGCGAAGGCTGCTCTACGAGCTGAAGTCGAGCGGCGCCCAAGGCGTTGTCGTGACGTGCCCCGAGGGCAGGACCAGCGTGTACAGCAGCAGCTTGAAGGGGGCCGTCGTTGAGCTACCGTGCGTGGCCGCGCTGAGGATACACGAGTACCTCTTCGCCAGGCAGCTGGGGCTGAACGTGGTGTTCCACTGCCCCGCCGAGCTAAGGGCTAAGTGCCCCAGGGGCAGGGCGGTCGAGGAGTACCTCGCGCTGGTGCGCGAGGCCGAGCTCATCACGTCAAGCAAGGAGGCTAAACCGGTCTCAGGCGAGAAGCTCCCAGACATCATCGCCCCCCTGGCCTCCGGCGAGAGCAGCTGGATCCCCCTCAGCCGCCTCCCCCTCTTCCGCGTAAAGGTGGACGCTGAAGCCTGCACGCTCTGCGGGGCATGCGAGAAGGCCTGCCCCACCCACGCCCTGTCACTCCGGCACGGGGAGGGCTACACTCTCCTGTTCACCCACTCGGACTGCATAGGCTGTGGCACCTGCGTTTCGGTGTGCCCTGAGAAGGCGGTGCGCCTCGTGAGAGCCGCGAACCCCGCGCTGCTGTCAGCGCGCTCCCCAATCGCGGTGGCCAGCTCTCCGGAAGCCCATTGCAGGCGCTGCGGCGCGCCCATAGGCCCCCAGGCGAGGATAGTGAGGATTGCGGAGAAGCTGAGGAAGGCCGGCGTCTCCGAGGCGCAGGTGGAGAAGCTCTGGCTCTGCGAGAAGTGCAAGCAGGAATCTCTAGCAGACGAGCTCAAGGAGTTCCTCGAGAGGGCTTGACGGCGACGAGGGTGAGAGTTGAAAGCGCTCCACGCCTCACACTCAGCACCCGCAGGCCACTTATCAGCCGCTCCAGCTCCTCGGCCGTCATGAGCCTCGCGGGGAAGCCGAGTGCTTTCTCAAAGAGCAGGATAGCTCTGCCCGCTAGCCCACACCTGTCGAAGTCGAAGACGTAGAGCTTACCGTTTACCCTCAGAGCCTCTGTTGCCTCCTGGATAGCCTTCTCGGGGTCGTCCATGTGGTGCAGGGAGTCGTGAAACACGGCAGAGTCAACGGACTCGCGCCTGAGCGGAAGGTAGCAGGCGCTCGCGCAGATAAACTCGACCCCGGCTGGGCTGCGCCGCGGAAAGTGCGCGGCGTCCACGTCGAGCACCAGGGACAGCTCGTACCTGGCGCCGACGCTCTCGGCGAGTCTCCCGCTGGCGCCACCCACATCGAGCAGCACTCTCCCGGGAGCGATCGCGCCTGCCGTCTTCCCGTATATTCCTTGGGGGGCTAGCCTGTACAGGGCGAGTAGCAGGAGCCTACCGAGCTGCAAGTGCACCGTGTCTTAGCCCGCACTTCCCTGTACTTTTAGCATTATGTAAGGTAAATCTTATATAATAGTGGCTTGTTACATGTAGTGCTGACCCGCATGGAGAACATGTTGAAGAGAATAGACAGGAGCATCGCCGCACTGCTATTGCTGGGCTTCATGACTTCCCTGGGCAGCGCTGTGATGAATGTCGTCCTTCAGCCCTACCTCAAGCACCTGGGCCTCTCCCCCCAGGACGTCGGCTCGCTGCAGCTTGTGATGTCCGCCTCAACAGCCCTCGCCTTAGTGCCGTCGGCCTACCTAGCGGACATGCACGGCAGGAAGAGGGTAGCGCTCGCATCCTTGGCGTTTTCAGCCCCGGGCTTCCCGCTAGTGGTGCTCGGGGACGGGGCAGGCCCCCTGTACGTTGGCTTCGCCCTCCTCGGCCTGGGAAACGCGCTGGCCTCGGTTTCGCTGAACCCGCTCCTCGCCGACGTGACTCCGCCGGAGATGCTGGACTCCGTGGCGTCCTTATCCCAGATCCTCGGGCTGGCCGGCGGCTCGATCGGCATGGCTCTCTCCTGGCTGCCCCAGCTCGCGGCGTCATCCTTGGGTGGTTTGGTAAATGCCTACAGGCTGTTCATGCTCGCGGGCGGTGTGGTCTCCATGGCCAGCTTCCCGCTCCTTCTCGCTGTGCGGAGCCGCGACGTTAAAGGTGGCAAGAGCTTCAAGCTCGCCTTCACGAGGAATACCGTTCTCCTCTCTGCTGTGAACGCTGTGACAGCCCTCGGCGCTGGAGCGTCTGTGTGGATGATAAACTACTATTTCATGCTGAAGTTCGGGGTGGAGGCCGGCGAGCTCGGAAGCCGTATGCTCGCGGAAACCCTCCTAATGATACCCGCAACCTCACTAGCCCCGGTCGTCTACTCAAGAATGGGCACGCTACACGCCATCGTACTTATGCAGGCCGCTTCGATCCCCCTCCTTCTGCTCACAGCTTGGGCCCCGAGCTTCCTCGCCTCCGCTACAGCTTTCACAGCGAGGAGCGTGCTTATGAACGCATGCAACCCGCTGTTCTGGTCGCTGAGCATGAGGCTGGTGGGCGAGGAGGAGCGCTCACGGTATACTATGCTGAGCACCCTCGCGTGGCAGCTGGCGGGGGGCTTCGGTTCGGCCATAGGAGGCTTGCTCATGGGCGTGAACCCGGACTACCCGCTCTACTTCACGGCAATCATTTACACGGCGGGCGTGCTCCTCCTCTACGGCCTCTTCAAAGGAAAAGAAGGTTGAGCAGCGGCCTCAATAGATGGCTTTTCCTCTCAATCGGCAACCGGGCGCTTGGGCTCGCGCTCAGCCCTCTGCCCATCCGTGGGGCTACGGGAAAACGGGCCTCGGGCTGTCCACGCACTCGAAGCTGTGAGACCAGCCCCCCTCTCTCAGGCTTTTCCAGAGAAGCGGCCTCTTGTACGCGGCCTCTCCTGGCGGTACTATGAGCTCGCCGTACACGTTCCTCACCTCTAGGGCTCTAACAGCCCTGTAGAACTCGACCTTCTCCCGCGCGGGGAACTGGCTCACGATGAGGGCTCTCTTCTTGTCGAGGAGGGCGAACCGGTACCCCGTGAGGGTCGACGTCACCCTTGCGAGCGCGCAGCTCCGCCACCCCTCGACCAGGTACACCTGGACTGGGATGCTGGAGTCTGGGATAAGCAGGTAGGCCGCGTTGCCGGTCCACGCGGGCTTGACGTGCCTCTTGAAGTGGTACTCCACTGCCTGAGTGGTTAGGTTCGGGAGAGAGTCGTCTAGGCTCCGCGCCCTCCCGTAGGCCGTGAACACCCTTAGGAAGGGGGCGTCCAGCTTGAACGAGAGCAGTGCGGCGTCGACGACGTCGGGCCTCAGCGCGTACACTCTGGGCTCCTCGGGGAGGGCGTAGTCCTCCTCGCTCGGCCTTCTTGCACGCCCAAGCGGGAAGCCCGAGGGATCCCAGAAGACCAGCTCGAGGCCTCTCAAGACCCCGTTCTCCTCCTGCTCTCCCCATAGGACCTTCTTGGCTGGCGCCAAGCCCAGGCACAGCTGGAACTCATGCTCCCCCTCCAGCTTCGAGACGAACGTGCAGGCCAGCCAAGTCGGGCAACCCCCCGACGCGAGGAGCGCGGCGGGCATCAGCTTAATGACCGGGAAGTCCACGAGGAACCTGAAGGCTACGACGCCTGAGAGCTCGCGCAGGATCCTCCTGGCCACGGCGTAGCGCAGGCCCGACTCCCGCGAAACCTGCTTCAGGCTTAGGGCTCTGCGGGCCGCCTTCAAGAACTCCAGCTGCTCTTCATTCAGCTGGACGCTCATCGCCTAGCCCCGGCTGAGCACCTCGCGGAGCGCGTCCTCGAGGCCGGACCTGATCATTGAAACAGCGAGCACGGCGAGCAGTAGCGAGAAAATCCTGGCGAGGACGAGCACGGTGTTCTTTCCCACCTTCCCGATTATGTGGTGGCTTCCCGACAGGATTGCGTACGCTATCAGCGTGTTCAGCGCTATCGAGGCGAGCGTGGGGAGGGTCCCGTAGACGCTGTCCAGGTACATGACCACGTATATGCTCCCGGGCCCAGCGAGGAGCGGTGTCGCCATGGGCACCACTGCCACGTCCTCGCTCCTCAGCGTCTCCGCCTCCACCCTGCCGACGAGCCCCTCCAGCGCCAGGAGGAGTAGGAGGATACCCCCGGCGATCTTGAAGTCCGTGAAGGTCACGTTGTAGTACGTGAAGAACGAGTACCCGAAAAGCATGAAGAAGACCAGCAGGGTGGAGGCTATCAGCACGGACTTCGCGAACACCCTCCTCCTCTCCCACTCTTTCATGTTGCCGGTGAGAGCGTAGAAGATGGGTATGTTCCCGACCGAGTCGAGCACGATGAACAGCATCACGAACGCGTCCCAGTACTCCCGCACACGACACTACAGACCCGCACCTAGAAAAACCTTACACACCGTGCGCGCATGCCTTGAGGCCGCTCAGCGCACCCTCCTCGCCAACACCCAGAGGGCTGCGAGCTCTAGGCCCAGGAAGAAGCCACACGCAGCAGCGTGGTGGGCATCCACTGCTTCGACGCCGAGAAGCATCTTCGCCAGCTCAGCTACGTTGAACGTCGGAGCCAAGTAGCTGAGCGGCCTGACAGCCTCGGGCAGGATGCTGGCGGGGTAGTACACCGGCGGCACGAGTGTGAGGATGTTTCCTATGAGGTTCACCTTCGGGCCCGCGTTCAGGTCACCCCTGGCTACAACGTAGCCCAGCAAAACCCCCGCGGCCCAGGGAACGAGCACTATAAGGATGAGCGCCGCGTCGACGGCGAGCGGGTGAGCGCTGACCGAGAGCGCCAGGAGCGCGGAGTAGGCCAGGATCGTGGCCACGGAGGGGAGTAGCAAGCCGAGGGCCAGCCCGAACCTGAACTCCAGCATGCCCACGGGTGAGGCGAGGAAAGTGTCCTCGAGCTTGATGAGGCTGTAGTACGCCTCGTACACTGCGCTCGAGGAGCCCGAGCTCAGCGCGAGCGAGAGCACCGCGCCGACCAGCACGTGCGGGAGCAGCTTGGCGCCGCCCAGCACGTAGAACAGGGCGAGAAGCCAAACAGTGTAGAGGATTGAGTTCACGTACGTTTGCCACGCCCTGAAGCCCCTGCGCGAGACCAGTAGCGCCACTCCCAGCGCGCCCCTCACGGCTGCATCACCCTCAGGAAAAACGCGTCCTTCAGCCCGCACCTACCCACCTTAACGTCCAGGCCGCCCCCCGCCTCCGAGATCCTCGCCGCCGCCTCGGCAGCCGCGTGCTTCTCGACGTAGGCCACGGCCACCGACCCCACCTTGTATACCCCCTTAACCGACGTGAGGCCGCTGAGAGCCTCGCGCACCTTCTCGTAGGCACCCTCCCCGGGAAGGGTCACCTCCACTCTAGCCAGCCCCGAGACCTCTGAGGCGAGCACAGCCGGCGAGCCCCTGGCCACGAGCCTGCCCCTGTTTATCATCACGACCTCGTCGGAGTTCTCCTCCACCTCGTCCATCTCGTGCGAGGTGACGAGCACGCGCACCCCCTCCTTGGACATCCTCTTGACCTCACCCCAGATCCTCACCCTGTTGACGGGGTCCAGCCCCGACGTGGGCTCGTCGAGGAAAACCGCGTCGACGTCGGGGGCTAGGGCCATGGCGAGCAGGACGAGCCTCCTCATGCCCCCGGAAAGCCTGAGGCACTGCTTGTCCCTGTGGTCCCACAGCCCGAGCCGCTCGAGGACCTCCCTCGCTCGAGCCCTAGCATCAGCCATGCCGTAGCCCCTCGCGAACAGGTAGTAAGCGACGTGCTCCAGAGGCGTGGCGCCCGTGTCGGGGCTAGCGTCCTGCGGGAGAAGCGAGATCCTCCTCCTCAGCTCCCCCGAGTCACGCGTCACATCTAATCCCAGAACCTCTAGCTTGCCCGAGGTGGGCTTGAGGAGGCACGTCGCGATCTTCACGAAGGTGGTCTTCCCCGCGCCGTTCGGCCCCACGAGCGCGAGGACGCTCGCGCCGGTCTCGAAGCTTAGGCCGTCTATCGCCCTAACCGAGCCGTAGTCTTTAACGAGGTGCGAGGCCTCGATAAAGGTCTCGCCCGAGCGCATATGCAACGCTTAAAGTTTATGAAAAGTGGTTTATATCTCTGCTCTCGCTGAAATCCTTTTTTAGAGCAATATGCAGTGCGGCGGCACAGTGCAGCATGTACTACCCTCGCTTGAATACCCCTGGCTCCAAGCCGGAGGCTGGTGCCTGGGGACTTAGCGGTGGGAAGGGTTCTCTTTCGCCGTGGTCAAGGTGTGAGGGGTGTTAGTATCGGCTCAGCCTTACGACAGCCCACCTCTTAGAAGTATCATCAGCGCGCCGATGGCCAAGAATACGAGTCCCATAACCATGGAGAGTGTTCGCTCCGGCAACCTGTTAGCTACCCTGGAAGCGGCTGCTCCAGCTAATATGCTGCCTACAGAAGTGGCTGCGCTGTAGAGCACGTCGAGGAAGCCGTGGACCAGGTACCCGACGGTGCCCGAGAAAGCGGTCAAGGCCATGATGAGCGTAGAGGTCCCGACAGCCTTGTGAAGCGGCTCTCCCAGGACGACGACGAGAAGTAAGAGGAACATCAAGCCTCCACCTGCGCCGAAGACCCCGGTGATCACTCCAACCCCGAATCCTAAGATCACCGTCGCGAGAACCCTCTGGGTAGGCGGGAGGCGCGAGGTTATCCCCGAAAAGTCCTTCGACAGCAGGCCCTGGCCTCTGCTGCGCCGCATCATCATAATTCCCAGTGCTATCGTGAAAACGCCGAAGGCCCTCGAGATGCGGGACTCGGGAGTCGCTGAGGCTATAAAGGCACCGATCTGGGCGCCGGCAATCGAGCTTAAGCCTATCATCACCCCGTCCTTGACTTCAACCCTCCCGTTCCTGAAGTAAGTGTACGCGACCGTGAGAGATGCCAGCGTGTCGACGAACAGGCTAGCGGCTATGGCGCTGTGCACGGTCAAGCCGCACAGCAAGCTGAGCAAGGGTACCACGACTACAACCCCGCTAGCACCGGTGAAGCCCGTCACGGTGCCTGCTAGTAGGCCTACCGTGAACGCTACCAAGACCGTGGTCCACGACACGCCTCGGAGAACTACGCTTAGGTTTAAATCCTTGATTTCCTAACATTTGTTAGAGATGAGGGTAGGCGTAGCGGAGCTACCGCTCCACACGGGCTCTGTCCCGGCCTGGCTGCTTAGAAGGATGACCAGGCTTGCCGCTGTAGTCGCCGAGCTCATCGTCGACGAGTATGGCCCGCGCGGGCTGCTCGAGAGGCTTGCAGACCCGGTGTACTTCCAGGCGCTGAGCAACCTCATCGGCATGGACTGGGACTCCTCGGGGTCCACGACCGTGACCACGGGCATCCTGAAGGCCGTCCTCAACGCGTCGGATCTGGGCGTGAGGGTTGCCGGCGGGAAGGGCAGGAGGAGCCTCGAGACCCCGGCGGAGCTCGAGAGGCATGCTGGCGAGCTGGGACTGGACCCCGCCGCTTACACCAGGACCTCGTACCTCGTCGCTAAGGTGGACAGCGCCGCCGTGCAGGCGGGCTACCAGCTCTATCACCACGCCTTCTTCGTCTCGGAGGACGGTGCCTGGGCGGTCGTCCAGCAGGGCATGAACCCGGGCGCCAGGCTCGCCAGGAGGTGGCACTGGTTCTCCGGCAGGGTGACAGACCCCGTGAACGAGCCCCACTCCGGGATCATGGGGGTGCGGGAGCCCTTCGCGCTCAACACAGTGGCGTCGGAGGCATCGGGCTTCAGGAGGCTGGCCGTAGACCTTGCGCAGGAGGGTGCCGCGAGGATCGAGGGATACCTGAGGCAGGCCCAGGCATTAGCCTCGGGCTACAGGCCGCTGGTCCTCTACAAGCCCTACGAGGGGGTCGACGTCAGGGGGGTCCTCGAAAGGTACGCTAAGCTCGGGGTGCCCAAGCCTGAGAGGAGGGGGCTTGAGGCGGCCCGCGAGGCGGGTGTGAGCAGCTACGCGGAGCTCCTGTCGATCCGCGGCGTGGGGCCTTCGACCGTTAGAGCTCTAGCCCTCATCGCGGAGCTCGTCTACGAGACCCCGCCCTCCTGGCGGGACCCCGTCACGCACCCCGTTGACCCCTTCAAGTTCGCCTACGCTGTCGGCGGGAAGGACGGAGTCCCCTTCCCCGTCGACAGGAGGACCTACGACGAGGTTCTGTCGATACTCAGCAGGCTGCTCGAGCGGAAGGTCTACTCGGGGTGGGTGCTGGGGCGGCTGGCCCAGCTGACGAAGGAGTGGGAGCCGCCCGAGGGGGAGAAGCGGCCGACGTGAAAAAGTATTTCTATTGACTGATCCCTATCACCTCGGCGGTTCAGCTTGGCGGGCAGCGAAAAGGCTAAGGCTTACAGGCTCATTCTCTCCTTCGGCTTGGTAAGCCTCCTGGGTGACATCGTATACGAGGGCTCGAGGGGCACTATACCGGAGTACATGAAGTACCTGGGGGCGTCTGCGGCTGTCGTAGGCACAGTCATGGGGCTGGGAGAGCTCACATCCTACTTCTCGAGGCTCCTGGGTGGCGTCCTCGCAGACAAGACGAAGAGCTACTGGGCCCTCGTCTTCCTAGGCTACGGCCTCATAATCGCGATACCCCTGATACCCCTGAGCGAGGCGCTCGGCCTCGGCTGGGCCCTCGCGGCAGCCCTGGTCATCCTTGAGAGGCTCGGCAAGGGCATTAGGACCCCGTCCCGCGACACGATAATATCCTTCGCCTCCAAGAGCATCGGGAGCGGCAAGGCATTCGGCCTGCACGAGCTCCTCGACCAGGTAGGAGCAACGAGCGGTCCGCTGCTCTTCGCCGCCGTGCTGGCGGTGACGTCGAGCTACAGGCTCGCGTTCTTCTACTCGATAATCCCCTACGCCCTCCTGATGCTTACCCTGGCCTACGTCAGGTCGACCACCGCACTCCCGGTCGAGATGAGGGAGGAGAGGAAGAGCGGGGAGGGCCGGGCTCTGGGCAAGGAGGCTGCGGCCTACATCGCGGCCGTCTTCGTGAACGCGGTGGGGCTGTTCCCAGCTTCCCTCATCCTCTACCTTGCGGCGGAAACGCCGGAGGTCGCGCAGATGGGCTCTTGGCTGCCCCCCGTCCTCTACGCCGCGATACAGTTCGTGGACGCTATCTTCGCGCTGGTCTTCGGGCTCCTGTACGACAGGTACAGGCTCTGGGTGCTCCTCTTCCCCTTCACGCTCTCGATAGCGGTGCCGTTCCTGGCGCTGCAGCGCGGCTTCGCGCCGATAGCTCTCTCAGCGCTGGTCTTCGGGCAGGTCCTCGGCTCCCAGGAGTCGGTCTACAGGGCGGCGGTGGGGGACCTTACGGAGCCTTCCGTGAGAGCTACGGCCTACGGCTTCTTCAGCACCGCGGTCGGCCTGGGATCGCTGCTATCCGGCGCGGTTTACGGCCTGATGATCGACCTGAACCTCCCACTGTGGGTGAGCGGCGTCTACGTCCTCGCGACCCAGGCCACGTGCACCGCTCTACTGCTCCGCGTGATACGCAGGCGAAGGGCGTAAAGATTTTTTAATAACCTTTCTCTTAACACCGCGTGGGTGAGACAGACTACTACGCACTGTACTACGACCTGCTTTACTCGCACAGGGATGTGAAGGCTGAGACGGACTTTCTGGAGAAGATGTTCCGCGAGCACTCGGCGATACCGGTGAGGAGCGTGCTTGACGTGGGCTGCGGGACGGGCATCCACAGCTTTGAGCTGGCTAGGAGGGGGTACAGCGTTTTAGGCGTGGACGTTTCCCGGGAGATGGTGGAGAAGGCCCGCGAGAAGAGCAGGGGCTTGCAGAACGCCTCGTTCGTGCAAGCGGACATAAGGTCCTTCAGCGCCGGCAGGCGCTTCGACGCGGCGATAGCCATGTACGGCGTCATGAGCTACTTCGTCGACGATGACGACCTGCTGAGCGCGCTCAAGGCGATCAGGGCTCACCTAAACACGGGCGGCCTCTTCGTCTTCGACACCTGGAACCTGGTCGGCGTGCAGGAGAAGAGGCTTTACTACGAGACACCCTCAGCGAGATTCCGCAGGTCTGGGTCGATGCTCGCCATAAAGGAGGAAACCTGGAGGCTCGACCTCCACAACCAGGCAGCGCTCCTGGAGATCACGTGGTCGGTGATAGACCTGCCCCAGAGCAAAATCGACGTTTTCACGCACAGGATAAACATAAGGCTCTTCTCGCCGCGCGAGATAAAGCACTACCTGCGGGAGGCGGGCTTCGAGGTGAGGGCGATGTTCGAGGACTACGCTTGCAAACCCTTCACGGAGCTCAGCCCCGAAGTAGTGGTCGTCGCGCGCGCCCTCTAGGGGTTAGTATTACTCGATCTGACGTTTTCGTATGCGTGCGGGTGCGGCAGGAGTGTTCTCCGGCCAGGTGGCTACAGCAGTCGTGGGAGCTACAGGGTAGCTTCGCGACCGGTAGCCTGGGCATGACTTTCGTGAAGGTAGACGGGAGGAGGAACACTTACATCTTCTACTTCCTCCTCTCATCCGCGCTGGGAGTGCCTGCTTACGGGCTTGCGCTGTCACTGACCCCACGCGGCCATCACCGCGCTTGTCTACACAGCCTTATCCGTGGAGCACTTGAGGTGCTAGGAAGGAGGGGTACCGCAAAAAACCTTTTAGTGCGCGAAGCGCGGAGTAGCGTGTGGGGTTCCCCGCTGAAAACGCTCAAAGGGTGAGGAAGCTCGTCTCCAGGCTCGGCCTTGTGCAGGCCCTCAGGGAGCTCGCGCTCGAAGCTTTCCCGGAGATCGGCGCGCCCTTTGAGGGTGCAAGGAAGGTGCTCTGAGCCCAGCCGCACCCAGACGACTGCGAGTTCGGCGCCGGGGGAACGCTGGCGGATCTGGCCGACAAGGGCGTCGAGGTAGTCTACCTTACGATGACCGACGGCTCGATGGGCGCCTCAGACCTCTCTCTAGAGCCCCGTAAGCTCGCTGA
Source organism: Infirmifilum tikiterense (assembly GCF_054696565.1). The sequence goes on from NZ_CP182482.1 coordinate 1,287,993, forward strand.
GACCAGGCGGCGCGAGCAGGAGGAGGCCGCTAAAGTCATCGGGGTCACGAGGATTCACTGGCTCGACTACCCTGACATCCAGCTTCCCTACACGCCTGAAGCCCGAAGCCGCGTGATCAGAGCGATCCGCGAGGAGAAGCCCGACGTCGTGCTGGCTCCCGATCCCTGGCTGATGTACGAGGCGCACCCCGATCACAGGATTACCGGCTGGCTGGTCTCAGAGGCCGTCATGTTCTCCCCCCTTCCCCTCGTCCTTCGCGACCTCCCACCTCACCTCGTCGCCGCCGTCGTTTACTACTACACTTCTAGGCCGAATTACTTCCACGACGTCTCGAGAACCTTCGCGCGTAAGATGGAGGCTCTCTCGAAGCACAGGAGCTAGTTCGAGGCCACGTGGCCTGTGACCGTTCAGCAGCTTGAAACGCTAGCGGCCGCCTTCGGAGCAGCCATAGGCTCCGAAATGGCAGAGGCTTTCCGCGTGATTCCTCACGCGCTCCTCCACGCCGTCTCCCTCTCCGAAATCGTCTAAAGTTTTTTAGCTTAACGATACTGTCACTTTTGTGCCTGGTTCGGAGGGAGAGCAGAGGCTTAAAAGGAGGATTGGCCTTCTCGGCGTCTTCAGCTTCGGCTACGCCGACGTGGGAGCCGGCATCTACATGACCCTCGGCTTGGTGGCGTCCTACGCTAGTCCAGCAACCCCCCTAGCGTTCGCTGTGGCTTCGATCTCCTACCTTCTCACCGCCTTAAGCTACGCCGAGCTGAGCTCCGCGATCCCCGAGGCGGGTGGAGGGATGAAGTTCGCTGAAAGGGCCTTCGGGAGACTGGCTGCTTTTATAAGCGGCTGGAGCCTCCTCCTCGACTACATTGTGACAGGCTCGATCTTCGCCCTCGCGACAACGGGGTACTTGGGGCACCTCTTCCCGCTCCTTCACCGCGACCCCTACTTCGGCATGACGGCTTCCATCCTCGTAGCCATCCTCGTGGCGCTGAACATTCTGGGAATCAGGGAGTCGGCGAGGTTCAGCTCTGCGCTAGTCCTGGCCGACATATCAGGCCTGCTGGTGATAATGAGCCTCGGCTACCTCACCAGCTTCAAGCCCTTCTTCGACCAGGTGATGATCGGGGTTAACCCAACACTGCACGACTTCATATACGCCTCGACGCTCGCGATGGCCTCCTACCTAGGGATAGAGGTGATATCCCAGACAGCCGAGGAGACGAGAAGAGCAGGCAGAACCATACCCCTGGCCGTAAAGTTCGTCAGCGCTGTGGTCATTGGCTTCGCGATCGCCTTCTCAACCCTGGCAATCGGCGTTGTAGGGTGGGAGAGGCTCGCGGCGTCTTACAAGGATCCAGCGGCTGTGGTCGCGGAGCACCTCCCCTACGGCGAGGTGCTGAGCCTATGGGTCTCGTTCATCGGGATGACAGTGTGCTACGTCGCCACGAACACAGGAATCGTGGGGGTTTCAAGGATGGCCTACGCTATGGGGAAGGAGGGAATGCTGCCGGAGTGGCTCAGCGAGCTTCACCCTAGGTTCCTCACGCCCTACCGCGCTGTGCTCATATTCGCCGTCGTGCAGCTCGCTCTTGCGATGGCCGGCCACCTCGGGCTCGCCGCCGACCTCTACAACTTCGGCGCACTGATATCCTACACCATAGTCAACCTGTCGGTGATTGTGCTCAGGCTTAAGGATCCGTACAGGTACAGGCCCTTCAAGGTGCCGGGCAACATCCCCGTCAGGGTGAGGGGCAGGAGGGTGGAGTTCCCAGTATCGGCGCTTCTGGGAGCGTTATCGACGACGGTGATGTGGTTAATGGTCGTGTGGTCCCACGAGGAGGGGAGAAACGTGGGCTTCGCGTGGCTCGCGGCGGGGCTGATCTTCTACTACCTTTACCAGAGGAGGCGCAGGGCTAGCCCGGCTCCGAGATAACCTTTGCCACAGAGAGTAGGATCTTCGACCTCACCTCCGGAACCCTATTAGGGTTTCCAATGCGGGTTCTGACAGTTAGCCGCGCCTTGCCGCCAGAGATCCCTGAAAGCCAGACCTCGGGCTCTCCCTCCATCACCTCCTCCTCAAGCTCTTTCTTGAGTGTTTTCTCGAGGCGGGAGATCAGCTTGCCGATGTCACCGGTCACGGGCACCTCGAAGGACGTCACCACATCTACCCCCTCGCTCCTCGTTATGTTCACAACCTGCTTCTTCAACAGGGCTGTGTTCGGTATGTAAACCCTCTCGTGGTAAACCGTCAGGATTACCGTGTAGAGGTCGTCGATGTCCACGACCCTCCCAACGTTCCCGTCCACCTCGATCCAGTCCCCGACTTTAAAGGGCCTGTATATCTCGAGCATGTGTCGGGCGACGACGTTGGGCAAAACGTCCTTGAGGCCGAGGAGGAGCATCGCCGCTAGGGCCCCAAAGAGGATCAGGAGAACCTCGAGCCTCAGGTTCAGGTGCTCCAGCGAGAAGAGGAAGCCGGTGAGGTATATACCCCAGCTCCCAAACCTGGCTAGAGCATCCCCTAGAACCTTGTTCACCCTACCGAGCGTTCTCCTCACAGCCCATGAGAACAGCTTTCCGGCGATAACGGTACCTACGAGCGAGGCCAGGAACAAGATCAAACTCTCAGGCAAAGCGTCCACCAGCATCACCCGCTGAACGCGAAGTCCAGAAACTCCTCCAGATCCTCTTTCCTGCCGAAAACTATCAACTTGTCGTCGGCTTTGACCACGTATCCGCTTGATGGGATCACGGGTCTTCCGTCCTGGACCGCGAGGAGCAGGCGAACGCCCCTGCTCTCAATCTCCCGCGCGTCCTGCCCGATTACTGGAGAGTCCGGCGGGACGTCGACCTCGAGGATGGCTTCACCATTGAAGCTCGAGAGGTACCTGTAACCTTTAGCGGTCACAACCCTGGCAAAGTACTCGGCGAAGTCGTCCATGCACACCACCTTATCGGCCCCAGCCTCTATCGCTTTCCGCGTGTTCTCAGCCTCGTCTACGCGAACCACCACCAGTGGGACTCCAAACCTCTTCTTAGCCAGCTCTGCAACTCGGATGTTGACGCTGTCGCGGCCAGTCACGGCTAACAGCACGTCTGCTTTATCGACTTCAGCGTCCTCTAATACCTCCACTCGCGTCGCGTCCCCGCAGAATACAGTCGCGTCGATCTTCTTCGCTATCTTGTCGCACAGGGGCTTCCTTTTCTCGACCACGACCACCCTGTCGCCTCTACGGGCGAAGTACTTAGCGAGGAAAAACCCGATGTAGCCTCCACCGACGACTACGATCCTCAAGCACAATCCCGGCTTACTGTGAAAAGGACCTTACTCTAATCTCTTTCGCAGGGGGAGAAAACGACGCCTATAAAGTACTAGCTTCCTGGTTAGACTGTAGGGGCTTCAAGGTAGCTCTTTAGAAGAGTTGATATGATTTTCTTGGGGTCTCTGAACTCTATCTCCAGCACGTTCCCGTGCTCATCTACGCGAATGAGAATGTCTTCTCCAGCTTTCAGCGTCTTAACGGGCTCTTTTCCCTCGAGGGTTACTATCTTAAGAGAGTTAGATGAGACGTCGTATACACTCCTAAACATGAGATAGTTACTAGTGTTCGTTATTAAAGCTTTTCCTTGTATTCGGCACAGCATGTCAATGCTATAGAACCTTACTAGTAATGAGGGAGGGGAAACATTGTTAAAAGGCTAGCGTGAATGTCTCTTAGGCGGCTATGAGGCTTGCTGTGCTTGGATGCGGTGCGGTAGGATCGGTGGTGGCTAGGCTGGCTTTGAGGACTAAGGTGGCTGAGAGCGTAGTCTGCCTCGACAGGGACGTCGAGAAGGCTAGGAGCTTCCTGAGCCTCGACGAGGGTGGTGGCGTGCCCGTTGAGGAGGTGGACGCTGTCCGGGTTGACGAGCTTGCTGCTAAGCTTAAGGGCTTCGACTTCGTCGTGAACTCCCTCCCGACCTTCGTCAGGGTGGGGGAGAGAGAAGTTCTCCTGAACCCCCTGGTTATGGAGGCCGCTCTGAGGGCTGGGGTCGGCTACGTGGACCTGGCGTGCTACGGGGGGAAGAGGAGGAGGGCTGAGCAGCTCTCCTTGTCGAAAAGGTTCTTGGCCGAGGGCGTGACGGCTGTGATAAACGCGGGGGCCTCTCCGGGGCTCTCGAACATTCTGGCTAGGGAGGCCTACGAGGACTTCGACAGGGCGCACTCGGTCAAGGTCATGTCTCTCGAGGACCAGCGGGGCTCGTCCTTCATAATCTCGTGGTCCAAGGAGGAGATGCTGAACGTGGCTACACCCGTCCTGGTGTACAGGAACGGGAGGTACTTCATGTCCGAGCCGTTTGCGGATTCAGCGCTCTGCGAGTTCCCGGAGCCCATCGGGTCGATTCGCTGCTACTCCGTCTCGAACGACGAGAGCTACACTATCCCGGCTTTCCTTAGGATAAGGGACTTCTCCTACTACGCCGGAGGGAGCGACATCGAGACGCTGAGGGCGCTCTACCGCCTAGGCGTCTTGGAGGACAGGAAGATACTGGTCAGGGGGCGGTTGGTTCCCCTGAGGAGCATTCTTTACCAGGTTCTCAGAGAGCCCAGCGGGCCGCTTGAGGCTATCCGCGCAGTCGAGGAGGGGGACCTGGAGGACGCTTTCTTCGCCCTGAAGGTGGTCGTCGAGGGAGAGGTCGGGGGGGCTAGGGCCGTCTCATCCAGGAGCGTCGTCTTCCCTAGCCAGAGGAAGGTTAACGAGCTCATGCCCGGCGCTACCTACATCACCTACCCAACGGCGCTCGTCGCTCTAGCGGTCCTGAGGGTCCTAAGGGGCAGGAGGCTCGCAGGGGTATACCCTCCTGAGGCTCTGCCCGGTGTGGTTAGGAGAGGTGTGCTCGCGGAGCTCGAGAGCCACAAGGTCTTCGTCAACGAGGAGTTCAGGGTGCTCGTCTAGCCGGTAACCTTTATATCCGGTCAGGTGTTTATGACGGTGGGATACGCATGGAAGGGCTCGTTGTTGAAAACCTAACGGTTGCCGTTGAGGGGAAGCGGATAGTGCGCGGAGCCAGCTTCACGGCGCCGAAGGGAGTGGTTACAGTGATCATGGGGCCCAACGGCAGCGGGAAGAGCACGCTACTCCTCGCACTCATGGGCCACCCCAGGTACACGGTTACGGAGGGCCGCGCTCTGCTTGACGGGGAGGATCTGCTGGCTTTGAGGCCGGAGGAGAGGGCCAGGAGGGGTCTCTTCCTCGCCTTCCAGTCACCCCCAGAGCTGCCGGGGGTTAAGGTGTTCAATTTTCTCGTAGAGGCTGCGGGTAAGCTGGGTGTCAGCGTGAAGGATAAGGTGGAAAGCTCTCTGGAGGAGGTGGGTCTTCCGAGAGAGTACGCGTACCGTAGCGTGCACGTGGGTTTCTCGGGGGGCGAGAGGAAGAGGTTCGAGCTGGCGCAGGCGCTGGTCTTCAACCCCAAGGTCGTGATGCTGGACGAGCCGGACTCGGGCCTCGACATAGACGGTTTGAGGATGCTGGCTGAGAAGGTTAGGCAGCTGGCCTCCAGCGGTAAAGCAGTCCTGCTCGTCAGCCATAATCCCACGACGATCGAGTACGTGAAGCCGGACAAAGTGCTCATCATGGTGTCTGGGAGGATTGTGGCGCAGGGTGGACTCGAGCTTGCGAGGAGGGTGGAAGCTGAGGGCTTCCCGGTGGTCGCGGAGTGAGCAGGCCGGCCGTCCTCGAGGGGCTACCTGAGCTGGACTACACTGTCAGCTCGATAACGCACAAGCCGCGGCTGGAGCTCAGGGGAAGGATCTCGAGAAGCCTGGTGGAGGAGCTCTCGAGGTCGAAGAAGGAGCCGGAGTGGATGCTGAGGCTCAGGCTCAGGAGCCTCGAGCTCTTCGAAAAGCTACCTATGCCCAACTGGCTCGTGGGGGTCGAGGAGCTGGACTTGGAGGAGCTCGCCCACTACGTCCAGCCTGACGTAGAGAGGGCGAGGAGTTGGGAGGAGTTGCCCGAGGAGATCAGACGTGTCTACGAGAGGCTGGGCTTGCCGGAGATCGAGGCGAAGGTCCTCTCGGGCCTCGCCGCCCAGTTCGAGAGCGAGACCGTGTACCTGGCTTTCAAAAAATACCTCGAGCGGTCCGGTGTGGTCCTCATGGACATGAGCGAGGCTCTCGTGAAGTACCCTGACCTCGTAAAGAGGTACTTCATGCGCGTTTTCCCGCCCAGCGACCACAAGTTCGCCGCACTGCACGGGGCCCTGTGGAGCGGGGGAGTGTTCCTCTACGTTCCCCCTCGGGTCAGGATAGAGGCGCCCATCGAGGCCTTCTTCTTCGTAGCCAGCGAGCTCGAGGGCCAGTTCGAGCACACCCTGATAGTCGCTGACGAGGGTAGCTTCGTGCACTTCATCGAGGGTTGCGCGGCGCCCCTTTTCAAGAAGTACAGCTTCCACGACGGCATGGTGGAGATATACGCGCACAGGGGCTCGCACGTTAAGTTCACCACTGTCCAGAACTGGAGCAAGAACCTGATCAACTTCAACAACAAGAGGGCGATCCTCGAGGAAAACGCCACAATCGAGTGGGCTGAGGGGAGCCTGGGTAGCAAGGTCAGCTACGTTTACCCCTCTGCTATACTCAAGGGCGAGGGGGCCAGGGCGAGCATAGCGAACATCACTCTCGCGAAGGGCCCGACCTGGAAGGATAGTGGAGCCAAGGTCTTCCACCTGGCGCCCAACACGAGCAGTGAGGTTGTAAGCAAGAGCATAAGCGCGCAGGGCGGGGTGGCCGTCTACAGGGGGCTCGTGAGGGTGGCGAGGGGGGCGTCTGGCTCCAAGGCCTCCGTGAAGTGCGATAGCCTAATACTCGACGAGTCGTCGAAGGCATACACGTACCCTAAAAACGAGGTCGAGGAGGAGAGCGTAACCGTCGTTCACGAGGCGACAACGGGCAGGCTGAGCGAGGACGCACTGTTCTACGCCCAGTCGAGGGGCTTGAGCGAGGGCGAGGCTAGGAGGATGCTGGTCCTGGGCTACGTCGGGGACCTACTGGGGAGGCTACCCTTCGAGTACCAGGTGGTCTTCCGGCGGGTCCTTGAGCTGGAGTTCGAGGAGCTGGGTGGCTACGGGTGAAGCTCGAGGAAGTACTCAAGGTGCCCTACCAGCCGGTAGCCGACTCCCCAACGGTGCGCTACTACACTGACTGGAAGGCTTTCGATCCGTACATCGAGAACCCCTCCCCGCCGCTAGAGCTGAGCTGGGACGACAGCCTGCTGAACGCTCTAGGCGCAGAGCCCACGACCATACTGAAGCCCACCCCCGTCGCGGAGAGACCCACCTTCCCGAGGGCAAGCTCCCTAAGGATCCTGAGCTTCCACGAGCACAACCTCAACTCCCTCCACAGGCTCCTCCTCACAGACGCCAGCGTAACCGTCCTCGTACCGAAGCCGAACGAGGGTGCGCTGTCCGCGCACCTCGAGGTCCAGGCTCGGGGCCACTCGGGGCTCAGGGTCCTGCTACTCTCGCCAGAATCCTCTAGAGGGCTGGTGACCCTCACCCTGAACATCAACGTGGCGCCGGGGGCTAGCCTCAAGGCGAGCTACGTGGTCTTCGACTCACGGGGCTCGCCCTCAGCCATCTTCCTGGACGCATCCCTCGGGGAGAACGCGTCCATGGAAAACCTCATAATCGCGGCGCGCTCGCGGATGCTCCACCTAGAAGCGCACGCAGACCTCGCAGGTGCGAACTCCCGGCTAAGCACGAGAGCTCTCCTCGCCTCCAACAAGGGCTCGAAGCTCGCGCTGGTAACGGACGCAGAGGCCCGCGCCCCTGAGGCAGAGCTCGATATCAGAGCCGTCGGCTTCGCCGGGGACGGGTACATCGCCCACAAGGGGTACGCGAGGTCTCGCCGCGGTGCCAGAGGTAGCAGGCTGCGGGTCATCTCGAGGCTGGTGCCGCTCACGAGCAAAGCGAAGGTATACGCCTCCCCCGTCCTCGAGATAGAGTCCGACGAGCCTGAGGAGGCCAGCCATTCGGTGGCACAAGCACCTCTCGACGAGGACCAGATCTTCTACCTTAGGTCAAGGGGGTTCAGCTATGACGAGGCTGTCGAGGCCCTCGTAAGGGGCGCCTACCACAGCCTTGTCGAGGACATCCTCGGAAAGCTGGAGCTGAAGAGAATTGTTGACTTACTGGTGGAGGAGCTGGGAAACAACTAGTTCAGGCGGAAAAGTTCGGCGATGCGAACCGACTAGGTCAACTGGCTTGCAAAATCCACGGCTCTTTAACACGATCCTTTACTTTAAGGTCAGTGGTTGAATGAACGGCACCCGCCAGCGGTCGGTCAAGGCCGGGAGGCCTCACGCGGTCGGCAGGTAGCCAATTACCTCATCCTTGGAACATGATTGATTACCCGTTTTTAACGATTTTTGCTTTGTGGTCCCGAGGGCGGCTTAATTCTGTCTGTCGAGGCCTCTACCTGTACTCCTCCAGGAAGACTACCATGTAGTCCTTCTTCAGCCGCTGGATGCTCTCCCGCATCTCTGCCTCGGGCTTCTTGAAGAGCGCGGTGCAGCCGTGTATCTTGCACGCCGCGATGACGTAGCAGTCCGTCAAGGCGAGCTTGTAGCGTAGCTTGACCTTCCCCGCCTCCAGGGCCAGCTCTAAGCTCGTGCCGATCACCTTCACCTGCGGGAGCCTGTAGAGCCACTCCACCAGTTTCGAAGCGGTGGCCTCCGGCTCTCCAGCCCCGAGCTCGCGGTATAGCCTCGCGGCCACGTAGAACGTCTCTGCTAAGATGGGGTGGGGTATCAGCGCCTCCAGCTTCCCCGACATGATAGCTGAGAACACGGCCTCGGCCTGCTCGTGGTACTCGCCCTCCTCGTCGATGTACTCTATTATCACGCTTGTGTCTAAGCCCACGCTAGCCAACAGGAACACCTAGGTCCTCCAGTAGCCTCTGCGCCTTATCGCCAGAGCTCTTAGCCTCCCTGAGTATTCGCTCGGTGACGCTCGGCCCAGCCCTGACGAACACCTCCTTAGGTGGCCCCTCGACCGGCTCCAAGATAACCTTTTTCCCTTCGACCCGCACTCTGAGAACTGTGCCGGGAGTAAGCCCCAGCTCCTCCCTCACGCGCTTCGGGATCACGACTTGGCCTTTGCTGGAAACCACAGTCTTCAACATACTCACCACGGTGTAGTAAGAAAGAATTCTTACTTAAATCTTACTACAACGAATTTCAGAAGCACTTTGAAAACGGGAATTGGCCTCGGGGAGAGAAAGGAGAGCGGGTGCGAACTCCTGATTGGAAGCAATATCTCCTCCTGTATTGCGGGATACGGCTAGCTTCCAGGCGTTGCTGGCTTGGAATCTGCGAGGGGCCTAGGGGTTGACGGCCGTGCTCGTGACGTAGAACTCACGGTAGTAGCCACCGGACACGACCTGCCAATAAGCGTTGAAATCCTTGCAGTAGACACAGGAATCTCTGCAGGGTGTAGCAATGCTATTTTTTAGCTTTTCCCTAGTTTCTTCCCGTGCTCGACTCGCTCTTTTCCCTTGCCACCAAGGGTTAGAAGGGGTTGTGAGAGGGTGCGCGGGTAGCGCCCTTGGGACTCAAGCTCGATACGGTCACAGCATGTGTGGGGTCAGGTAAGGTGGGGGAAAGAGAGGGAGAGAGAAAAAGGCAGTTTTTTAGCCTAGGATCTCGAGGGGGAGGTACTCCGAGGGGTTCAGGCCCCCCTCCTCTGCCTCCCCCCTCAGCCTCTCCTTTTCGGCCGGCGTCACGCGCACGCAGACGATCCCCATTCACTCGAGCACTATGCATTGACATAGCCTCGACGAGCACAGCTTATGTGAACGCCTACAACCCCCCTCTCGCATTTAGCGGTGATGGTCGAGGTCGGCGCCGAGGTCTGGGACTGCGTGGCCAGTGGCTCGAGCTGACCGGCCTCGCAAGGACGCTCTGGCACCTGAGCCAACCCAGGCCCCTCAGCAGAGCGTTCGGCACCCGCAACACCAGGCACATAGCCAGCGCCTTGGGGAGGCTGCGCTCAGCGGGCTTCGTCAGGGAGGCGGTGGTCGGCAGTGTGAGGTACGTCTACCTCACCGAGCGTGCCTGCGGCCTCCTCGCGCTGCTCAGCTACAGCCCTGAGGAAGTGGCCTGTGGCGAGCGGGCGCTCAAGCTCATCCGGCGCGGAGCCGGAGCTGTCTCCGGTACAGCATCACCGTAGCTGTGGGGTTGCACATCCTCGCCTTGCGGACGTAGCCGTATCCTGGAGATGTAGTCGCAGCGGTACTTGCCCTCGTGTACCCAGACGTTGTACCGGGGGTAGGTGTCCCCCAGCTCCGCCAGCCCCTTGACGAGCCAGTGCTCGCTCCCACCCCCTCCACTTTCCCGGCTAGAAGCCTGTACACGGCGCGGTAGAGCCACTCCGCCGGCTTGTCGGGGAAAGATTCTTGTAACTCGCTTAGCGCGTCGAGCAGGTCCCCGCGCTCCTCAGGGAGCCTAGTCGATCAGCCTCAGGTAATCACCCAGCTTAGCCGCTCTGAGCCGGCGGTTGCCCCCTGTTTGCTGTGTTTTCAGTTTCGGCGTTTATTTTCGGCGCAGGGATATAAGGCCGCGTAGCGCAACTATGTGCGGGGGCTCAGGCGTAGGAAGGGCTAGGGGCGCAGCGTGCCAGGCTCCCTGGAGGTGGGAGCGTGGGCTGGGAGGGCAGGGAAAGCGGCGAGAGGTTCATCGAGGCTTACAGGGTCTGGGAGGTAAAGGCGAGCAGGGAGCTGAGAATGAGGCTTCGGAGCCTCTACTTCAGCCTTGCCTCTGCGGTTGAGCGGGCCAGCGAGGAGCTCGAGAGGAAGCACGGCGACGCGTTCAGGAGGGAGCCGGAGAGGTTCAGCGAGGAGTTAATCGGGGAGGCCTCGAGGCTGGCTGGGCTGCCGAAGGGGCTGTTCTGGTACGCCGCGGAGTGGTGCAGGATGCTCGCCGAGGCGAGGGGGAAGTCTAAGAGGCGCAGCAGGTTCACGCCACCTCCAATACCGTTACTCATAAGGGTAGTCAGCGGCGGTGATAGGCTTCACGGCAAAAGCGATGCTACTGCGGTGCTGGATGCCTCCAAGGGCATGCTACGCATTCCGAGCGCTGGCGTCGCGGTGAGGCTGAAGCCCTCGCTGGTCAGGGCTGTGCTGGAGGACGTCCAGCGGTTCGGCGGCGTTAAGCTGACGTTGCAACTAACGGCTAGGGGCAGGCTTCGCCTCGTAGCGCACCGCAAGGTGAAGCCGGCGTGGTGGGACGGCGAGGGCAAGCTGGCGGTCGTAGCGGTGGACATGAACAGCTCTCACGGGCTGTACGTTATGGCCTTCGCCTTCGACGGCGAAGCCAAGCTGGTGGCTCAGCGAGTGTTTAAGCCGCCCAACACCACGTTGCTGAGGCTACTAGCAGCAATTATGACCAGCTACTCCGAGGTTAAGAGCTGGAGTGAAGCCGTCCAGAGGTTCAGGGAGAGGAGGGACGTCAACGAGTTGCGGAGAGCGGGAAAGGGCTCCACGGTGGAGGAGACATTAAGGCTGGCGGAGAGGCTCAGGGCAAAGGTGAACCTGACGCCGGAGAGGTCTGAAAGAGTAGCGGGGCAGGCGTCGAGGAAGGAAAAGAAGGTGAACGAGGGCTGGGTTAGAGGCGTGCTCAGGGAGGTGAGGGGCCTGGTGAGGAAGCTACGGGACCAGGGCTACCTCGTCGTCATCGTCGCGGACGTGCCAAGGGCCGAGAGCTTGAAGGGCTCACAGTTGCAGAGGACCTTGCTCAGAGTGGTGAGGCGGCTTGAGAACCTAGCGCTCTACGAGGGGGCTAGGTGGTTCCAGCCTGAGAACAACATCAGCGGGAAGCGTTGCCCCCTCTGCGGCTCGTGGGGGGTAGAGGTGATGAGGAGGTGCTACCGCTGCCCCAAGTGCGGCCTCACCTGGGGCAGGGACTGGGCCGCAGCCTTCAACTCTGTAAAGCTCTTCCTAAAAGCCTGCAATGCGGAAAGACAACTAGAGGCGCTGAGCAAGTGGCTCAGCCAGCACCCCAAGGCGCCGACCCACGGCCTGAGAGACAGGCCAGGGCCCTAGAGGCAGGCCAGCGGGCCCCGGCCCCAGTTCCCGGCACGGCCACACGGCCGCACGCCGGGTGCCGCGCGCGGTGTGACGAGGCGAAGAGGCGCCGAGGCAAAGCCCCGCCGCACAACCTGAGCTGGCGGGGCGGGCCGAAGGCGCGGAGCCCATGAGAACCCCGAAGAGGGGGCCCCGGATCGGTGAAGGGGTGGATGAGCCAGGCGCGGCCCTCACAGGGTCCAGCACCACGTAGTGGTTTATGTTGAGGTTGGCGGAGCTTTCATAAGCCCTGTACGCCAGCTTTGGGAACTCGCGGGCAAGGGCCTGCTCGAGCACTTGACGAGGCACAACGGCAACCGTCGTGAGCGAGGTGGCACTCCCTGTCTTCAGCACGAGGTAGCTCCTCTCCGGCAGGGGTGTTCCCTTCAGGACGTAGGAGGGTATGAGCACTCGGGTAACATTACCCGGGCTCAGAGTGACCTCGTAGTTGTAGACCGCGAGGGCTAGGTCGCTAACCGGGTCGACCAGGTAGAAGGTCTAAACCTTCGACGTGTAGTCGTCAAGCGTTCTAATATAGAGCACAACCGTCCCGTCTAAACCCACCTCAACTGCATCGACTTTGATCTTCGAGGGCAGCCGCTCCTGAGCCGCCTTAGTGTACTATGAGTGCATTTGCTGCTGAAGGATCCAGAGAGCTACGGCACCGGCTACCACGAGGAGAACGAGGAAAATAGCGGATACATGCTCAGAGGTCACAAGCATTAAATAAGCAATGAAGTATAAAGTGTTATCTTTAATTGATATTCACAGCATACTCCAGGCAAATTCGGAGAAGCCCTCACGCGCATTGACCACCACACACCGGGGTAATGTTTAAGCAGAAGGCGCTAACTTTTCCACAGCTCTCCCTGCTTTGAAGAATCGCATCCCCGAGAGCAGAAGTACCTAAGGGGTGAAGGCTCAGGGGTCAGGCTCAGCTCTCCTCGTAAAGTCTGCCTACGACCAGCTTGAAGCCGTTTTTCTCGGCGAGCAACCTGAGCCTATTGAGGACCTCTGGAGGAGCGGAGCCCACGGCGAGCACAGCCAGGACGGGTTTCCTGCCGTACTTCTCCTCGGCGAGGCGGACCCTCTCCGTGAGCTTCTCAGCCTCTCTCTCAGCCTCCTCGATGCTCTGGATCCTGGAAGTCGCCTCGCCTACCACAAGGGGGTTCTCGCAGAGCACGTCGACCTCCACGACCTCTCTATCGCGGAGCAGGTACCCCCTTGTGACGCGCGCCCCAGAGTAACCCATCTCCTCCAGCATCACCTCTAGGAATGCTCTGGCGTAGTCCTCGAACGTGGCTCCCAGTGTTGCCCGCAGCTCAGCGAAGCCAGCCTTCACGTACTTCCACAGTCTCTCCTGACCATCCTTCAAGGTCCTCACCTCCTCCCAAAGCTTTTCCTGCCCCTCCCTCAGAGTTTCCTGGCCTTCTTTTAAAGTCCTCACCTCCTCCCGGAGGCTCTTGGCTTCTTCCCTAATGTTCTTGACCTCTTCCCAGAGCTTCTCCTGGTTTTCTCTAAGGTTCTTGATCTCCTCCCACAGCTTGTTCTGCTCCTCTCTGAGAGCCCTGACCTCCTTCCACAGCTTTTCGATGCTCTCCCAGATCCTCCGCTGCTCCTCGCGGAGTGCTTTCAGCTCGTTAAGGATCTCGGAGTACCCTAGGTAGCCTGCTACAGCGTAGCGGAACTCCTCGTCCATCTCCAAAAGCCTGAGGAACTCCTTCTTGAGGTCGCTGAGGCTGCTCGTCAACACCCTCCCTACGCTAGCCATGAAGACCTCCGATAAAAACGTAGCGCGAGATTCAGATCAGCCCTCTTCTAAAATGCGAAGCCGGTATCCCAGCTTTTTATTTTATTGTATTGTGAGGTTATACGTCGCAAAACCTTTGTGAGCACCTTTATCCTTCAAATGCGGAGGAAGGAGTTCACTGGTCGGTTTGCACGCGAGAACTGCCCGATCCCTCCCTTTACACTTGGGTGCGTCAGCGAGCCTCGAAGAGCGAAAGGCTTATGCGCTTGGGCGAGAGGCTTACCCGTGGATCCCAAAGTAGCATTTGTCGCCGACATGCTCTCGGAGCTCATACGCGTGGACACCTCTAACCCTCCCGGCAACGAGACGCCTGCCGCGAAGCTCATTGCCGAGGCCCTGAGCGGAGCGGGCGTCGAGTACAAGCTGCTCGAGAGCGCGCCCAACAGGGGTAGCATTGTAGCGTGGGCCGAGTCCAATGAGCCGGGCCCATCCCTGCTCCTCCTCTCCCACCTCGACGTCGTACCCGCCAACCCCGAGGAGTGGAGTGTCGACCCTTTCTCGGGGCTGGTGAAGGACGGATTCATCTGGGGGCGCGGGGCGCTCGACGACAAGCTGAGCGTCGCCGTGATGCTCCGCGTCTTCCTGGACTTCGTCGAGTCCAAGAGGTTCAAGGGGCGCCTCATCTACGCGGCGACAGCCGACGAGGAGATGGGCGGGAGGATGGGCGCGGGGTGGCTGGTGGAGAACCACCCCGACCTCGTGAAAGCGGAGTACGTGCTCCTCCTTTTCTGCCCCCACTGGCTCCCTTAAATCTTCGTCATCTTTGGTCGGCCTCGGGGTTGCCCCACGGGGGCGACGCATCGCCCAGTGGGCCTGCCCCTCGAGGGGGCTTCCGGGGAGGAGCAGCCGGCGGCCGCCACGCCTCAGCGGCAGCAGCGGCCAACCGCCCTGCCGTTAGGCGTTGTTGAGGGGGTTTATCTCCCTTTCGGTGTTTAGGCTGAAAGTGAAGCCACTCACCACATCCTCTGGGAGGGTGGAGAGGATCGGCGTGGAGCACTGGCTCATCAAGGGGCTAGCGGAGCTGGGCGACACCTACCCGTGGTACGTGTGGATGAGCGCGTGTCCCTCAGGAACGTGGAGTTCAGCTACAAGACGACGCGCAGGGTTCTCGAGGCTTTCTACTCGCATTAGGAAGAGTTGCTCTGGATCGCGAACGGCCTCGTCGTCTATCGCAGAGTATTGCATGAGTTAAAAAAGCGCTAGGAATCGCAAGCCGGAGCACCAGTGAATCCTCAGTTAAAGCTCCTTAATTCTTAAAGGGGGAATAATATAAATCTTGCTGTATAATCATATATAGAGTGTTATTACACGACAAGGTTGTATGAGCCAGCAACAAAAAAGCAGGCTGATGACGATAGCCGTCTACCTTGTAATCGGCCTAATCATAGGTGCAGTGGTCGGCTACGGATTTGCCGCCGCGACGATGGTGCCCTACTCCACATACGCCGAGCTAGAGAAGCAGCTGGAGCAGTACAAGGCAGGCGCCCCGGCAGGGGCTCCCGAGTACACCTTCTACTACGTCTCCCACGGCGGCCCGCCGACCCGTGGTGGGCTCCTGTCATCAAGGGTGCTCAGCTAGCCGGGCAGCTTCTCAACGTTAAGGTCGTCTACAGCGGGCCTGAGAAGTTCAGCATCCAGGTCCTCGTCGACCTCCTCAACAGCGCGATAGCGGCTAAGCCCAACGGGATCATCCTTACGATAACGGACTACAGGGCCCTCGACGAGCCTGCGCGCAGGGCGATAAGCCAGGGTATCCCGATAATCGCGGTGAACGTTCCAGACCCCAGGCCCGAGAACCAGAGGATCCCCTACCTCAGCTACGTTGGTCAGGACCAGTACGACGCCGGCTACTACCTCGCGAAGTACCTGGTCGACATGGGCTACAAGCCCAAGCGCGTCGTCATAGGTATACACGAGGTAGGGCACTTAGGCCTCGAAACCAGGGCTAAGGGCATCACGGATGCTATCACTCAAGCGTACCCCGGAACCCCCGTTGAGAAGCTAGACATCACCACCGACCCGACCAAGGCGGCGCAGGCCTTCCGGGACTACCTCACAGCCCACCCTGACACAGACGTGATCTTGACCGTAGGGCGTCTTGGCGCACCCGCCGCGTTGCAGGTTCTCAGGGAGATGAATCTCGTGGGCAAGGTCCACCTTCTCACGGTCGACATCGATGACACCATACTGAAGGCCATCGAGGCGGGAGAGATCGACGCCGCCGTCAGCCAGCAGCCCTTCGCCCAGGGCTTCCTGCCAGTGGTCTTCATGTACCTCTACGTCAAGTACGGCATCATACCTCCAGCCCATGTGCCGACAGGGCCCACAGTCATCGACAAGGCAAAGCTAGACATCGTCAGGAAGCAGATCGCGACTACAGGTGGTGCCTGAAAATAATGCTTTTTTCTATTTTTCTCGTGGGTGATCGCTGGTGGGGTCAGGCTATAAAGGGAAGATGGCTTTGCCAGTTTTCCTCCTTCAGCACCCCGAGCTAGGCGTTGTTGCGAGCTTCTTCTCGATAGCCATAGCCTTCACCGCCCTCGTGCCTGACCGTTTCCCCACCCTGACTACGCTTTACAGCATCCTCACCCTGGCGGGCGAGCTCGGCGTAGCCTCCATAGGCATGGCTTTCCTCATGATCACAGGGGAGTTCAACCTATCCGTCGGCTCGGTTTACGCGTTGGTCCCGATGGGCGTGGCCCTGATGGCCAACAGCGGTGTAGACCTCCTGCTGGCTAGCATATTCATGCTCGCTTTGGCCTTCGCCCTAGGTGTTCTAACGGGCTACATCACAGTGAGGACGGGGATCCCGAGCTTCATAACGTCGCTGGGCATGATGATGTTCCTCAGGGGGGTCCTCCTAGCGGTAACCGGGGGATTCCCGGTTCGGCTCGAGGTCGCTCACTGGCTTACAGACGTGCTGAACGGCCCTATAGGGACGGAGGGCCTTCGCACGAGCGCGATATGGCTCGTACTCCTGACGGTGCTGTACGCGGTTGTCCTAGACTACACACCCTACGGCAACTGGACCTACGCTGTGGGCGCGAGCGCCGCGACTGCTAGAGAGCTTGGAGTGAGGGTCCAGAGGGTGAAGCTCGTGAACTTCGGCCTCTCCTCGCTAATGGCCGGGCTCGCGGGGCTGATGGCCTTCTCGCGCTTCAAGGTCGTCGACCCCACACTGGGGCAGGGGCTCGAGCTCGATACTATCACGAGCGCGGTGCTCGGCGGCTGCCTACTGACAGGGGGCTATGGGAGCATCGCGGGAACCTTCCTCGGAGCCCTCCTCGTAGCCATGACACGCGTCGGGCTCGTGCTGGCGAAAGCCCCGGCGTACTGGTACAGCGCCTTCATAGGAGTGATACTCATAGTCGCCACAGTGATAAACACCTTCATCGTCAAGAAGTTCGTGACAGCGGGGTGATCCGCCTATGGAGAGGCTCCTAGAGATGAGGAAGATCGTCAAGAGGTTCGGCCGCGTAGAGGCCCTCCGGGGCGTGGACTTCCACGTCGGGAGAGGCGAGGTAGTGGGGCTTGTGGGGGACAACGGCGCGGGTAAGAGCACGCTGGTGAAGATAATCGCTGGCGTCTACCAGCCGGACGAGGGTGAGATCTACTGGGAGGGGCAGCCGAGGATATTCCGCGACCCCGCGGAGGCCAGGGCGGCTGGCGTGGAGATAGTTTACCAGCACCTAGCCCTCATAGACCTCCTCAGCATCAGCAGGAACATCTTCCTGGGAAGGGAGCCGACCAAGAAGATAGGGCCGTTCACCTTCCTCGACAGGAGGGCGATGGACGAGCAGGCATGGAGCATCATCCAGAGCATAGGCCTCAAGAGGCTCAGGAGCCCAAGCGAGAGGGTCGCGAAGCTGAGCGGAGGTGAGAGGCAGTCGGTGGCGATCGGGAGGGCTATGCACTTCAAGGCCAAGCTCCTGATCCTAGACGAGCCTACAGCGGCGCTGTCGGTGAGGGAGACCAGGAGGGTGCTAGACCACGTGCTCGAGGTCAAGAACCAGGGTGTGAGCGTCATCATAATCTCGCACAACATCTACCACGTCTACGAGGTCGCGGATAGGATCGTGGTCCTCGACCACGGCAGGAAGATAGCCGACACCCCTAAAGAGAAGGTTACCCCCGAGGAAGTCATCGAGATAATCAGGAAGGGTCAACCCCTCCAAGAGGCTTCCTAAGCAATATGCTCGCTTCTGGCCGCTTTTTTCCCGGCTCATCGCGTAGTAGGGAGCTTTGATTGAAAAGCTGGAAGGCGTAAGCGCAGATACTTGAGAGTTTTCTCCATCCCTTAGGTTTCCGCTACAGCCTTTTCGCATGATCCCCTGAGGTAGAGTAAACCGGTAGAAGTGGAAAACTTTTCGAGAAAACAACTCCGCACGCTACGCTTGGGTTCAGCGGCGGCTGAGCCGGAAAAGCAGTGTTTTCACCTCAAAGGGTGAGAGGTTCACCTTGAAGGAGCTCGCGCCTGAGCCGAGCTCTTTAAGGTCAAGCTCTGGGATATCTGACTCGAGCAGCGACGCCTCTCTCGGGAGCCTCACCTCGACGACCGCACCCTGGCCTGTAACGTCGTATACCCTCGCGACGATGCCGCTCAGGTCCTCGGACACCTTCAGAGCCTCCAGAGCTCCCCCAAACACCTTCAGGAAGGACCCCTCCGGCGGGAGGTTGCCTCCGGCCTGCGCCTTGGAGGCGGTCTTAAGGCCTGAAAACAGCGCGTAGGCTACCTTGTACACCTCACCCGTGGCGTAGTCTCCGAGGTGAGGGTATAGGTAGAACCGCGTGGTCATGCTACCGAGGTCGGACCAGGGGTTGGGCATCGAGGGGGACTTCAGGATGCTCAGGCCAACCCTGCCGCCGCTGAAGCTGTAGCCGTGCCTGTCCGTCGCTATCAAGCTCAGACCTCGCGCGCCGTCGCTGAGGTCCACCCAGTGGAGCGCTGGGACCTCGAACATGGCCTCAGACCTCCTGTCCGAAGGCCTCGTGGGACGCCTCACGACCCCGAAGGGCACGTGGCAGTGTGCGTGGTCGACGTCGAGAGCAGTGTCAACCCAGGCTTTCAGGAGGCGGGACTTCTCGCTCCAATCAAGCCCTACTTCAACCTCAACGAGGTCCAGGCCAGAGTAGACGCTGACCCGGAGCTTCACTGTGGAGTTGCGGTACCTGTACACCACCTCGGCTCGAGCAGCGCAGGGCCCGCTGGAGACCACCCTCGGACCCTCAGAGGTCACGAGGAGCTCGGAGGGTAGCTGCAGCGCCGACCTGTCGATATCCCAGGCGTCGAAGTTCCCAGGCTTGTCCACGTGAACTCTGAACTCCACCCGCTTGACTGCCTCGAACCCGTGCCTCTTACTGAAAACAGAGGAGATCCTCCCATCCCTCTCGATGACAACGCGCACCCCCTCGTTCTCGAGAACAACCCTCCCCTCCTCCTCGTAGGCTCTGGCCTCCCCAACCACCCTCGGCTCATCAGCCGGCTCGAGCGCCGTGTAGCCGAGCGCCGGCACCGAGACGACGGCCACAGCCCCCTCGCCCTCCTCCTGGCAGGCGTGGATCGAGCTTGAAGCGTAGCGACAAGAGGGCAGCAAAACGGGCAGCTTCACGGGCCACGAGAGCCTGTTAAACAGGACGATGCTCCCTTTAGGAGCCGAGACCCTCTCGGCGACGCTCCTGAGCATCTCACCGCAGGCAATGCCCAGTGAGCGCAGAACCTCCTCCAGCTCCCTGTACGACTCGAGGTACGCCTCGTAGCAGGAGGAGCCGGGAAGGACGTCGTGGAACTGGTTCCTGAGTATGGTCTTCCACTCCTCGCTGAAACTCCTCGGCCCGCTGATGCCGAGCAGTAGCGACACAGCCGCCAGGAAGTCGGCCCACATCGCCTCGCTCTCAGCCTTCGCCATCAGCTGCTTGACTCTCAGGTTGGTGGTGTACACTCCCCGGTGAAACTCGTTGTATATCTCCCCGGCCCAGACGGGCAACTTGTCCCAGCTGGCCCGGAGCTTAGCCAGGTACTCCTCCTCGCTCGGGGCCTCGACCAGCCGGGGGACGATGGATAATTCCTCCTGGAGCTTTAAGCGCTCAAGCATCGTGAACGTCGGCCCCCCGCCGCCGTCGCCGAAGCCGTACGCGTGGACGGCCACCGGGAACACGTCCTTCTGCTTGTACTTCTCCCACAGGGAGCGGAGCTCCTCAGCCGTGAGGACGCCGTTGTACGTCTGGACCAGGACGTGAGACACCACCTCCGAGCCGTCGAGGCCCCTCCACACGAAGGCGTGGTACGGGAACTCGTTCGTGTCGTTCCACATAACCTTGTGCGTCACGAACGCCTCAAGCCCGGACTTCCTCAGGAGCTGGGGTAGCTGGGCCGAGAAGCCGAAGCTGTCAGGTAGCCAGCCGATCCTGCACCTCCTCCCGAGCTTCTCCGCGAAGTACCTCTGGCCGTAGAGGAACTGCCTCGCAAGGGACTCACCCGTGACGAGCTGGGTGTCGGACTCCACCCACATCCCACCAACTGGTAGCCACAAGCCCTTCGCGACGAGCACCCTCAACTTCTCGAAGAGGCGCGGGTCCAGCTCCTCAAGCCAAGCATAGTTCTGCGCCCCGCTCTGCACGTAGGTGAACCTGTAGCCCAGCTCCGCGAGCCTCACAACCGTGCTGAAAGTCCTCCTGACCTTGCGCCTCGTCTCGCTGAACGGCCAGAGCCACGCCGTGTCTATGTGCGCGTGGCCGAAGAGGTAGATCTCGCCGCCGGGCTTCTCACCCCCCAGAAGCCGCCGCACCTCCCTAACGGCCTCCTCCACCTCCCTCCTGACCTCCTCGGGCCTGGGCCGCGGCGTGTCGGCGATGAGCCCCCTCGCCACAGCTGACCCGTACACGGACGAGTTGTACGCGTAGTCCCACCTTGGTCCGCGGAACTCCGGGCTCCTGTCCTGGAGCGTGAAGCCGTACAGCAGGACGGTGGCCGCGTAGACCTGCAGCTGGGAGGGTGACACCGTAATCTTCGACGCGGCGCCCGCGAGAGCCTCCCTAACCCGCGCGTCGGACCGGGCTAGCGGAACGAGGTCCATGAGCGAGAGAGTCTTCACGAACTCATCCCACAGCACCGAGGCAACTCCCGCCCCGAGGAAGCCGAAGACCCAGGGGCTCTCGCCGAACAGCCTCCTGGGGGTGGCCGACAAGCGCAGCGCGTGGGAGCCCGGCTGGAGCATGGCCACTCTGTGGTACTCGTCCAGCGCCTGGTAGAGCTCTCCGTCAACGTATAGCTCACCGTTTCCCGTGATGTCAAGCCTGAGGAGCCACGATCCCGCACTCGCGGGTAGGCTGACCTCTCGCTCGAGCGTAACCTCCTCGTCGGCGCTAGCCTTGCGCATGAAGGGTAGCTCCACCTCCTGATCGCCAAGCCTCCACTCGTTGAGCTCGGAGAAGCCGAGCACCGCCGATGCGAGAAGGTCGAACAGCCTTCTCTCGATCTCGGAGAGGCTCAAGCTCGTTGACACGTGTTCTACGGCATTCGCAGGGATTAAAACCATAACGTGTAATTTCTCCGGCTTATGTTCGTGCTGAAAGGGTCGCAAGCTTGAGCGTGGTCTGCTTGCGTGTAATGTATAAGGCTTATTAGCGCCCTAGACAATAGCGTAGTTGTCATGATGCTGGGTGAGCGCTATTCGCCTGTTTTGAGCAAGGCCAGGGAGGTCCTGCTTGGGAACGTGAAGGTGTTTAACGGCTACAGGGTGGTTGTGCCTCACCTTAAGGCGTACCCCGTCCCGTACTGCTGGGACACGGCATTTCACGTGCTTGGTTTGGTACACGTTGATCCCGTGCTGGCGAAAGAGAACATCGAATCGCTTTTACTGCTGATGAGGGATGACGGGCTTATCCCGAACGCGCCGCTGAGCGCTGGCAACCAGGATCTGAGAAGCCAGCCCCCGATCATACATTTCGCGGTCGAGTACTACCTGCGCCGCACAGGCGACAGGGAGAGCGTTAGGAGGTGGTTTCCGAGGCTGAAGCAGTACTACCGCTGGTGGAGCCGGAACGGTAACCTGCACGGCAGAGCGAAGAGGGCTCTGAGCCCCTTCACGGGTGCCCGCGAGGGCGACCCTGAGAAGGAGTTTAAGCTCGCGTACTGGGCTGTCTGCTCGACTGGGATGGACAACCACCCCACCTACGACGTCGCCGAGGGCAGGACGGTGAAGGTCGGGGACTACTACTTCGTTGAAGTGCTTGACCCCTTCCTCACGGCCTCTTTAGCCGCGAGCGCCCGGTCGATGTCAATAGCAGCCGAGGAGCTCGGACTGGGGGATGAGAGGCGCTTCTTCGAGTCTGAGCACGAGGAGCTATCCAACGTGATCAACGAGCTGTTCTGGAGTAGCGAAGACGGCTTCTACTACCCGCTAACGTGGTCTCTCCAGCCCGTCAGGGTGAAGTCGGTTCAGGCCTTTACCATACTCTACGCGGGAGCCGCCGATAAAGGCCAGGCCGCGAAGCTGGTAAGCCACTTGACATCCGAGAAGGAGTTCTGGGGCCAACACGGCGTCCCGACCGCGGCCTTCGACGACCCTAAGTACATGTCTGAGGAGCCGGACTGGCTGTACTCGTTCGACCCATATTACTGGAGTGGCCCCATATGGCCGCCCACTACTGCTCTAGCGGCGATAGGTCTTACCAACTACTCTTACCGTGACCTAGCCATCAGTGTTGCGCGAAAGTGGCTCGACCTTATGGCGAGCTCGCTTAACTTCGCTGAATACTACTACGCAGACGGTAAACCTGGCATCACGAACCGCTTCAACTTCGGTTGGACTGCAGCGGTCACAGTTTTCCTCGGGTACTTCTTGGCGGAGTAGCTTTCAGCGCTCACGTGAGTAGAAAGATGCTTTCGTCCAAGGAACGTGGAAAAAAGTCTAAAAGGCTGAAATAGAAATTCTTAGGCCCCCCGCTTCTCTAGTTTCTCAACCCTCTCCGCGAGCCTGCGCTCCTCCTCCGCTAGCTTGTCGAGCTCCTCTCGCAGCTTCCTGTACTCCTCTCCTCTCTCCATACTCTTCTTGATCTGCTCGATCGCGTCCCTAGCGCGCCTCGCGACAGAACCCGAGACATCCCCTCTCAGCACCTCGAGTATACCCAGATACCTCGGGCTGGGCGACCGCGTAGCAGCAACCACCACTGCTGTTCTGATGTGGGGGTGCTGGCTCCTGGAGGCCTGCTCGAGGACATCGAGCACGCGGGGGCTGGGAGCGAAGTAGCCAAGCGCCCTCAGAGCCGCTGTGCGCAGCTGCAGTGGTTTCCCAGGCTCGGTGTAGGGGAGGATTACCTCGAGCGCCTCCTCGGTGCCGAGTAGCCCTAAGCCCTCGAGGGCGCTCGCTGCTATAACGTGGTTGTGGGAAGGGTACTCTAAGGCCTTTTTGAGCTCCTCGAACGCCTGGG
The DNA here is from genome assembly GCF_054696565.1 of Infirmifilum tikiterense. The sequence goes on from NZ_CP182482.1 coordinate 1,311,327, forward strand.
AGTAGCGGGATTTCGCGACCGCGATCGCGGCTTCCGCGCGCACGTAGTAGCTTTCTTCGGGGTTCCTGAGCACCTCGGCTAGGGCTTTCCCGAAGCGGTCCCCCCTGAAGCTCGATAGAGCTCTCACGATGGCTCTCCGAACGCGAGGGTGCTTGACTGTAGCGAGGGAGTCCAGGAGGAGCTTCGCAGCGCTGTCCCCGCCTATCCGCCTGAGCGCATCCGCGACCTCGGCCCTCAGGCCCCAGAACTCGTTCTCATCGAGGAGCACCTTGCCAAGCTCGTCGACGTGCCTTGCCCCGCCCTTCTTCCCGAGCTCGCGGACGGCGACGACGCGCGGGTAGAGCTTTCCGCAGTTCCTGATTATATTGACGAGCTCCTCCGGGCCGACGTCTAGGCTAAGGGCTTTGAAGAGCTTGAAGTCAGGGTCGACGCAGACCGCCTTGGGCTGCGAGGGGAGCTTCACCGGGAAGTAGTGGCTCTTCTCCGAGATCTCGAAGGCCCTACGGATCTTCCACCCGTCCCCGACGAACTCGACCTCAAGCGTCAGCCTGTACCTTGGTAGCGAGTCCTCTCCCTGGCTCTGCGAGACGCGGAGCTCGAGGAGCCCCTCCTTTTCGCTCCACTTCCAGGAGACGGTCAGAGACGGGTGGCCCGAGTTCTGGACGAACTGCTCGAAGAACCAGTCGAGCCTCCTCCCCGAAGCCTCCTCCATGGCCTTGCGGAGGTCGTCTGTGTCCGCGTTATCCTCCCTGCGCCTCGTGGGGTACAGGTTCACCCCTCTGCGGAAGGCCTCCTCCCCCACGAGGTTCATGAGGGTCCAGAGGATGAGCGCCCCCTTCGGGTAGCTGTGGGCGTCGAAGAGCTCCTCCGCGTACCTGTAGGTGCGGGTGACGATGGGTCGGGAGTACCTCTCGTACTCGCCTAAGTACGAGTCGAGCATCCCGATGAGGTCGTAGACGAACTCGTCTTCCCCGAGCTCCCTTCTCCTCCACAGCGCCTCCATCAGGGTGGCGAAGCTCTCGTTCAGCCAGAGGTGCGACCAGTCCCTGCAGGTGACCAGGTCCCCGAACCACTGGTGGGCCAGCTCGTGGCTCACGAGGGGTTCGCTCCTGTAGTCCACGTGCGCCTTCTCGTCGTGCAGGGTTGCGCTGGTTAGTATGGTGACGGAGGCGTTCTCCATACCCCCTGCCACGAACTCGTCGACGCAGACCTGCGCGTACTTCGGGTAGGGGTACTTCACGCCGGTGAAGTCCTCGAAGAACCTGATCATCTCCTTGGTGTACCTGAAGCTCCTCTCGATGTCGGCTTCCCTCCCCCTCGGGACGACGTATTGTAGGAGAACTCCGTCGAAGCTCTCCTCCACGACTGTGAAGTCCCCCACAGCGAACGCTATAAGGTACGTCGGTATCCGGGAGTCTAGCCTGAACACCCACTCCGACAGCCCGCCTTCGACACGCTTAGAGGTTAGCGTTCCGTTTGCGACAACCTGGAGGCCGCTGGGTGCGATGACGGTTAGCTCGACGGTGGTCTTCCTGTTCGGGTAGTCGTAGGTCGGGAGCCAGAACCTCGTGTCCTCAGGCTGCCCCTGGGTGTAGGCGAGCCTCGCCGGGCCCTCAACGTCAGTCGGCACGAACCAGACACCCGCCTTTGGCCTCACAGCCCTGTAGTCGACCTGGACCTCGAAGGCCTCACCCCTCTGGTACGATCTAGGGAGGTGCACCTCTAGCACGTCCCCGTCGTAGAAGTACTTCGCGACCGCGCCGTCCACCCTCACGCCCCTGATGTCCATGTCCCGCGCGTGCAGCTGTAGGACGTCGATGCCGTCAAGCGCCCGGAAAACGTTCACAGCAGACCCCTCGATGGACCTGTTCTCGAGGTCCACCTTCACTCTCGCTCTGACGCTTAGGAGCTCGAAAGGCGGCTCTGGGGGCCACTGCGGCTCGTAGTCGGGGTAGGCGAAGCCCCGACCCTGCTTGAAGTACGACATTCTTGGTCGGCTATTTCACTGGAGGCAGAATATATTTCTTGGCGTCTCAAGACTTCCTTTGCTCAGACCTCTTGACGAGCCACATCGAGAGGAAGTAGAGCGCCACGAAGGGTATGCCCATTGCGAGGTCGCTGAAGGGGGTCGGGTCCGGTGTTATGAGGGCGAGTATGGCGTAGCCGGCGAACACGATGTACCTCCAGTTCTTGTTCAGAGTCTCGTAGTTCACCACGCCGATCTTGTGGAGGGTCAGTATCGCCAGCGGGAACATGAAGAAGACTCCTGTGGCGATGCTCCCGATGAATATGTCGTTGTAGAACTCCTCGATGGAGAAGAGGAGGCTCGCCCCGCCGAGCGTGGAGAGCCAGACCGCCGTGGCGAAGATGATGGGCATGACGACGAAGTATCCGTAGACCACCCCTGAGAGGAAGAGGCCTAGGGCCATGTACATGTACTTCTTCACGATCCTCTTCTCGTGTGAGTAGAGGCCCGGCTCGACGTACCGGTATATAAGCACGGTCGTGACGGGGCTGAGCACAGCGATGGTGATGAGCGCGGCGAGGTAGATGGCTGCGGTGAGGCTGTCGAACCATCCGTGGGCTATGAGGGTGACTTTCGCGCCGCTTACACCGAAAAGCTTGGCGAACGGGTACGCGAAGATGTTGTGCTCGAAGTCGAGCATGTAGCCCTTCGTCAGGTTCATCGCGTAGAAGAGGATGGGGTCGTAGCTCCGCGGGAGCTCGTTGGGCGCCGGCGCAATGAGAAGCGCTAGGATGAAGGCTACGTGCAGCACGAGTATCTTCCTCAGCGTCTCGAGTAGCTCGTAGACGTGCTCTAGGAGAGGCTTCTCGGGTAGCTGCTCCTCGTCTCCCGTAAAACCACCCTACTCGACACAGTAATGGTACTTTTTTGTTTTTCCCTTTTTCTCCCCGTGTTCGACTCGCTTCTTCCTTCGCTCTCAGCGGGCTTGCGAGGTGTTGTGGGAGTGTGTTCGAGCATAAGCAGGGGGCCATGTAGTCACGGTGGCTGTGAAGGGCTCCAAGGGCCTCGCTGCGGAGCTAGGCGCCCGAGGGGTGAGGCACAAAAGAGGGGGAGAGAAAAAGAGGTTTGCTCTTTTCTGCCTAGGGGCTTGAGCCGCACGCGGTCCGGAAGGCTCAGGCCCCTCTCCCCCCGCCCCCTTTCTAAGCCTCTCCTTCTCGGCCAGTGTGACGCAGACGATCTCCGTGCGCTCCGTCTGCTCCAGCACAATGTGGTATTCCGTCACGTCCACCACCCTGGCGCCGCTCAGCGCCCTCAGGATCTTGATTACCACGTGCCTCCTGAACTCATCCCTCAGCGCGTCCATCACCGCCTTCTTGGACAGCATGCTTTCCGGCACGCCGTCGATGTAGTCCTCGCACCCGACGCTCAGCTCGCCGGCGAACTCGAAGCACAGCACCGGCGAGCCCTCTACCTGTCAGTACCTCGCTATTCTGCCCTCGACCGCCAGCCGCTCCAGCATCAACCGACCCCTGTCGTCCACGTTCACTAGGCAGGTCCGCGCTAAGTCCCCCGTCATGTCTCTCACCGCATTTTACCATGCGTTTCACGCCAAGCCTTCGCTTAGGAGGACTGTGAGCACATCCTGTGTGAAGATATATAACCCCATCCTACACTTAGCCTTGGCGGTCGAAGTTAGCGGGGAGGTGTGGGAGAGCGTCGCCAGGCGGCTCGAGCTGACCGGCCTCACTAAAACGCTGTGGCGCCTACGAGAGCCGAAGCCTCTCAGTGGGGCGTTCGGCACCCGCAACACGAGGCGCACTGCCTCGGCCTCGGAGAGGCTCCGCTCGGCGGGCCTCGTCAGGGAGGCCGTCATTGGCGACGTGAGGTACGTCTACCTCACCGAGAGGGCCTGCGGCGAGTCAGCCTTGAGGCTCCTGAGAGGCTGAGCTGGGTGGCGTAAGGCTTAAAGCACTTCTTGCCGCTGACTAAAGCGGTTTCCTGGTTGCGTCGCGCAGCCCTCATACCCGCCCTAGCGCTACTCCTCGCCGCCTTGGCGCTTCTCATGCTCCGCCCCACACAGCCCAGCCTCCTCGGCCCCAGAGGGGGCTCAATGTGCTCGGCGTCGACGCCGAGCTGAGCGGCGTGGAGGCTACAAGTATAGGCAGGTCAAGTTCAACCTGAAGGTGGGGGAGTACGCTAAGCTTGAGAGCCTGGCCAGGGAGCTGGGGATGACCCCAGCAGCGCTGGCTAAGAAGATCGTGCTCGGGTACTTGGGGCTCGACAAGACCGTGAGCCCCGCAGAAGGTTCGTGAACTCGACGAGAAGTACGAGAGGATAGCCAGGAAGCTGAGAAGGATCGAGAAAGACCTCGCCTACGTCATGAGAACAGTCGGGGCCAGGAGGGGTTCCGGTTGAACGCGAGGGAGGCTAGGCGCCTTCTAGCCCCCTTCAACCCTTGGTGCATGACCCAGGGTGGAGGCGGAGAGACCCGCTGCTCCAGGCAGTCAAAATGTCTGTTCTCCGGAAGCCTCCGCGACTCTACTACCACATCAAACGGTACCTGCCCGAGCCGGGATACTACAGGATAGTGACGATTAGGGGGCCTAGGCTCCAGCTCCCTAACGCTCATGCCGAGGGTCAGGGTTTAGCGAGATCTTCAAAAGCCCTCCAAGCTCCGCGCACTAGAACAGCCGGAGGGAGCAGGGGAAGTGGTACAAAAAAATTTATAGAGCTAGTTCATTTCGCTCCACGCTACGCGGCCTCGCTGGGTGGCGGAATGGGGCTGTTGGAGAGGGTTAGCGGGGCCATCGACTACCTCACGGGTAAGTGGTGGTTCTACATAGCAATGTACGTTCTATGCTTCTGGGTGTTATGGCCATACGCGTCTAAGGGCTACTCGCTCGAGGAGGCAAGTAGCGTGGTATGGATCGCGCTACGCCGCCCATTAATTTTCAGTCTAGTAGACCTCGTGTGGCCCTCCCTCCTACTACACGTAGCCCTTCTCCTAGTGCTGGCCGCGCTGGCTAGGTGGGGCGAGAGAGGCTCCTTGCTCTTCGACCTGTATGCCCTAGCCCAGTATGCACTACTCGTGGGGGAGAACTTCGCCTACACCGAGGAATACGGATTCGTCGTGCTAACGGGCAACGTCCTCCTAACGTCCCTAGTAGCGGCGCTGTGGGCCTGGGAGTGCGTGGTTAGGCGCAATAGGGTTGGCGGGCCGATCCCGGATAGGCGGAGGCTATGGGTGGTGCCTCTAGCCGCCCTAGCCTTCTGGTACCCGGCTGAGCCGGTCCTAGACCCATACCTGTTGCTGAAGTGGCTCGTAGCCGGCTACTACCCGGTTGGCTACTGCCTAGTGACGCCCGTTATACTCTCGATTCTGATACTCTACTACCCGAGGGTGAACAAGGCGGTCATGAGGTTCACGGCCTTCCCAGGCTTAGTGTTCGGCACGAACATACTGCTATTCAGGGGGTTCAACTGGAACGCTTTCCTACACTTACCGCTAGTCGCTACCAGCGCCTACGCGCTGTACCTTTCCACGAGGAAGGTGGAGCACGCTAATACCGGGGATAGAGTTTAGGGGTACTCTAGGAGTTTTCTCTGTCGCCTAATCAGCCTCAGGAGTTTAGCCTCCTTAACGGCTAGCTCCTAGGCTCAGCTGGAGGGGCCTGAACACGTCGCCCTCGTACAGGAAAGCGCGGCCAGGCACGAGGAGGTCACGTGAAACTGGTACTTAAACCTCACCGGCGCACAGCCGAAGTCGCGAAGACCATGAGTACCCCGAAGAGGGGGCCCGGACAAGTGAAGGGGTGAATGAGCCAGGCGCGGCCTACTCGACGCAGAGGTCTTCGCGGCACCTCACAGCCTCGACGCTCTCACCCCTCAGCTCCTCCCCCCTGAGAAGCTCCATAAGAATGCCGAGCGCCTCGCGTCGCGTAGCGTAGATCTTTGACAGCTGGGCGAGGAGCTCCCTGGCCCCCGACACGTCCCCGGCGCTGGCCTTCTCAACCAGCCTGCGCGTAACCTTCTCAGCGCACTCGTCGCAGTGGACGATAGCCATAGACAGATGCTTCAGCGTGCACCAGAGGCTCTCGGCTGCGCTCCTCTCCTCTCCCCCACCCCCGTGGCCCCTTAGGCCCGCTACCTCGAGCAGAACCTCGCCCAGCGCCTTCCTGCTCATCCTCAGCTTGTCTATGCGTTGGGCGAGCTTGGGCTCGCTGAGCTGGGAGTCTATCTCGAGCAGGTGTTGCTCGGCGTGCGCGATGTGGGCTATGGCGTAGGCTAGCTCCTGCATGAGGGCCTCCTCGTAGACAGGTGACCTTTTTTCGCCCGCCATGAGCACCCCAGCGGTAGAGAACGGTGCGCGGTATTTTAAGGTTTAGTGCCTTGTTGTCGCTTACTCCTTTTAATAAAAAAGTTATATTTCCGCAAGGGGGGTTTGTACTGCGGTCAGTCGCATGGCGGGTAAAGCGGTGGAGATACGGGGCTTCACCAAGCGGTTCGGCGCGACCGTCGCGGTCGACGGCTTGAACCTCGACATCTACGAGGGCGAGATCTTCGGGCTCCTGGGCCCTAACGGCTCAGGCAAGTCCACCACGCTGCTTACGCTAGCCACGGTGTACAAGCCGACTAGCGGGGACATTTACGTGTTCGGGCACTCTGTCTCGAGGGAGGGCGACGTCGTCAGGAAGTACGTCGGGATAGCCTTCCAAGAGCCGAAGGCTCTGTGGATAGACACCCCATACGAGCTCCTGCTATGGCACGCGAGGGTCATGGGCTACTCCTCGGGCGAGGCCAAGGAGGTCGTTAGAGACGTCATGGAGAGGCTCAACCTGTGGGAGCACAGGAAGAAGCAGTTCTACCAGCTGAGCGGCGGGACCAGGAAGAAGCTGGAGATAGCCAAGGTCCTCATCCAGCGCCCCAGGATCGCGATATTCGACGAGCCCACAGCCCAGGTCGACGTGATCACGAAGCACGCACTGTGGGATATCATAAAGGAGCTCCGGGACGAGGGGTCGACGATAATAGTTGCCACGAACGACATGTTCGAGGCCGAGAGAATATGCGAGAGGATAGGCATCATATACAAGGGGAAGCTCCGGGCGCTCGGCCGCGTGGACGAGCTGAAAGACCAGATACCCGGGGGAGACGTGGTCGAGATCCACTACGAGGGCGACGAGGCCGCCGTCAAGAGGATCGTCGAGTCCCTCGCGGACGTGGGCAAGTACCAGATCAGCGACCACAGGGTCCGCATCTACCTCAACAAGGGGGAGGAGAGGGCCGCGGAGATCATCAGCGCCTTCACGATGTCCAACCTCAAGGTGAAGCGGATAATGATACAGGAGCCCACGCTGGACGATGTCTTCTTCTACTTCACGGGCGCCGCCCTGAGGGAGTGACCCTCCATGTCTCTCCGCGAGGACTTGAGGGGGCTCTGGCTCCTCGTCCTCTGGGACCTCAACAGGATGCAGCGCAGAACGCTGTTCGTGGTGATGCGTGTAACGTGGTTTGCCATCCAGGTCTCTATATTCGGCCTAGCCCTCTCGGCGATGGTCAGGTTCAGGGCTGTGGCCGGGGTGAACCTAGACTACTACCACTTCTACCTTTTCGGCGTGTACACCTCGATGCTCTTCTCGATAAGCGTCTCGCGGGCTTATGACATCGCGGAGGAGTTCGAGGAGGGGACGATAGAGTACCTCCTCTCCCTCCCTATAACGAGGCGCGCGCTGGCCCTCGGGAGGGCGCTGGGCGGGGGTCTCGCGGCTTTCCTGTTCACGCTGCCGATGTACGCCTTCATAATCTACCTGCTCGGCGACTACGACCCCGCGGCCATCGCAACGTCTCTGGCGGCGGCCCTGGCCTTCTCCGTCGGCGTGGTCGGCTTCGTCCTCTCGGTCGTCCTCAGCCTCAAGTCTAGCGACACGACGGACATAGTGTTCGGGCTGCTGGACGCGGTGCTCATACGGCTGAGCACGGTGTTCTACCCCGCGGTCGTGCTGAGCAAGATCGCGCCTTACTACTACTCGGCCCTGGTGAACCCCATATCCCACTTCGCCGACTTCCTGAGGACGGTTTTCTTCTTCGAGGAGTTCAAGGCCATCGCAGTCGCCAGCCCAGACCTAATGGCTTCGTACATCCTGGGGTTCGCGGTCGGGCTGTCAACGCTGGCCATCCTGGTCGTTGAGAAGGCAGTGGAGGGGGGTGGGTGGAAGTGAGTGTCTACGGCGAGCTACGAAGCGTAGCGCTGATCGTATACCGGGACCTCTCGAGGTTCTGGAAGTACAGGTTCTGGCTCGCGGGGCAGATCGGGATGAACCTGGCTGACATACTGATCTACGCGCTCGTGTTCAACAACATGGTGAACACCCAGCTCATACCCGACTACTTCAAGTTCTTCACGACAGGGGTGATAGCGATAGCGGCCTTCGCGTCCGCGTTCTCCATCGGGCGGGAGGTCGGCATCGAGATCAGAAGGGAGTACACGCACTACCTCCTAGGCCTCCCCTTCTCCCGAACCAGCCTCGTCGCGGGCCGCATCCTGGGCGGGATGCTTCGCGGCGTCGTGTACCAGTCGAGCTTCATCATCCTCGCCGCGCTGCTGGTGGATATGCCTAGCCCCAACGGCTGGCTCCTCGTCTTGTTCACCTCTCTGGCCCTCTCCGCCTCGATGTCGGGGCTGGCGATAGCGATCTCCTCCTCGACGAAGGACTTCAACCTCCAGGCGACGTTCAGGGCTCTCACGTACTACGTTTTCTTCTTCTTCTCCAACGTCTTCTACCCCAAGCAGATCCTGGAGATGAGGTTCCCCAAACCAGTCGCCGAAGCCGTGGGCTACACGCCGGTCTCGCTGGCCGCGGACATCTACAGGTGGGCCTTCAGGTACAACACCGCCGTGGACGTCGCACAGAGGGTCTGGCTACTCTCCCTGTGGACCGGGGCTATGCTCCTCGCCGCCGCCTCGATCTACCTGTGGAACCTCACGAGGAAGTAGCCGTGGAGACGCCTACAGGCGCCGAAGCAACCTTTAATTCAAGCCTCACAGTAACAGCCACGTGGCCACTGCAGTCGACTTCGCGGTGCTGGGTTGCGGCTGGGCCGGTGTGCTTCTCTCGCTCAAGCTCAAGGAGAGGTTTCCGTCGGCGAGCCTCATCTGCCTTGAAGCCTCAAGCAGTCCCGGCGGCCTCCTGAGGACCGAGGTCGTCGAGGGCTTCACATTCGACGTAGGGGGGAGCCACATAATCTTCTCTCGGGACGAGGGCCTCCTCAGGGAAATGCTTGGCTTCGCGGGCGAGGTCGTCCCCCACGAGAGGCTGAGCTTCATCCTCTACGACGGCTACAGGGTCCCGTACCCCTTCGAGAACGGCATCTACGCCCTCCCGCCCGAGAGGAGGGCTGAGCTACTCGTGGGTTTCGTCGAGGCCCTGCTCGAGAACGCGAAGTCCGAGAGGAAGCCCAGAAGCCTCAAGGAGTGGGCCGAGTGGTTCTTCGGCCCCGGGATAGCTGGTGAGTACCTCATACCCTATAACGAGAAGATATGGAAGCGAGGCGCAGAGCAGATAGCGGCGGACTGGCTGTACACCCCCGGGCGGCTTCCCTGGCCTGACTGGAGGGACGTGGTCAGGAGCGGTGCAGGAGTTCCCACGACAGGTTACCGCGAGCAGGCCAGGTTCTACTACCCTCTCTCCGGGGGCATCCAGAGGCTGTTCGATAGTGCAGCTGCGGCGGCCGAGAGGTTCGGAGCGCGAGTGATTCGAGGCTTCAGAGTCGAGAGGCTGGAAAAGAGGGATAGGTGGCTCATAAACGGGGAGATCGAGGCGAAGAGGGTGCTCTCAACGCTGCCTTTGAGCTCCCTCCCCGGGATCCTGGAGCTCCCCGGCGACGTTGAGCGCGCGGCCTCCAGCCTCCAGTACAACAGGGTGGTTGTGGTCGGCGTTGCGTTGAGGAAGGAAGCCCCGCGCGAGCACTGGGTGTACGTGCCGCAGAGGGACTACGTTTTCCACCGCTACGCCTGGGTCTCGAACTACAGCCCCCTTAACGCACCCAGGGGTTGCTCCTCGCTGATCGCGGAGGTGACTGTGGAGCCCTGGAGGAGCCTGCGGGTAGAGGAGGTCGTCGAGGAGACGATGGACGGGCTAAAGCAGCTGGGCGTGGTCAGCGAGTCGGAGGAGGAGGTTCTCTTCACAAGGGCCTGGGTCCACGAGCACGGCTACCCCGTCTACACGCACGGGCACGCCGAGGCCAGGGGCAAGGTCCTAAGCTACCTGGAAGAGCTCGGTGTCGTCAGCGTCGGGAGGTGGGGCTCCTGGCACTATTGGAACATGGACCGCGTCCTGGCGGAGGTCAGCAGGCTCGCGTCGTCGCTCAGCCCAGGTTGAGCCTCCTGAGAACCTCGCCCACGTCGAAGCTCTCCCTGGCGCGTATCCAGGCCTCCTCCACGTAGAACCTGACTGCGAGCCTGAGGGCTTCGGGGTCTATTCCGAGCTCAGGCTCATCCCTGTTGAAGTACGAGGCGAGGCTCAGGGCTGAGGCGAGCTGGACCGCCCTCCGCTCCAGCCTCATGGAGAAGGGGAGGGCTTTGACCTCGCCCATTGCCTCGAGGATTGCATCCCTCGCCATCGTAACCGCCTCGAGGTCCCGCTCCGTGAGGACCACTCTCTTAGGGGCGAAGTCCCTCACCAGGGGGTGCCCCGTCTGCACTGCGTGGACGAGCGTGAGGTGATCCCGGATCCTCGGCGCCATCTTCGCCATCTTCTCGGTCGTGATGCCGAGCATCAGCCTCCTCTGGCTCTCTGCTAGCTCGCGGTACTTCTCCTTCGTCAGCCTGTGCAGCCTGCACAGCATCCTGTCCTCGATCGCGTTGAAGTTGGGGTCGCTGACCGTCACCTCGTAGCCCCTCTCGAGCACCCGCGTGTTGTAGTTCACGCTGAAGAACGAGGAGAACCTGTAGGGGCCGACCCTGTAGGTCTTCGTCTCGTAGGCTATGACCCCGCCCTCCAGCGCGAGCTTGAGGGGCTCCACCATCCCCCTATGCTTGAACCAGTCGTTGAACTCCGTCACGATGAAGTTGAACCTCCTCCCCGCGTAGGCCTCGCCGATCGCTATGAACATCGCGGGCGTCATCCCGCCGCAGTACCTGTTCAGCCCTGGCAGGCCGTGCGGCGGCACGCCCAGCGACTCGTTGCCCAAGATGAAGTCCTTCGTGGCGAAGGTCTTACCAGTCCCCGGCTCCCCGAAGAGCGCTAGGTTGAAGCCCGTGGACATGGCTTTGTGGCCGGACTCTGTGACGACCGGCGTGTCGGCTATCGAGTACTGCTGCGCCAGGGTGAGTAGCTCGTCGAAGAAGATCACGCTCCCGAACAGGTCCACGAGGTACCCCACCAGCTTCGCAACCGTGAAGCTCCTGCCGAAGCTCAGCGCCTCGTCCAGCCTCTCCCCGACGAGCCCCTCGAGGTAGGAGTTGTACGCGGCCTCCATCTCCAGCACTTGGACGAACTCGTCCTCAGCCTGCCTGGTGCTCAGCCTGGGTATGGGCTTCGACTCCACAGCCTTCACGAACTCCTCCACCACGGGCCTTATCTCCTCAGGGATCGTCCAGCCCTTCTCGCGGCCCGACCCCGACTCCCACACCAGCTCCCACCTGTCCCTCAGCTGGGCCAGGAGGCGCGCGGCGTTGATCCTCAACCCAAGTATCTCGCTGGCCCTCGCCTCTACGGACGCGTAGGGCGCCTCCCCGAGCTCGAGCAGGGCCTTCAGCACCGCGTAGGTCTTGATGCCGTTGAGCCTGAAGGCCTCCCAGACGGCCTCCCTCACCTGCCCCCATGAGCCCTCGAGGATGAGCTCGCCGCCTCTGACGGTGTAGTAGCGGCCGCGGAAGGAGTAGTACTCCCTGTAAGGGGATAGCCTGAAGACCTCGACCAGCTGGGAGTCGCTGATAATCCCGGCGAGCTCCTCCAGGCTCCTAGGCCAGCCCTGCCTGAGCCCGAGTACCTCGCCGTAGACCTTAGCTCTCAGCTCCCAGCCTGACGGCTGCTCAAGCTGTGGTAGAAAGCGCTTGAGCAGTATCACGCGCTCAGTGGTCTTGTCGTACGCCACCCCGACATCAATCCAAAGTAGGAGGAGCGCCGCTGGAAGTTATAAGCTTTGCACCGCCGCCACCACGGCCGGTGTGACAACGCCCTCGATAAGCGCGGCTACGAGGAACAGGGCGACGATGACAACCAGGTCCCTCGGAAGCCTTCGCAGCACGGCGCTTAGCTCCCGCGAGCCTCTCAGGATCCTGAGCCACAGGGCTAAGCCGAGCTCCAGGGAAACGCTCACCGTGTAGACGAGCGCCGCGACCTCGACGACACCGTGGGGGAGCACCGAGGCGAGGATCAGGAGCGGGGGCCTCCCCATCGAGACCTCCATGGCGCACACCAGGCCAAGGAGCGCCCCGTTCCCCAACGCCACCAGGACGGGCATCGCCACAGTGAAGCCGAGGAGGAGTGTCATCATGGCGACCCGGATGTTGTTCGTGAAGATCAGCATCGACAAGCCCAGCCCGGGCCTGAGGCTACCCCCAACCCTCCCCAGTACAGCCTCCCGTAACAGGTCGTACACCATCCTAGCTGTCCCGGGCGAGAGCGACGGCAGCGTGTAGCCTGCAAGGAGCCCCACGAGGAACAGAAAGGCGGATATAGCAGCTAACTTCAGCCTCACGCGCTGTTCACCGACCCGACATCAAATAAGTTTTCGCATGGTCAAGATATTTTACCTCCCAAAGCGAAACACTGGCCGTGGAGAGGTTGCAGAGGTTGCTCGAGAAGTGAGAAGCGGAGGACACAGAGGCCAGAGAAATCAGGAAGAGGTTCGCCGACTGGGCTTTCATCGAGTCCCAGCCTGAGCCCATATGCTCGGAGCTGAAGTGCTTCGTGGAGCTAGGGGACATGCGCCTAGCCGCCAAGATAGCCGGGCTCTCCATAGACGAGTTCAACCAGCTGAGAACCCAGGCCAAAATACCGGTAGTTGTTTAGCGTATGCTTCGCTCGCGGAAGAGAATGCTGAGTAAACCCCGCTTGCATCTAGGGCTACCAAGGGCAACAAGCACCTCGTTAAAAATCTTTAAAGCCTGGTCAAGAAAGATTTATAAGTAGAGTAGAGTTCTCTAGAATGCTATGTCGTACTTTTCACCGGGTAGGGAAGGTTTAAGGACGCTGAGCACCGTTCTCGGGATATTCCTGGTAATCCTAGTGTTCGCGGTCGCGCTGCAGTTCTTCTACTCCTACCAGAGGCCCCAGCTGGGAGCGGACCTCCAGTCCTCGATAATAGGGCTGGCGTCCGAGGCCGTATACCTCCTCGGGAAGGTGGCCTTCCTCGGCGTAGCCCTGCTCGCCGCGGCGCAACTACTGAAGTACGGTCTAGCGAGAGGAAGCCGGGAGGGTGAGCGGGAAGCTTGAGTCTCCCCCTTAAGCTAGCGGCGTACATGGCGTCGACTTTCCTCCTGCTGGCCTGCTTAGCACCGCTCCTAAGCTTCGCCGGAGACGCCGCGAGCCTCGGCTCAGGGCTCTTCAGCTTGGAGCCCGCTTTCACCGTGGAACAGGGGGGCCACGCCAGCTTAAAGCTGACCCTAACCTACAAGGGCAACACGCCTGTTACCGGCTTCACCCTGAGGGCTAGGGCGCTCTGCGGGAACACCGTCTGCGCGGAGGCGTCAAGCACACCCACCATGCTTGTGCGTGGGGCTTCCGCTACGCTGGAGATAAGGGTGCCCTTGACGGCTGACACACTAGAGCTCGAGGCCGAGGGCCTCCTTGGCGGGGTGTACAGGTTCCGTGCAGTGCAGGAGGTGAGCTTAGGTGGCATTCGAGGCTGAGGGGAGGCGAGGCTGGGGGTGGACGCTCGCGAGGGCCCTTGCCTCAGCCTTCATCACCGCCGCCACCGCCCTGCTTCTCCTCCTGGCTGGGAGGCTCCTCGCATCGTCTCTTGGGATGGCCTACGGTCTCCAGGCCCCACTCGCCCTCCTGGTGGTCTCCACGGCTTCTGCTCTCTCGTTTACGCGGGTGCTTCTCGAGCGCTCCCCGGTTAGCCTGCCTCTCTCCCTCGTCTCGAGGCTTGTCCAGGCTTACGCTTTCCTGATAGGGCTGGGCGGGACGACCGCTTCTCTTGCGGTTGCACAGGGGCTTAGGGTGGAGCTGGACCTGAGCCCGCTGGCCTTCATCGTCCTGGTTGGCGCGCTCATCCTATCGCTGTCGGACGCCTACGACTGGGTTTCAAGGTCAGCCTAAACATTTATTACCCTCAAGGCTCTCTCAGCACCGGTGTCGAGGACGAGGATACTAGTCGTGGGGCTCGGCGAGGTTGGAGGGGCTATCTTCGAGGTGGCCCGAGACTCCGGCCGCTTCGAGGTTTACGGCTACGACGCAGACCCGGCGAAAACCGTTCACAGGCTCGAGGAGGTCCCGAGGCCCGTGGACGCGCTGCACGTGGCGATACCCTACAGCGCCAGCTTCGTGGACCACGTCAGCCGGTACGCGCGGGAGTTCAGGCCGAGGCTCGTCATCGTGCACTCCACGGTCGCCCCAGGCACCACGAGGAGGCTGCACGGCCATCTTGGCCTCCCAGTGGCGTTCTCACCGGTGAGGGGGAAGCACCCGAAGATCAAGGAGCACCTCTACTTCTGGCCCAAGTGGGTCTCAGCGCTTCCCAAGGAGTCTGCGGAGGAAGCGAGGAGGCACCTGGAGGAGACGGGCCTCAAGGTCAGGGTCTCCGAGGAGGAGCCCGAGGCCCTCGAGCTAGCAAAGCTCTGGGAGACGGTCTACAGGGCGGTGATGATCGCCGCTTGGCAGGAGGTCGACCGCATAGCCAGGCGCCACGGCGTGGGCCTGAGGACGATAGCGGAGTTCGTCGCTGAGGTCCACAGCGTGTTGCACGACAGGCCGGTCTACTACCCCGACTACATCGGGGGCCACTGCCTCATACCCAACACCCACATCCTCAACGAGGCCAGCCCGTCCAAACTCCTGGAGTTCGTCTTGGAGTCCAACGAGCAGAGGCTACGCGAGCTCCAGGACCCCCAGGTGAGAAGGGAGGTCGAGGAGCTCCGCGAGCTCTTCCTCAGCCTGACGAAGAGGGACTACTACCTCTAGTTTTTTAACGTTAGTTTTTTTAAACCGGCATACAATTATAATACCGATAAAGCAGCAAGCAGTATCACCGGTTATAGCGACACTCCTGCTCATCGTCAAGCCGTCGCGGCCGCCGTGCTAGCATACATCTGGATCATCGGCTACCAGGGCACACTCACCCAGCAAGCCAGCGCCCAGCAGCTCCAAGAGAGAATAAAGATCGAGGCTGTCGGTTACTCAGGAACTAATCTAGACGTGTATATCAGAAACATCGGTGACATTCAGGTCACTATTGATGCGGTCTATGTGATCAACCCGGACGGTTCTGTTAACAATTACGTGTCTTCGCTAGGTGCTACCTTAACTCCTGGTCAGATGGGTACCATTCAGGTTAGTGGCGTTACGCTGACGGCAGGAAATACCTACGTTGTGAAGGTTGTGACTGCTAAGGGCACCGAGGCAACGTACACCTGGACGTACAGGACCTAAACCGTCTAAAATTAACCTAAATCTTTTTTCTCCTATACTTGTGGGTATGGAGAGGGGGTATCGCCGGTCCTAGCGTCATTGCTCCTCGTGCTGGTCGCGGTGGCGGCGGGGATCCTAGTCTACCTGTTCGTATCGGGCTTCAGACCCTCCGTTAGTGGTGCGCGCCCCCTCCTCAAGGTAGAGGGCGTCAGTTACGAGGGCGGGCTGGTGCTCTACGTCAGGAACATCGGCGATGTGAGGGAGGTTTTGGACGCGGTCTACGTCTACGACAGCTCGGGCAGGCTCGTCTGGCACGCAGGCGGCCTCAACCTCACCGCGCAGCCCGGGCAACTCGTGCTCGTGCGACTAGATTTGGCAAGCCTCAAGCCCGGCGAGAGGTACACCGTAACGGTCGCCGGGGCCAGCGGGGTGGTGTACTACGACACCTTCGACGCCATCCCCCTCAACTCAAATCTCACACCCCTCTCCTGTAGCTGGCAGTACGACAGCACAGGCAAGCTCGTCTACGTCACCGCGAGCAGCAACCCCAGCAGCTACGGCGGAGAGTGCATCATCAAAGTGAACGGCGTCTCCGTCCAGGGGGTCGTGTACGTCGCGGCAGTCCTGAGCTACACGTCAGACAGCAGCGGGCGCTTCACCGAGCTGGGTCAAACATCAGTTGGGGGCACAGTTAGCGAAGGCACGTGGTACGACCTGGCGGTGTCCTACTCGGCGCAGAGCGGCTTAGGGCTCTGGGCCTCTGGGGCGCTGCAGCTGTCCGCGGCAGACACCTCCGTAGCCCCAGCGGAGGTGGCTCTAGGGGTCTACAGGGACAAGGGGACGCTCACCGTCAAGTTCGACAACCTCGTCGTCTCGGTGGACGCTAGGCCCTGGCTCGTGAACGTGACGGGCCTACCGGACGGCTGGAGGGCGAGGGTGAGGGTGGGCTCCACCGTGGTCTCGAGCGCCGCCGCGGCGGGCGGCGTGGCTTCGATACCGCTGTGGCTCTCAGCGGTCCCCTCGAAGGACTACGCCTTCATAGCCAGGAACGCAACCCTCGAAGTCCTCGACCCCAGCGGCAACACCGTAGCCACCCTAGGGCCAGCAGACATCGTCGGCGGAGACGTCTACACCTACGGGTAGCCCTCGAGCGTCAACCTTATATTCGTAGGGTCTATTCACGTGGTCGTGAGCTTGGAGGAGCCTTTGAGGGAGGCTGTGGAGGAGTTCAACAGGTATCACGGGGCTGAGGGCAGGGCAAGGGTTCTCTGGGTGGAGGGGGATAGGTTCGCGGTCGAGTTTAGGGGGAGCTTCTGCGTGACGTGCGGCTTCTACGACTACTTCGAGGACTTCGCCTACCTGCTGGCCGGGAGGGGCTTCAGGGCCGGCATCGTCTCGGTGGAGGAGCTGGAGGACGGCGCAGTGGTCGAGTACAGGCTGCTGCGCGAGGGCGAGGAGTGGCGCTTCGCCCCAGAGCGGGTCGTCCTGATACTTGAGTAAGCCGACTAAGTTTTCTAGGAGTGCTGTAGCGTCTGATGCTCCATAAAGCTTAATGGTCTGCTAAAAGCGCATCATAAGTGTGGCAATAGTAGTTGAAGTCAACAGTAAGGGTCGGGTCTACCTTCCAGTCAGCGTGCGCCGCGCGGTACCCTTCAAGCGCTTCATAGTCAGGGTTGAGGGTGAGCGGATCGTGCTCGTGCCCATAAAAGTTGGAGAACACTACGGGGCCGCTAAGCCAGCCGCGTACGACACCGCTGAGCAGATAGATGGAGCGGCGGTTCGTGAGACGGAGAGAGTGCTCCGAGAAGATGTGCGTTGATGCGAGCGTGCTCCGCTACTGCCCAGCGGCTTGCGCTCTGTTCTTTTCTTCAGGGGGCGGTGGGCCTCCTTGAGGTGTTTTCATTTTTCAAGGATGAGATAACAATGCTTAAAGTCTTCGCGTAGGTTACCGGATTGTGGACTGCAAGGATCTGTTAAACAGGGTTCGTAGGGCCGTCGCGGAGCTGGACGGTGAGCTGACGCGTAGGCTCGTAGAGGAGGCTCTGAGAGCAGGCTGTAGCCCGCTTGCAGTGGTCGAGGAGGGCTTGAGGCCCGGCATGTGGGAGGTTGGGGAGAGGTTCGAGCGGGGCGAGTACTTTCTGCCCGAGCTCATAGTAGCCGCGGACATCTTCAACGGCGTGATGGGGGACCTGCTGCTGCCGCTTCTCGAGGCCTCGAGGCAGTCCTCCGGCAGGGGGAGGGTCGTGATAGGCACGGTCCGCGGGGACAAACACGACATCGGGAAGAACCTGGTGGCGGTGATGCTGAGGGTGAGCGGGTTCGAGGTGGTGGACCTGGGGGTCGACGTCCCGCCTGAGAAGTTCGTCGAGGCCGTGAGGGCCTACAAGCCAGACATCCTGGGGATGAGCGCGCTGCTCACGACGACTATGCTGGAGATGAGGAACGTCATCGACGCGCTGAAGGCGGCGGGCTTGAGGGACAAAGTGAAGGTCATCGCCGGCGGCGCCCCGGTGACAGAGGAGTTCGCCAGGGAGATCGGGGCCGACGCCTACGCCAGGGACGCGGTCGAGGCGGTAGAGAAGTGCAAGAAGCTGCTGGGCAAGGATTGAGCGAGGGGTGTGCCGCATGCTGACCCCCCTGCAGGTCGAGGGGAGGGCGAAGCTCGGCGAGTACGTCGAGCAGAAGAAGTTCGACCTCGAGCTGGTCTCCAGGAGGGTCGCCGAGCTGGAGAGGGAGCACGGAGTAGCCTACGACCCCTCCTGCCCCGTGTCAGTCGACGGGGGCCTCGGGAGGTCGGTGTTCGAGGCTGGTTTCGAGCTCGCCCTTGAGGTTGGGCTCTACGTGGTGGAGGAGAGCAGGGTCGCGAGGTTCGCCGAGGAGGAGCTGCGGGAGGCCCTAGCCAGCGCGCGCCGCGAGCTGGTGCTGGGCAGGGGGCTGGACGCTAGGCTTCTGTGGGCGAGGCTCCCGGGCGACAGGAGGAGGCCCTTCGTGTTCGGCGGCCTAGCTGGGACGCCGGTGCCCGAGGAGTACTTCTACGCCACGGCACTCTCCTACGCGAGGCAGCCGCTCGTGGACGCTCTGGACCACGGGAGCATACAGGAGGTGTCGGGGGTCAGGGTCAAGGCCGGCGCGCCGAGCGAGGCCGTGGCGGGTGTCAGAGAGCTGCTGTACCTGCGCCGCGCGCTCAGGGACTCCGGGAGGCCCGGGATGCACCTCCTCGCCGGGGAGAGCAGCGTCTCGTCCGTCGCCAGCCTCGCGGCGATGTCCGCGGGCCTCCTGCTCGAGGGGGACGCGCAGCTCCTGCCCGTGCTGAACGAGCTGAAGACGGACTACTCCCAGCTGACCAAGGCGCAGGTCGGCCTCGAGAAGGGGGTGATCGGCGCGGCGCTCGTCGACCCGATTGTGGGTGGATTCGCAAGGGGCCCCGCGGGTTCCGCGGTAGTCTCCGTGGCTGAGACGATCCTGGCGCTCGCGGCCTACAGGGCTGGCTACGTGCTGATCCACCCCACGCACATCGTCAAGAAGGCCACCTCGTCGGCGGAGTGCATCTGGGTGCAGGTTGCGGTCGGCTTGGCGAACGAGCACATGAGGCTACCACTAGTGGCTGACGTGTGGCCGGCTTTCGGGCTGGGCACGAGGGAGTACCTCTACGAGGTGGCCGCCAACACCGTGGCCGCAGCCGCGGCGGGCCTCCACCTACTGGGCCCGGTTCCCGCGAACGGAACAGCGCCCAACGGCGGGGGGCTGGAGGCGCAGCTCATGGCGGAGCTCGGCGCCGCGGTGGCGTCCCAAGGTATTGGCCTGAGCGATACCTGCGCCATTGTGCTGGAGCTCTACAAGAGGTACGGTGAGAAGCTGCGGAGCCCCTCCTACGGTAAGCCCTTCTGGGAGGTCTATGACCCCGCCTTAGGCGAGCCTAGCGCAGAGTGGGTCGAGGTGGTCCGCTCTGTTAGGGCGGAGCTGACAGAGCTCGGTCTGGGCCTCTAGCCCGTCTGCTCGGGCTCCACCTCCACGGCTGTGCCCGTAGCCGTCACGACGATGAAGCCCTCAAGGACCTCGGAGGTCTCAAAGTCTAGGCCCACGACGGCGTTCGCCCCCATCTGCCTGGCGGAGTTGATGAGGTCGTTGAGCGCCTCGTCTCTCGCCTTCTTCAGCTCGGTCACGTAAGCACTCGAGGCTCCCCCGACAATCGCCTCTATCCCCGCCGCCATCCTGCCCAGAAAGCCCCTCGTTCTAACGCTCATGCCAGTCACGACCCCCAACACCCGCTTGATCCTGTAGCCCGGGATACTGGGAGTTGTGGTTACTATCATCAAAAGTGCCCCTAGTTGCCCCGGTTAAAAGCCTTTACTGCCCGCTATAAGGTGGATAAGCATAATTACCTGAGCCGCGCCAGATGATTAGGCAAGCTTCATGCCTCCCGACAAGGTGACTCGGCCTGTTCTAGCGAAGCACCTCGCCATGTGCGGGGCCGGGGTCTTCGGGGCAAGGTACATTGCCCTCGAAAGCCTCAGGACGCCGGGAGGGGTTGAGGTCGACCTGGTTGCCGTCTCGATCTCCCCAGCCCTGGCCGTGCACGCGGTGTTCGTCGGTGCCACTTACAGCGAGGCAAGGCAGGCGCTGGAGAGGCTGACCCGAGCTGTTCAGGAGGGGGTGGCTAACATCCACTGGCTAGCGGTCCCCTTCGAGGCTTACGTGGCGCTGGGGAGGCCCGAGGAGCTCAGGAGGAGCGGAGCGGGGCTCATCGTCGTGAAGGCGGAGTCCACCTTCGGCCTTGGGAGCGCCGAGACTCTGGTCGAGCTCGAGCCCAAGCCGGTGAAGAGACGAGTTCCCTGGCCGCAGCTCGATGAGGCTCTCAGAGCTAAGAGTAAGCAGGACGTAGTGAAGGAGCTCGTAGAGACCCTCGGAAGGAAGCCGAAGCTCTAGCCGATCACCGCTGGCACGGGGAGCGCGTAGAGAACCGCGTAAAGCCACAGCGCGTGCCCCAGCCCCGAGGCGGCGACACCGGCCTTCTCAGCGACAAAGCCCAGCACAAGCCCCACGGGTACGGCTGCGAGGACTAGCAGGGACATCCCCGAGACGAGGTGAACCAGGGAGTAGGGCACCACGGACAGCCACCACCTCTTCCCCAGCACCCTCACTACAACGTAGCCTTGGACGTAGCCTCTCCAGTAGACCTCCTCCGCCACGCCCAGCACGAGCAGCCCGAGCAACTGGAGTAGGCCGGGCTTCACCGAGCTGTACACGGCTTCTACCTGCCACCACATGCCTGTCGCTTTGGCGAACAGCCCCCCAGCCAGGAACGAAGCGTACAGCGCCGCGGCTCCCCCGAGCGTGTAGGCGGGCCACAGGCTACCCTTGAGGTCGACCCTCACTCTCCCGGTAGCGAGGACGCACGCCGCCAGCAGAGCCGCGACGACGGACATGGCTTCCACCATTCGGCCGCGCATGAGCTGGAAAGGGACGGCGAAGAGCAGCCAGGGCAGAGCCAAGAGGAGCGCGTCAAGCCGGGTGAGCTTCCCCACAACGCGGTAACCGCTTGTCAAAAAATATTTTTTACTCGAGCTCCAGCTTGGCCAGCTCCTCCTCAACCCTCCTGAGCCTCGCCTCGATGTCGAGGACCGCGAGCAGCAGCAGAGAGCCCAGGAGGTAGGGGTTCGACAGCGACTCGGCGACGTGCGACCTGCTGATCCACATGGACTCAAGCCTCTCGAGCGCCTCCCGCTCATCCTCGCCCAAGAGCTCCCAGAGCTCACGCCTGATCCTTGAGACCTCCTCCCTGAGCCTGGAGGTAAAGCTGTAGTTAACCCTGCCCACTAGAACCACCCCTCTACGTTGCTCAGCCTGCCCGTGAAGGTCTTCGCCGCCTCGGGGCGCGCTGCGCTCTTGACCAGCCTGGCCTCCACGTAGGGTCCGCGCCTACCCCTGAGCCAAACCACGCTCGACGAGAAGTGCAGGACGTAGGCTGGGGCGTCGGGCCAGCCCCTGCGAGCCGACTCGTCGACCATCAGCACCAGGGGCACGCCCCTGGCCATCACGGCCTTGGCCCTCGAGAGGGCTTTCAGCAGGAGAGGGTGCGCGGCCTGCCTGAAGAGCCTTGAAAGCCTGTAGAGCACGACTAGGCCAGCCCCGGTCCGCTGCAGCAGTCGCTCGTAGTCCAGCTCCACGGCCTGCCTCCTGTTGTACACCGTGGCGAGGTAAACCATCTTCAGCCCGGCAGCGGGGTCAAGCCCCTCGGCGAGCATGTACTCCGCAAGCGCGTAGGTGTCTATCAGCCGGGCCTCGTGGTAGTCCACGAAGGTCACGGCGAGCGTCCTGTCGCCCATGGAGGCCCAGCGAGCCGTGAGCCTGTACAGCGCAGCCTCCAGCAGGCTGGGCTGCCCGTAGACGAGGAGCGAGGCTCCCGGGCGCACCTCGTCGACTAGGAACTCCGTGCCCTCGGCGGCGAGCTCCGATGCTCTAATGAAGGCTCTCACGTGCGTTGAGGCGCCCCAAGGAGTCATAAGCGTTAGCGGCTGTGCTCTGGGGGGTGTTGCAGACGAAAATATATAGTTTTCGTTCTAAGCGGCTGGCGCCGTTACCGGCCCTAGCGGTCGCGCTCCGAGAGGATCAGCCTCACCACCCCGTAGTTGAGGGCCACTGGTAGCTCTCTGCTCAAGCTCTCCCCGCTGGCCCGCAGGGTCCCGAGTATGTGGCCGCACTTCTTGCACTTGTAGTACACCACCTGCCCCTGCATGTACACGTCGAAGCTGTCCCTGCCCCTCGCGCCGCAGGCCGGGCACTTGAAGGCCTCGTAGTCCCAGGAGTACCCGCAGAGGCAGGCGAGGCGGAGCGCTGTCTGCGAGTACACCCACCCCTCCCTTTCGACGTACACCGCTGCCGAAGGTGTTAGGCCGCAGACCGGGCACCGCCCCCTGTCCCACCGGAGGTCCTCCACCCTGCCCTTGAGGGACTCGTGGAGTATCCTGCGCGAGACGTAGGACAGGAGGGCGAGCTCCGGGTCGCTGGGGAACGCCTCCTTGAGGGCCTCAGGGGTGGCTATGGAGCTGTCCACCTCGACGCTGCTTCTCTTGAGGACTTCGAGCGACAGCGCGATGAGCTCGTCCATGTTCTCGAGGTTCTCGAGGAAAACCGGCTCGTCCCTAGCGAGCCTGGGACTGAACTTGACGCCCGCGATGTTGCTCTCGA
This sequence comes from Infirmifilum tikiterense, assembly GCF_054696565.1. The sequence goes on from NZ_CP182482.1 coordinate 1,334,055, forward strand.
TCTCGCTGTAAGCCTTCAGTATTTCGGCAAGCTCTTTGGCGCAATCCTCCTCGGGGCAAACTGCGCGGATCAGCTTTTCGTCCATGCGGACGCAAGCGAAAAGGCCTATTAAAACGTGACAGGTAGGAGTATCTACATATTGACAACGTTATATATTCGGCTATTTGCTTAATAGTTTATTAAGCTTTTTGCTAATAATTTAAACGCCAAACATGAGCCACGAACAGTCTGTTGAATTAAAACAGCGCATCCAGGAGCTGCTGGCGACAGAGCCCGACGTCGCCCACGGGCTGATGGCTCTCTACGAGGAGACCGAGGACTACACCTGCCTGACCCTGAAGTCCATCCTGGGTAAGCGCGAGAAGGGTAAGGCCGAGAGGGTGTTCTGAGATGAGCCTGGAGCAGAACCTGGTTAACAGGAGAGTGTTCCTTAAGCTAGCCGCCATAGCCTCCGCGGCTATGTCCCTGTCCTCCGTGCCTGTCCTCGCGGAGTCGCCGGTCCCCTTCAAGGAGTGGAGGACTAAGTGGGGCCTCGGCGAGGTAGGCGGTAAGACGGACATCGTTAAAGCCAAGGTAACCTCCGTGATATGCCCCTACTGCTCGATGGGCTGCAGCATCGACTTCTACACTGTGGGGGACAGGATCGTCTGGACGACCGGCTCGCCCGACTCCTACATTAACAGGGGCGCGCTCTGCCCTAAGGGCTTTTCGGTGTTCCAGATCGTCGAGAACCAGAGGCGTGTCCTGTACCCGATGATAAGGACGGGGCCCAAGCCGCCCGTTGAGGAGATTCTGAGCGCTAAGTCATGGGACGACCTCGTAGCGCTGGTCAAGAAGTACCCGCCGCAGTGGAGGGTTGTGTCGTGGGACGAGGCGTTCAGGTACATAGCGAGCAAGATGAAGGCTATAATGGACGAGTACCTCTCGAAGACGGGTGCGCCGTTCCAGAGCGACGGCGTGTACCACGTTGGCTCCAAGACGCCTGTGCAGATCATAGGCTCGTCGATCCTCGTGAACGAGGAGGCTTTCCTCACCAAGAAGCTCGCAGTCTTCCTGGGTACTCACAACATGGACTCCCAGTACCGCAAGTGCCACTCCTCAACGGTCTCGGCGCTCGCGGCCACCTACGGCTGGGGTGCTGAGACGGCCAGCATAGAGGACGTCTACAGCAGCGATGTGGTGCTCTTCTTCTCGAACCCTGCTGAAGCCCACCCGCTCTCGTTCCAGCACTTCCTCAAGGCGAAGCAGGAGAGGGGGACCATTCTCATAACCTTCGACCCGCGCCTCTCAAGAACCGCGATGGTCTCCGACATATGGGTTCCCTTCAGGCCGGGCAGCGACACAGCGATATTCCTCTACATCCTGCACTACGCCTTCTTCGAGAGGAACCCGCCGATAGACCAGCTCGACGAGTTCAAGAGGCTTATGGGAAGGTGGAACATAACCCAGGCGGATCTTGACGAGCTGAAGGACCTCGTCTCCAGCTACACCGCGGAGGAGGTCTCGAGGATCTCCGGCGTCCCGGTCGAGACGCTGAGGAACGTGGCGAAGATCTACGTCGAGAGAAGTGGCGTCGTGACGGGGCACAAGAAGCACGGCATCATCCAGTGGGCTATGGGCATGACCCAGCACACGAACGCGACGGTGAACATCATCAGAGCCGCGGCCATCGTCCAGCTCCTCCTCGGAAACGTCGGGTACCCCGGCGGTGGGACGCACCCGTTCAGGGGGCACAGCAACGTGCAGGGAGCCACGGACGTCCAGGGTGCCGGCAACGCCTCCCTCAGCGGCTACCACGCCCACCCGGCGAACGCCATGGAGATCAGGCTCTACCAGGACTGGAAGCTCCAAGGCATGCCGGATGCCTGGAACTGGGAGGTACCCGACTGGGCCCTGGGAGCCTTCCCGACACTGAAGGACGCCGCCAAGCGGGGACAAGCTAGTCCGGCGAAGATGCTCCAGGTCTTCAAGTTCTACGGCTGGAGGAGGCACGAGCTCCTCTGGGGCATATTCATCGGGACAGACCCTGAGACCGACCCGCAGAACGGTAAGGTGATCAGCGACATTGCCATCGGCTCTGGCTCGACCGAGACTACTTTCACGCGGAGGGCCCTGAACGGCGAGATCAAAGCCGCCCTCATATTCGGCGAGAACCCGGCCGTGACGAACCCCAACGCCAAGATCATCTGGGCCGCGCTAGCCTCCCTGCAGCTCCTCGTGGTGGCAGACATGTTCGAGACCGAGACCGCATGGTTCGCAGACGTGCTCTTGCCTTCCGCGAGCTTCGCAGAGAAGGAGGGCACGAGAACTAACGGCAACAGGGTGATACAGTGGACGTACAAGGCTCTCGAGCCGCGGGGCAACTCCAGGCCGGACTACTGGATAATCGTGAACCTCTTCAACTACCTCTGGAGGGCTGGAGCCGTCCCGCTTCCGAGCCAGCTCGTAGGGAAAAGGAAGGAGAAGATAGCTATAAGGAGAGGAGTGCGAGTGTTCGAGCTCTACTATCGCGAGGTGGCCCCTGAGAAGTCCTGGGACTACAGCGGGGGCACTGGAGCGGCGACCCCCGTCGGCCCGATCGAGGCGGAGGTGAACCCGAGGATAATCAACAAGGAGGTGAACTTCGCGACGCTCATCTACGACGGCATGTACAACCCAGTAACCGACGAGTTCACGTCGATGAGGAGGGACAGGAGGATCAGAAGCCCGCAGGAGATCGACGGGTACTTCGCCCAGAAGTTCACCATCTACAAGGACTGGGGCTGGAGCTGGCCGCAGAACGTGCGCTTCATGTACACACTCGACGCGCTGGACGTCGCGGAGGGTCAGCCCGTCAAGATAGTCGTCGGGGGCAAGGAGTACACCGTCACGGGCGAGACCGGCGAGGTGATCGACGAGTACACAGGCGGCTACAGGCCAGCCTACATACCTGGGCACAACTGGGGGCTCCCGAAGTACTTTAAGAGGAAGCTGAGCGGCATCTCCGACCTCTGGGCTGGCCTCGACATGCTGAAGTTTATCAGGACCGGGGAGCTCGCGTTCCCGGCGAAGAGCCTCCTCGTCGATAAGGATGGAGCGCCGACTCCCGTCTCGTTCGAGGAGTTCGCAAGCTTAACGGGGATGAGGTTCGTCTGGGCGAACGACGGCCTGTACTGGGACGAGGAGACGACGCTGAAGGCTAAAGCGGCGGTCAAGTACTCCTTCTTCTCCGGCGATAGTTGGAGCAAGTACAAGGACGCTTACGCGATGTTCAGGCAGAAGCTCAAAGCGTACTACGACCAGACCGGTAGCCTCAAGCAGGCTGTGCTCGGCGTGATAAAAGAGATGGGCGGCTGGTACAAGGGCTACAACTTCTCGTACCCGATACACACCGAGCCCGCCGAGTCACCAGACGTGGAGCTGGCCCTCAAGTACCCCACGATCGCTTTCCTCAACGCGTTCAACCTCCAGGTGCTCAACGAGCAGCCGGACGTAGTAAAGGGCAAGCCCGTCGGCCTGGCCCTCGAGCCCAAGGATCTCTCCGGCGAGCAGGGCGTCCTCGTAGCGCTCACCTCGAACAGGCTAGTCGAGATGTGGCACAGCGGTAGCATGACCCGCAACACGCCGTACCTCGTTCAGCTCGTGCCAGAGCCGTTCGTGTACATTAACGAGAAGCTCGCCGAGAAGCTGGGCATCAAGCCAGGGGACCTCGTGGAGATCGTCACCGCCAGGGGTTCGATCAGGATGAAAGCCTTCGTCACTAAGGGCGAGGCGTACCTCAACATGGGAGGCAAAGAGCTACCGGTGGTGAACGTCGTTTGGCACTTCAGCTTCCTCGGACAGGCCACAGGGCCTCAGGGAAACTTCATCACGCCCGACGCCTTGGACGTGGTGACGACGATTCAGGAGTCTAAGGCTTGGATAGGTGTTGTTAGGAAGGCTCAAGGTTGAGGTGGTGGAGGATGGTGAAGCTGGTTTTACCCTCTAAGGAGGAGGGCTACGGGGTTGTAGTGAACCTCGACAAGTGCATCGGCTGCAGGGCCTGCGAGATCGCGTGCCAGGCGTGGAACGGGAGGAAAGCCGTCGAGACGACCTTCAGCACAGTATTCGCGAACCCGCCCGACCTGACCGCCGACGCGTGGAAGGTCGTCTTCTACTACGAGTCCGAGTCGCAGAAGACGCTCAACATCCCGGAGGGCTCGTTCACGTTCCAGCAGGTCACGTGGACCCCGCTACCCTTCCAGTGCATGCACTGTTACGACCCGCCGTGCGCCCGTGCGTGCCCCGTGGGGGCCATTAAGGTCACGCCTGAAGACGCCGTCGTTATACGCGCCGAGGAGTGCATTGGATGTGGCTACTGCCAGACCGCCTGCCCGTACAACGTCCCGAGAAGGGGCTCGGACGGCAAGTTCTACAAGTGCACCTTCTGCGTCGACAGGATCCAGAACGGCCTGAAGCCAGCGTGCGTCGAGGCGTGCCCCACCGGCGTGTTCACCTTCACGAGCATCAAGGAAGCGGTCAGGATAGCCCGCGAGGCTAAGTCTCAGGGGAAGGCGGTCTACGGCCTGGACCTCGACAACTACATAGGCGGTGGAACCAGGTGGATCTACGTCGCCTCCAAGGAGAAGGCCTCCGCTCTCAAGGAGAAGCTACCGGACAACCCCGTCGTTGCGACCCGCCAAGCCCAGGAGGTCTTAAAGGATATAGCCATTCCGGGATTCTCAGCCGGCGCGGTGGCGCTAGCCATCATCGGCGGCTTCGCATATTGGCGCGCGAAGCGCTTCGAACAGCAGGTCGCTAATGAGGGTGGTGAGAAGAGGTGAGCGGAATGGCGGAGAAGAGGCTTGTTGAGATAATAAGCCTGAGCTACAGGATCGCGCACGCCCACAACCTACACTTCTGGAGCTTCCTCGCCATCACGGGGGCCGTGATGCTAGCGATACAGTACTTCGGGTGGATCGCCTACGCCGTGGGATACCCCGCTGCGGTTCTACTCAGGCTAGACCCCACGGTTGACGCGATAACAGTCGGCGTTCAGATCCTCAGGGTGCTTCACCGCATCTTCGGCATACTCTGGGGTGCCCTCATCATCACCTACGGGGTCTACCTCGTCGCGTTCAGGAAGCTTGAAGTCCTGAGGCCGCTGACCAAGCCCCTCAGGGAGCAGATAGCCGAGGCTAAGGCGCTTACCGGGAGGTACCTGTTTGGGAAGCCTATACCCAAGGAGGTTGAGGAAAAGCTCGACAGGCACAACGTGTTCGTAGCCTACACCGTCCTTATACTGATTATCGGGATAGCCATGTCGGCGATCAGCGGTGCGGCCATGATCTTCCTCCCGTTAAGCTTGGAGCAGTACAGGCAGATGCTTCTATGGCACGACCTGGGCTTCTATCTATCCCTGATTTTCGTCTACCTTCACCTCTTCGCAGCGCTACACCCGGCGAATGCGCCGATACTCAGGGCGATGTTCAGGGACGGCATGCTCTCGCTGGAGGAAGCTAAGAAGCACATGCCGAAGTGGCTTCAGCGCAAGGGGCTTTAAGTACTCCGCTAAAATTTGTCGTCTTTTTTACCTTAACTCTCTTCTACTTCTGCGCGCCGCGCACAGAATACTAACGTCCTACCCTATGTCTCCGTTATTACTGCAGGGAAAACTGGCTATGTAATGCCTAAGATCTTAATACATCTTTGAAAAAGTTTCACCGTTTACTGAGATAAACTTAAATAGATTTCTTGAACTACGTCAAACTGATGAGCGACAAAGGACAAGCGGTAAGAATACCCGAGGAGCTATACCGCGAGCTCGTACGCGTCGCTGAGCGCATGGGCCGTCAGCCAAGCGAGTTGGTGGTAGACCTTATCGGCCGCTTCGTAAAGACATACACGCCCCAGACAAGCCTAGTGGACTTCCCCTACTCGGACTACGGGGAGTAAAAAAGGAAAAGCATTTTTTCCCTCGATAGCTTTCCCCACTTGATACTGCAAATGATCGTGTTCGAGGAGCTTCAGCCCGAGTACGTTACGCTGGATGAGTATGCTGTGGCTGTCGACGAGCACTACAGGCTTTACGTGAACGGTCGGCTGTACACCAGCATCTCCGCGAACCCTGCGGGGCTCAGGGAACTTGTGCTCGGCCTGCTCATTGGGGACGGCCTAGCCACCGCGCCCCGAGAAATCGTGAGCATCCAGATGGATGTGGAGTCTAGGAGGATCGACGTCACTCTCGCTCGCGAAGTGGGCTTCGAGCCTTACCGCGTCGAGGACTGCGGCTCCGCGGCGGCTCAGGGAGTCTACGTTCGCTCAAGCGCGACGTTCAGCCTAGGCCAGGTTGTTGGGCTGGTAGGTGAGTTCGACCGGGCTTCGCTCCGAGTGGCTAGGCTGCTGGCCGTTCACTCCACAGCGGTCGTCCAGCCTGACCGCGGGGTCGGCGTGCTGGCCCACGACCCGAGCAGGCACACCTCAGCACTCAAGGCCCTAGGGCTCGCCGTCTCCAGGGGCTTCGAGCTGGGGAAATCCGTCATGGTCACCACGGGGAGGGCTTCCAGCGACGTGGTCGTTAGGGCGGCGAGGTTCCAGGTCCCTGTTCTAGTATCGCTTAAGGGGCCCCTGATGAGCGGGCTCAGAGCGTCGGAGATGCTCGGCGTCACTCTTATCCTGAGCCTCAGGAGGCAAGGAGGCGGCAAGGAGTTCAAGGCGGTCACGCACAGCTGGAGGATTACGAGCTAGATTGGCCTCACGCACCCTCTGTCTGCATCGATGCTTGCCCAAGCCTCAGCTAGCAGCTCGAAGTACGAGGGTACTCTAGCGTAAGTGGGCGGGCTCGGCTCATCCGTCAAATATATGACCCTGATATCCTTGTGGAGGAGGTACAGGAGGACCTGCGAGACCCTGCTCACGGGCACCTCGGAAACTATTGCGGCCTGTAGGGCAGGGGATGCTGAGCCACGAAGGTAGCGCAGGGATGAAGCTGAGTCCTCGAAGACGACGGCGGCGTCGGCAATGCCGAGGTACCCGGGTGGGACAGAGGTACCCGGATTGAGTACGATAATGAAGCCACCTTTCTGCCTAATGTACTGCGCAAGCGACTCGTAGTAGCTCACGTCCTCCGCGCGGTCTGAAACCTCGTCCACGAAGAAACCCCTCACTTCCGGGTAAAGCTCAAGCCATGTGTCCACGTCTCCCTCCACCTCGATGAGCGGTCGCGAACCCCAGCCAGTGTGAACGTAGCCCAAGACAAGCCCGCCTCCAGACGATACCCTCCCGATCCACCTCGAGTAGTTCGGGTCCACCTCCGCCCCCGGACCGTTGCTCGGGTTTGCGATGATCATGGTACTCCAGCGGGCGGACAGAGAGGCCAGCCTAGACCAGAGCTCCTCGCTGTAGAAGTAAGCCGGCACGAGGATCCACCTATCGAAGCCTGCTTGAGTGTAGCATCGGTGGCTTCGGGGGATCGCCTCGAGAGGCTCGGCGAGCAACACCGAGAAGGCTAGCGTCAGCATCACCATGGCTTTCGAAGCCGCGAGCCTGTCCATGCGAAGGCTCAAAACCCGGCAACGTTTTTAATTTTACGCGCTTTCCCAGCTTGTGTCCGAGGGCATTCTTGTCGAAAACCTCTACAAGAGCTACAACAGGAGATTTGTGCTGAGGGGCGTGTCCCTTAGGGTCAGGTACGGGGAAATATACGGGCTACTGGGCCCGAATGGGGCCGGCAAGACTACAACCCTCAAGTCAATAGTGGGTCTTGTCCAGCCCGATAGCGGGAGGATCGAGGTGTGCGGGTACGATGTGAGAAGCCAGAGGTTGCAGGCCTTGTCGTGCGTGGGCTATGTCCCCGAGCTCGCTGTGGGCTTCGACTACCTGACCGTTAAGGAGTTCCTTGAGTTCGTCGCCTCGCTGAGGGGTGTTCCCTGGGAGTCGGTCGAGGGCAACGTTCACCGCCTGTCGGAGAGGTTCAGGCTCGAGGAGCACATGGACGCGTTTATGGGGAGGCTTTCAAGGGGCACAGTCCAGAAGGTTCTGGTCGTCAGCGCGCTCATGTTCAAGCCTCGCGTGCTTGTTCTCGACGAGCCTACGTCGGGAATGAGCCCGGAGAGCCAGCGGGTGTACAGAGAGGAAGTGGCCTCGCTTGCCTCAAGCGGCGCAGCTGTGCTGATTTCTAGCCACCTGCTCGACACGGTGGAGAAGCTCTGCAGCCGCGTCGGAATCCTCCACAAAGGCTCGATAATCGCGGAGGGCACCCTTGAGGAGGTTAAGAGAACAGCCAGCGGTGGCGGAAACGCAACCCTAGAGGAGGTCTTCCTAACCCTCACACGGGGTGAGTAGCCTGCCCAAGCCGCTCGTCGTAGCCTTCTACCTAGCTAAGAACAACCTCAACCCACTCCTCAGGAGGAGGCCGGGCCGGGCTGCGCTGTACCTGCTGGCTCTCACTCTCCTAGCAATGATCCTGCTACCCTTAGCAGTCAAAGCCGCCGCCACCCAACCGCCCAGCTGGGTTTACGGGCTCGGTTTGAGCCGGGAGGGGCTGGTTAAGAGCACCAGCGCTCTGCTAACCGTTGCCTTTTTCCTCACGCTCATCAGAGGTAGGAGGGAGGTCGCCGCGTCCGAGGAGGCTGAGCATGAGCTCCTGCTCGCGCTTCCTCTGAGGATGGGGGAGTACGTTATCGGGAAGACCGTTTACTTCGCCATCCAGACGCTCTTCTACTCGGCACCAGTGCTCTACATCGGCATACCTCTCGTGTATAGCCTTGTGGGCTTCAGCTCCGCTCGGGCGGTCCTTCTCGTCCTGGCCGTGGTCGCGGTGTCCGTGTACGCTGAAACGCTCGTAATGCTGGCTACGATCGTCAATGTCCTCAGCGGTGAGAGGCCTATTGCCGATGCAATAGGGTACGCGTACCTCGCCGTGTCGCTGGTCCACTCGCTCCTCATCCGAGACGCGTCCCCGCTCCTGGTCGCGCCGAGTCTCCCAGCTGTGAGGCCCCTCGTCGACGTTTTCTCGAGAAGAGTTGCGGTCTCCCAGCTCCTCGAGGAGTTCGCTATACTTGCACTCGTGTTAGCCTCTCTCCTGACCGTGCTGTACCTTCTCTCGGAGCGCGTGCACCCAGAGAACGTGCGCCCGCTCGCTGAGATTCTGAGGGAGATCGGGCTGGCGAGGAGGAAACCTGTCTCTCTTGCTGGGCTCTCACCTCGGGAGGCAGTCTACAGGGTGACGCTGAGGCTCACCTTCCTCACCAAGCGCCACGCTATCTTCGTCACTGTTGGCTTGTCCTTGGCGGTGCTCTCGGCCCTCGCGCTAAAGAAGCTAGGTACGGAGGTGGACCCGTTGACATTGTCCGCTTTCGCCGTCGTATTCGTAGCCAGCGAAACCACCATAACCTCCGCTTTCACTGCGCAGAGAGACCTATCGAGCCTCTGGCTTTACAGGACCGCGCCGTGGAGCCTGAAGCCGCTCTCCAGCGCTCTGCTCGCCAAAACCCTGCTTTACAGCCTGGAGGGGTTCACGTTGGTTGGGCTCTTCAGGGCCGTGTACAGCTGGAACGCGGCCTGGCTACTACTGCCGATCGCGTCCCTGCCTTTCCTGTGCTTCACCGCAATTCTGATGCTGGGCTTCATGGTCGCTGTGTCTGCGAGGCGGAGGCTTGTACGCTACTCCTCGAGGGGGTTCTACATGGTCGAAGACCTGGTCGCAACCGCTCTCATGGGCTTCTCAACAGTGCTCGCCGTCGTGGCGCTGACGCTCTTCCAGCTGATGCTCGAGTACGCCGGCACCCCCGCGTGGCCCCTCTACCTCGCCGCCGTTTCCACAGCAGTGGCGTTGCTGCTGTTTAAGGTCGGTGAGGACACCCTGTACAGGAGGATGTGGGTCTCGGACGTCTCATAGGGAGTTTAGAGCTAGGTTTAAATCCCGGGACGCTTGATTGTGTGTAGGAGCCCGGTGGTGTAGCGGTCAAGCATGGCGGGCTTTGGACCCGCAGATCCGGGGTTCGAATCCCCGCCGGGCTACTTTTATCCTTAAATGGCAAAGCTTATATGCGCCCCCGTGGAGCTTATCCTCGAGAGGAATGGAGGTGAAGAAGCTTCTCAGAAGGGAACCCATCGTGGTGGAGCTCGGCACCTCTCTCAGGCAGGCCGCGCAGATTATGATTCGCGAGGGGGTTGGGCTGCTACCTATCGTTTCACCGGGGGACAGGAGGAGGGTGCTGGGGGTTATCTCCGAGAGGGATTTCGTGAAGGCTTTCGCCACTCAGCGCGGGCTCGACGACTTGAACGTCGAGGACGTTGGCACCATGGGTGATGTCGTTGCGATCAGGGAGGATGCGAGCGTCGGTGAGGCCGCGCGCCTGATGCTCGATAGGAGGATCAGGCACCTCGTCGTGGTAGACGCGGAGGGCAAGCTCGTGGGCGTGATCTCCATTCGAGACGTTGTTAAGATCGACGAGATGCTCAGGCTAGCGTCCCAGGTTTAACTCGGCTTACTCTCCAAAAGCTTATTTACCTAGCACCCGTGAGGTCAGTGTGTCGTCGCACGGAAGCGAACCCAGGCTTAGGAGGCAGCTCAGCCTCCTGGACGCTGTGTCGGTAGGGCTCGGCGCGATAATCGGCGCGGGAATATTCGTCGTCATAGGGCTCGCCGCCGGGCTCGCTGGTCCTGCGGTCGTTCTCTCAGTCATCATCTCAGGGGTGAGCGCCACGTTCACCGCGCTGAGCTTCTGCGAGCTCGGAGCGTCCATACCGAGAGCCGGCGGGGTCTACGAGTACGGTCACACCTTAATCCACCCGCTCGTGGGCTTCGTGATGGGATGGATGTGGGTGAGCGGGAACATCATCCTGGGCGCCACCGCGAGCCTCAGTTTCGGCTTCTACCTTGCGAGCGCCTTCCCGTGGGTGGACCCCAAGCTCGGGGCAGTGCTCCTAATACTATCGGTTACCCTGGTCAACGTCCTGGGCGCGAAGCTCTCCGCTGGGGTCAACAACGTGATAGTGGCTGGGAAAGTCCTCGCCTTAACGGTCTTCGTTCTAGTCGGGGTCTTCGGAATCAACCCCAGCCACTTCCAGAACTTTATGCCCAGAGGCTTCTTGCCGGTTTTAACGGCGGCCGGGCTGTTCTACTTCGCCTACATCGGCTTTCCCCGCATAAGCACGATGGCTGAGGAAATCGTGAACCAGGAGGAGAACATCCCTAAGGCGATCCTCCTAGCCCTATACATCTCGATGGCACTCTACGTCGCTACCGCCGTGGTGGCGGTGGGGCTGGTGGGCTACGAGTCCCTTGCGAGCTCGACGGCACCGATAGCCACCGCCGCGGAGCGCCTCAGAGTCAAGCCGGTTGTCGAGGCTGGAGCGCTTCTAGCCACCTTCAGCGTGGCCCTCACCTCCGTGATGGGGCAGTCGAGGGTTTTCTTCGCGATGGCTCGAAACAGGGAGGTTCCCTACAGGCTGGCGAGCGTCCCCGAGCGCTTCGGCACCCCAGAATACTCGATCCTCCTCTCGGGAGCCCTGATGCTGGCTCTGGCCCTCAGCATGGACATATCCGGGCTGGCCTCGCTCACGAGCTTCAGCGTCCTCTTCACCCACGTGTTAACCAACATCGCCGCTATCGAGCTCCGCGCGGCCGGCAGGCCGAGGAAAAGCTACTCCCTGAGGGGGGTCCCGGTGCACGCCTACCTGGGGGCATTCCTGAGCCTGGTGCTCTCCCTGAGCCTGGGCCTCGCCACCGTTATTGCAGGGCTCCTGAACATGGCCTTAGCCGTAGCCTGGTACTACTCGTACAAGCTCCTAATCGGCTCCAGGCGAAATCACCTGGCAGCTACGGAGCCCGCCTGAGCATCGCTCACCGATTCTCATGACCCATCCCTCAGCTTCCTTCCTGTAACCCGCACTCTTCAGCGCCACAAGCCTCTCCCTGAGGGGCTTCAGGGAGATGCCCTCCCTGAGCACGACGCCCTCCTCCAGGGCATCTAGGATGATTGTCGAGGTCGGCATAGTGTTTAAGGCTTCTGCTAGGTTGAAGGCATGAACATCTGCAGGAATCCTGGCACTCCTGAGCTCTCTCAGCAGCTCTTCAAGCTCAGCCGGGTCGTCGTAGATCACAAGTAAGTCGTAGTCGCTCGCGGGGGTCGACTTCCCTCTAGCTCTAGACCCAAAGAGGACAATAGTCATGTTAAACCTGCTAGCAATCTCTCTGAGCCTCTCTTCTCTGAGCTTCTCCCTCTCAATCACCCTCCTCAAGAACCCCCTCAACATACGAGAGTATCACCTCTGCACAGGTAACCGCTTTCTCAGCCGCCTCTCTCCTCTCACCGAGAGGCACAAAATCGAGAGAGTTAGCCTTGTCGCAGTGCTTCTCCATGTCCTTACAAGCCTTCACCTGATCTGGCACATCTACCACCTTGGAAATCGCTTTGAGTAGCTCGGGTATTGCGTTTACGTTGGGCTCGAGCCCCGTCTTCTTTATGAATAAGGCGCTAAGGGCGAGATTAGCTGCTATCCAGGAAGAAACTGCAGCGGCATCATAGACTCCGTTGCTCAGAGATCTTTTCGCATCCGCTAAGACCCTTTTCGCCATTTCCCTCCAATGTTCGGATAACTCCTCTAACTCTTCCACAATGACCCGGCTCACTTGGAGCCTTAATTACTTTGCTTTTTGATTTGTCCGGCATAAAGGCTTTCTGTCTTTGAGCCCCGTCTCTACTCCTAACCCTACTGGTAAAAACCTAAAAGTTATAGTAGAGCGCTGTGTATGTATCCTAGCATGAGGTTCGATGAGGTTAGCACCCTCAGGAGGAGGTCTGAGGAATTTTTACGGCAAGCTGAGGCTTCTCTGCGCAGCGGTGCATACGATGCCGCGGCGTTCCTGGCCGAAATCTCCCTGCAGCTTTACTTGAAGAGCGTCCTTCTCGAGGCCGTTGGAGACTACCCTAGGACCCATAGCATCAGGGCGCTGCTCTCGGAGATATCTAAGCACCTCGGGAGGAAAGATATAGAGGACTTCGTGAGGGCTAACAGGGCCAGGCTGATAGCTTTAGAGGACGCGTACTTCACCGCCAGGTACTCAACCATCCAATTCGCCCAGGAGGACGCTGAGGATGCGGTAAAGCTGGTTAAAGAGGTCTTGGGGCTGGTGAGGAAATGAGCGTCTCAGAGGTTATGGTTGAGAGGGCTAGGATGCTAAGGGACTGGACAAAGTACGCGGAGGCCATCGCGAGGGCTGTTAGAGAGCTTTTGCCTGAGGCGAGAATATACGTGTTCGGTAGCGTTGTCACAGGAAAAGCCGTCGGATCCAGCGACGTGGACATACTCGTGGTAACCCGAGAGCTCCCAAGATTGCACCTCGAAAGGGCAAGGATAAAGGCTCTAGTAGAGGAGAGATGCGGGTTGCCGCACTACCACCCCTTCGAAATACACTTAGTGACCCCAGACGAGGCCGAGCCGTTTTTAAGAAGGGGAAAAGTCGTAGAACTACTGATTTGATCCTCTATCGCCCCCTCCAACTATCAGCTTCATGTTGTGCTCCTCACGCGGATCCTCGATCTCGCTTAAAGACTGCCACGGCACGCTGAGGATTACAAGGATGCTCCAAGTGGAAGGGGACTGCTAAAGGGGTGAAACGAGCTTCAAGACTATGTCTACGACTTTTCTGGATTCCAAGAGCGCCCTCTGCGTGTAGCTTCGCGTGTAAATCCTCTGAGGCGGTAGGCCCGTCTCCTCGTCTCCGTACATGCTTGGCTCCCTCTCCCTCCTGAGTCATCTCGAGGTGGAGGCCATTTCCTCTATCTCTGCCTGGAACCAGTCGGGGAAGCGGTCTCTGTTCTCGATGAGGATCGGGCCCACATCGCGCCACTTTGGTGGCTCTTCCCCAACATACCTTAGGGCCGCCTTCAAGGACAGCTCGACGGCCTCTTGGCACTGCCTTATGCAGTAAGCGTAGCCTCCCTCCTCGAAGGTCCTCTCTGCGGTCTTGATCCTCCTGAGAGCTTCCTCCAGGTAAGCTCTGGCCATCTCAACGTTATTCAATCTCTAATACCTCGCCGAATCGGTACTCCTCCTTGAGCACCCAGTACCACATTTTCCCGACTCTCACCCTCTTAGCTTTCAGCTCCTTAAGCCTTCTCCTCAGGCGCTTCAGGATGCCAGCGAAAAAGCCGTCCCTGTCGTAGAGGATGACTGCGTCCTCAACCATGTCCAGGTAGAGTGGGGTCACCTTCGATGCCTCCTCCCGTGACTTAATTATCGGGCTTATGAAGGCGCTGTATCCTTCCTTCCTGAGCTCACTCAGGAGCCCCTCTACCTCCTTTTCGGCCTCCTCGAACATCCTGTACCTCAAGCACCTGTCCTCAGGAAGGTTGTCGGCCACGATGAGTACGTCGATGTCGCTGTCTTTCCTCGCTTCCCCTCTCGCAACGGAGCCGTAGACAACGACGCTCACCAAGTCGAAGCGCTTCCTCAGGCTCTCAAGGAGCACGTTGAAGACCTTCGCGTAGGGTTGCTGCACGCGACACACCCAGTAACGCTTCCCAGCTTCTAAGGTTCGAAAAGTGCCTCAAAAACATTGTGAAAAATCGGTTAGCCTCTGGGCGTCACCTGACACTTTTGCTTCCCCCAGTATTGGAAACGCGCCAAGGAGGCTCAGGGGTCTAAGCCCTCCCGTTCTATGTAGTTCAGGAGTTTTCTCATGATCTCCTCCAGCTCCTCCACCTGCCACAGCAGCGAGTAGAGCCTCTCGTGATCCACCTGCGCGTAGACGCGGACAAGTATGTTTCGCAGACCCGCCATCGAGCAAAGCTTTTTGCCCTCGTCGAGTGTGAGGACCCCCTGGTCAGCCAGCTCCCTACCGATCTCCTGGTACCTCGACGGCGCGGCCACCCCTTCTTAGATATTATGAAGCTTCCCACATCCAGCAGGGCCTCTATAGCCACTTGAAAGTTCCTTTCGGTGGCGTCGATAACCAGGGGGTTGCTGAGAAACTCCTCCTTGCTCATCTCCCTTACCTTAATCAAACGCAGCACAGCCCTCTTAAACCTCTCCACCCTGCCTACCAGCCCGGGGCTAGGCACGTTTGATCGCCTCCAACATCCCCTTAGCCATGGCATCGTAGTGGTACTTAAAGTCCAGGAACTCCATGATCGCCCTAGCCTTATCCTCCGCCAGTAGTGTCTCATCTCTCACCATCACAACCACCCCCTCCTTGAAGATCTCGTAGCGAAGCGGTGGAGGGGCATCGTCAAGGTCGACTATGTGGACGGGAAACCCGACCTCGGACTCTAGCTCTGCGGAGAGCCTCCCCAGCTCTATCAGATCCGGCTTTATTCGAAACTTCACGGCGAGGTCGACGTCGCTGTCTCCCCGCATCTCCCCCCTCGCCGCCGACCCGAACAATACGGCGTAGATCACGTTACCCTCTCTGAGCAAAACCCCCTTGAGCCTCTCCTTAAGCTCGGCTAGCTCCACCACGTGTCCTGTTCCAAGAACCTTAATATAACGGTGTTGACGCGAGGCAGAATTTCAGCAAACGGTAGGGCTCAAGGTAAGCGCGCCTAACTCTTCCTAAACTTGCACGAGCGTGCGAGAGGACACTTCTCGCATGCGAGGGTGCAGGCAACAGGGACAGAAGCGTACCTTACCTTCTTCAGGTCGCGGAGTATTATGATGAGGAGCTCGACCTTTTCGCGGGGCAGCCCCGTCTTTTCGCTCAGCGTATTAGCATCCAGGGTGCCGTGCTCGTGCATCGCTCCAAGTACTCTTTCTGCGTCCTCTCCGAAGTTGGCTCCCATAATCCACAGTTCAGTAACCTGGCTAAAAAGCGTTGTTTTTAGAGGTGCTCTTCGAGCCACCTGGCTATGTCGTCCGCCACCATACGCCATTGGGGCTCGTTAAGTATCTCGTGCTTTAGGCCCTCGTACAACCTGAGGGTTTTGTCGGCGACCCGAAGCTTCTCGTAGAGCCTTTGAGACGCGCTTGGAGGGACAAGGCAGTCCTCCTTTCCGTGGAGCACGAGGGCAGGGCATTTGATGGATTCCACGCTCCTCCAGGCCTGGGACACCCCTCTCCCGAACTCCACCAGTAACCTCACAGTGGGGTCCTTAAAAACCAGGGGATCGCTGAGGTAGCGCTTGGCAACCTCCTCGTCGTGGGTGAGGCACTCGGTGCTCACGGGAAGCGGGAGCCTCTTCCTGGGCGAAAACGTGCCTAGAACGCTGAGCAGCATCCTTTGGGTGAAAGTCGTCCTGACCTCTAGGGCGGCTCCGCTCGTAACGAGCCCCCTTAGCTCCTCACCAAGGGACCCGGCGACGTGGACTGCTATGAGCCCGCCCATGCTGTGCCCGAAGAGGAACACTCGGGGGATCCTAGCTTCCTCCTTCACGTAGCTGATGAAGGAGATCGTGTCGCGTACGAAGTCGTTGAAGGATTCTACGTACCCTCTCTCGCTCTTCGACAGGCCGTGGCCGCGGAGATCGTACATGTAGAGCGAGAACCCCTTTTCGGCGAGGTAAGCGCCGAAGTGCTCGTACCTCCCGCTGTGCTCCGCGAACCCGTGAACCCCAACGACAACAGCCTTCGGCGTCTCTCGTGGCCGCCAAGCCCGAACGACCGTTTCTAGCCCGCTGCTCAAGCGGACAGGCTTTTCGTCCGCCATCGCGCTAACAGCGTAAAACTGAGAAATATTCTTTACCTTGCGAAAAGCCCCCACTCTAGAAGGGCTGAATGGATCATCTCAGCACTGATGGAAGCTATGATGACGGACATGAACCTGCCGACGCCGCGAACCACGTTCTTGCCAGCGACCTCAAGCAGTAGCTCCCCGGACCTCAGGGTTAAGTAGACTAAAAGCGACGCAATACCGGAAGCCGCCAGCGTCATGACAACCCCATGCGTAGCCGCCATCACAATAAGGGTGGTTATCGTCCCGGGGCCCACGAGCAGTGGAGTAGCGATTGGCACGATCAGGGCTTCCTCTGTGCTTTCAAGCATTTTTGTGCGGCTCAGCCCCGAGAGCATATCAATGGCTATAACCATGAGCAGTATCCCTCCACCGAAGCGTAGAGACGCTATACTGACGTTGAAGAAGCCGAGAATTACTGCCCCCAAGACGGCGAAGACCGCCATGAGAGCGGCGGCGTAAAGGCTTGCCCTCCGCACGGCGACAGCCTTCTCATCCTTCCCTCTATCACCCATCAAACTCATAAAAGTCGGTATCACGCTGATCGGGTTTAGCACTGCGTAGAGCTGGAACCCCAGTAAAGCGACGTTTACAATCACCTGCGCTAAGTCTGCCACGCCTCTCCCCTAAGGTTCATTGAATAAATTTTTATCCACGCATGGGTTCCCAAGGCTTTGGCGTAGACCAGCATGGCTCAGAGACCAGCGGACCGTCCCACAGACCCGTCTAAGTACCTCTGGACCGTCCTGTCGGTCACAACCCTAGGAGCATTCATGGCCGGCCTCGATACCCGCATAGTCGTAGTCGGCCTCGACGCGGTTGCCGGCGCGCTGCACGCTGACATAGAGCAAGCCCTCTGGTTCACACAGGCCTACATGCTCGGCAGCACGCTCATGTTGCTCCTAGTCGGGAGGCTAGCGGACCTGTACGGGCGGGTAAGGCTGTACCTCGCCGGCTTCGCCGTTTTCACCCTCGGGTCGCTCCTGTCAGGCCTCTCCCCGAACCCCTTATTCCTTATCGCTTCACGCTTCGTGCAGGGGCTTGGAGGCGGCATCCTCAACACGGTCAGCGCGGCTATCGTCACCGACGCGGCCGCTTACGGCCCTCTAGCGTTCGCCTTGAGTGTGAACTCCCTCGCCTTCAGGCTTGGCTCGATACTCGGGTTGACGCTTGGAGGGCTGATAATAGGGCTCTTCGACTGGCGCCTCATATTCTGGATCAACGTTCCCGTAGGGGTCGCAGCCGTCATCTGGGGGAGGAGAACGCTCAGGGAAATCTACAAGCCCCGGGAGCAGAAGAGCGTGGACTGGCTCGGCTTCGCGCTGTTCACCGTCTTCACGCTCTCAATCCTGCTGGCGCTGACCTTCGAGGGCTACGGGCTATCCTACAGGAAGATCGCCAACGCCCTGTACGCGCTGTCCATGGCGTCTCTAGCGGGCTTCACGCTGTGGGAGCTGAGGCAAAGCCACCCGCTACTGGACCTTAGGCTCTTCAAGGTCTGGAGCTTTACGGGCGGCGTAGTCGCGCAGTTCCTGAACGCGGTGGCCTTCGGCTCAGTGATGCTTCTCCTGACCCTATACTTCGAGGTCGCTAAGAGCATGTCTCCATTAGAAACGGGCCTCTTCCTGATGCCATTCGAGCTCTCATTCCTAGCCTTCAGCCTCATCAGCGGCGGGCTCTCGGACAAGTACGGCTACGTGGGCTTCGCGATACTGGGCCTCTTTGTGGGAAGCCTCGCGCTTCTCGTGCTTTCAGGAATAAGCCTTTCCACCCCCTACTGGCAGGTGGCGCTTGGCTCCGTCCTGCTGGGAGTGGGCAACGGGCTCTTCATGTCGCCGAACACCAGCGCGATCATGTCGTCGGTCCCGGAGGTGAGGAGGGGCGTAGCCTCCGCCCTCAGAAATGTCCTCTTCAACCTGGGCATGACGCTCAGCCTCAACATCTCCGTGCTCCTCCTCTCCAGCAGGCTATCCTACGACCTCATAACGAAGCTACTGCTCAGCGCGGAGCTCGACGAGGCGCAGCTAGCCGCAGGTAGAAGCTCGCTCGCGCTGGCTTTAGGCGAGGTTTTCAGAGTCCTAGCCCTTGTGAACCTCTGCGCAGCGGTTTTCTCAGTTAGCAGGGTTGGGGGCAAAAGGACTGTTAAAGTTTAAAACGCCAGAATACAGCGGGCTCACTAATCCTGGACCATAAATCCACCCACCTCGGTCTTAGGGAATTTCGTAATTTTAGCCATGGGAAGACGCAAGTCCCCAAGCTTACAAAGCTACAACGGATTACTCATGAGAAAATATCTGTCTTTAAGGCGTAAAGTTTTAACCGCTATTTTCTCTAAGCAGAATCTCGCAGGTGTCTACGTTGGAGGCTGAGCGTGTCAAGCGTGTACTGATTTTCTCTTCAATCGGAAACGCGGCGATCAGTCTGCTGAAGATCCTCGGGGGCCTTGTCTCAGGCAGCACCGCTCTCCTGGCCGACGGGAGCGACTCCGTGCTCAACGTCGCTAGCGCCACCATCGCCTACCGCTACTACACCAAGGGCATGAAGCCCCCCGACGAGAAGCACCCCTACGGCCACACGCGCTTCGAGGCTTACGGCTCGATACTCGTGCTCATCCTCATGGCGGTGACCTTCAGCTTTGTCGGCTTCATGGCGGTGGACCGCTTCAGCCACGGTGAGCCTGAGCGAGTAGACCCCGTCGGCATAGCCTTCGCTCTTGTCTCGCTTGCGCTGAACCTCGCGGTCTCAAGCCTCCTGAGGGCCTACGGTAAGGGAAGCCAGATAGCGGTGACCGAGTCGAGGCACACGAGCCTCGACGTGATCGAGGGTGTTACCACGCTCACCGGCGTGACTCTCGGCTCGACGCTCTCGGCATACTACGACTTAGCCGCCACCTTCGTCATCCTGGGCATAGTCGCGTACTTCATCTACGAGACGCTAAGGGAGCTGCAAGGACAGGTTGTCGATACCAGCCCTCCCCTGGAGGTCCTCAAGGCCATCGAGGAGGAGGCCCTCAGGGTTAGAGGCGTGAAGGGGGTTCACTCGCTCAGGGCTCGCACAGTCGGCGGCAAAGTATACGCTGACCTGGACCTGGAGGTGAGTCCTCAGCTCTCCGTCGACGAAGCCCACTCGCTGTGCGACCAGGTTGAGAGAGACATCAGCAAGAGGCTCGGAGGCAACGTAGACTTAATCATCCACGTGGAGCCCTCCGGCGACTAACCCCTGCACCGCACCTCTACTTCTCGTCCCTCAAGTCGGCGATGAGCCGCCTTATGCAGGCCTCGAGCCCCCTCGCGGCCAGAGCTGGCGGCATTGAAGGCACGTTGCCGGTTAAGGCCTGCTCGGGCAGGCTCGGGACGTGCACGAAGCCAACCATGACTTTCAGACCTTTCGTTGCTACGTGGTGTAGCGCTGTGAACATGGCGGCGTTGCAGACGAACGTGCCCGCGCTGTTCGAGACCGCGGCCGGGACGGAGGCGCTCCTTATGGCTTCAACGGCCCTCTTAACGGGCACTGTGGCGAAGTAGGCGGCGGGGGCTCCTTCCACGACTGGCTCGTCCTCAGGCTTGTAGCCGTCGTTGTCCTCGATCCTAGCGTCCATGACGTTTATCGCAACTCGCTCGACGTGCAAGGAGCTGATGCCCGTAGCCTGCCCTGTGAGGAGCAGGAGCGATGGGCTGTGCTCCTCTATCAGGTTCGGGACCAGCTCCCTGACGCGCCTGAAGCTGACGGGGAGTTGCTGCTTCACCACGGGTGCTCCGCCTATCTCGTCCGGGAGGAGCTTCACGGCCTCCCAGGAGGAGTTGACCTTGTCTCCTCCAAACGGCTCGAAGCCGGTAACGAGGACTTTCATACAGAGTGGAGCTGGGGGTAGGCGATTTAGGCGTTTCGCGGTGAGTGGTATAAAAAGGTGTTCTTCCATCGCCTGCAAATTTTTCCGGTTATAGTGATCCGCCCCGGTGCTTCCCGTCAATCTTCTTCTAAGCTCAAGCCGCTGAATGTTTTTCACTTTTTAATAGTAAAGCCTTAAAAAGGGTGGATTCCACAGCCCTCAACGTTATGAAGCTAAAAACGCCGCACATAATAGCATTAGCGGTGTTAGCGGTGATCATAGCCGGCGCTGTCGCGTACCTGCTCATGCCGAAGGCTCCAACCATCAAGGCCAAGGACGTCCTGGTCATCGGCACCACGGACTCGATACAAACCACCATCGACCCAGCCGAGGCGTACGACTACCTCGGCGTCAACATAATCCAGAACATGGGCGAGGGGTTGTTCGCCTACGAGCCCGGCACAGCCAGGCTGGTCAACAAGCTCGCGGTGAGCTACACCGTTAGCGCCGACCGCAGAGTGTGGGAGATAAAGATCAGGCGGGACGCGAAGTTCCAGGACGGGACCCCGCTGACCGCCCAGGCCGTCGTCTGGTCCTGGAACAGGACGATCACCCTGAACCAGGACCCCGCCTTCCTCATCGCCGACCTGATCGAGAAGGCCGAAGCGGTCTCCGACGACACGATCAGGGTCTACCTCAAGCAGCCCTTCGAGGAGACGTACGTGAAGTCGCTCCTCGCGACTTGGGTCGCGTTCCCCGTTAACCCCAAGACCTCGCCCATGGAGGTGGTGAAGCCGCCCAACACCCTCGACATGATCGGCCCCTACAAGCTCGGGGCCTGGAAGCCCGGCGAGTACATCGAGCTCGTAGCTAACCCGAACTACTACGGGGACCCGCCTAAGACCCCAAGGATCATCATCAAGTTCTACAAGGACGCGCAGAGCCTGAGACTCGCCGTGGAGAACGGCGAAGTCGACGTTGCCTTCAGGACTCTCTCCCCCGCAGACGTGAAGGACATAATGGCTAAGGGCCAGCTCCAGGTGGTCAGCGGCCCAGGCATCGCGCCGATAAGGTACCTCGTGTTCAACACCGCCAAAGAACCCTTCAACGACAAGAGGGTAAGGCAGGCCATAGCATACCTCATCGACAGGAACCAGATAGTCAACACCGTGTTCATGGGGCAGTTCGCGCAGCCGCTCTACAGCATGGTCCCAATAGGCTTCCTCGGCCACAAAGACTCGTTCAAAGAGAGGTACGGTGACAAACCCAACATCGAGGCCGCTCGAAGCCTTCTGTCGCAGGCGGGGTACAGCGAAGCCAACCCGCTTCGGATTGAGCTCTGGTACACCCCAGTCAGGTACACCCCCGCCGAGCCGGACATCGCCGCCATCATCAAGCAGAACCTCGAGGCCAGCGGGTTGATTAAAGTCGACCTCAAGAGCGCTGACTGGGCTACGTACAGGAGCCTCTTCAAGGAGGAGAAAATCGCGTGCTGGCTCCTGGGCTGGTTCCCAGACTTCCTCGACTCCGACAACTACGTCCGGCCCTTCTACCACTCCGGCGCTAACGGCTGGCTCCACGTCAACTACAAGAACCCGGTGATCGACCAGCTCATCGACCAGCAGGTCCTCCAGCCGACAGAGGAGCGCATAAAGATGCTCGCCCATATTCAGGACATAGCCGCCGAGGACGCCCCGATAATACCGCTGTGGCAGGAGGGGCAGTTCGCGGTCGCGCAGAAGAACGTCAAGGGGATCGTGCTCGACTACTCGCAGATATTCCGCTACTGGCTTATCTACGCCGAGGCGCAGGGCTAGAGCTTCGGTGCAGTTAAATGGGCCTAAAAGAGTACGTTTTTTCCCGCCTGCTACTCACGCCTGTTATGGTTCTCATCCTCCTCTCCATAGTTTTCGTGCTGATGCGCGTCCTCCCAGGAGACCCGGTCACGATACTGGAGGGCAAGAACATACCTGAGGATGTGCTAGCGAGGCGTAGGGCGGAGCTGGGCTTGAACAAACCCCTCTACCAGCAGTACATCGACTACATCTACTCGGTCTTCGTCCGGTTCGACCTGGGCTACACGGCGCTCGAGCGGATACCCGTCTCGTACCTGATCGCGACCCGTTTCCCGGCGACCTTGGAGCTCGCAGTCGCCTCCACGGTTGTCGCCGTGGCGATCGGCGTTACGCTGGGTGTGCTCACGGCAAGGTACTCCTCGGCGTCCGTGAAGACCCTCGTGAGGGTCTACTCGTCGGTCGTGTACTCGATACCGGTCTTCTACATCGGCATGCTGCTCCAGCTCACAGCCTCTAAGGGCTTGGGGCTACCGACCACTGGGAGGCTCTCACCCATAAATCTTTTAGCCCTCGACTCCCTGCCCTACAGAACCGGTTTCGTCATCGTGGACTCGATTCTCGCTGGTCGACCCGACATAATGCTTGACTTCCTGGCTCACTTGACGCTCCCCGCCGTGGCTCTCGGGCTGTACCTCTCCGGCGTCTTCACGCGAGTAACCTACCTGGCCGTCGAGGAGTCGATGTCCCAGGAGTACGTGCGGGCGGCCAGGTCCCGCGGGATAAGGGAGTGGGGTGTCGTGCTGAGGTACGGGTTGAGGAACGCGATGATACCCCTCCTCACCATGGGGGGCCTGCAGGTTGCCGCGTTGCTCGGTGGCGCGGTGCTCACCGAGACCACGTTCAACTGGGACGGTCTCGGCCTCCTCGTCTACGAGGGCATCCTGAAGAGAGACTACGCGATCGTGCAGGGCACGGTCACGATATACGCCGTGATAGTGGCCCTAGTGAGCCTGCTCGTTGACATAGCCTACGCCTACGTTGACCCAAGGGTGAGGTACTAGTGAGGTGGCCCAGGAGCTTCGGGGAGTGGAGCTTGCTCGTCGGTGGCCTGCTGACGCTACTGTTCGCCTTCCTTGCTGTAGCGGGGTCGATCATGTCCTTCGGCAACGCGACCGAAAGCTTCGTGGTCGTGGACGGGAAGAGAGTGGAAGTACCGCCGCTAATGCCCCCCGGCTTTGTGCTCGAGGTTGAGGGGAGGAGGATCGTGTTCCCGATGGGGACGGACCAGCTGGGCAGGGACGTCTTCGCGCGGGTTGTCGGCGGCGTGAGGTTCGTTTTAACGATAGCCTTCCTGTCCACGGCAATCTCCGCCGCGATCGGTGTGTTGCTCGGCTTGCTCGCCGGCTACGTAGGCGGGCTCTTCGACCGCGCTGTCAGCCTCGTCATGGATAGCATGTACGCTCTCCCGGGCCTGATCCTGGCAATCGCCATAGCGGCTCTGCTCGGCGTTGGCGTGCTGAACATTTCCGTCGCCATAGCCGTCGTGTACATTCCGAGCTATTATCGGATGGTCAGGGGCGTCGTCCTCTCGCTCAAGTCCTCGCCATTCGTCGAAGCGGCCAGGGTTGCCGGCGCGGGCCCCCTCGCCATCGTCACTAAGCACATACTCCCAAACACTCTGCCCGCCATAGTCTCCCTCCTGCCGATAAGCTTCGCGGACGCGATCATAACGGAGGCCGGCTTGACGTTCCTCGGATTAGGCGTGGAGCCGCCCACCCCCGACTGGGGCTTCGACCTCAACAAGGGGAGGCAGTTCTTCCTGGCAGGCTACTGGTGGATCGGCTTGTTCCCAGGCCTCATGATCATCCTAAGCGTCCTAGGCTTCCTGATGCTGGGCGAGGGCCTTAACGAGATCCTGAACCCCAGGAGGGTGGAAGCATGAGCCTGCTGGAGGTTAAAGACCTAAAGGTCTCCTACAGGACCCGCAGGGGGAGGCTGGAGGCCCTGGGAGGCGTGTCGCTGAGCGTCGAAGAGGGGGAGGTTATGGGGATCGTCGGGGAGAGCGGCTCGGGCAAGAGCACGCTGGGGCTCACGGTGATACGCCTGCTACCGGGGAACGCTGTGGTGGAGGGCGGCTCCGTGCACTTCAACGGGATGGACCTCCTGAAGATGAGGGAGGAGGAGCTGAGGAGGATACGCGGGCGAGTGATAAGCATGGTTTTCCAGGACCCCTACGCCAGCCTGAACCCGGTGATGAGGATCGGTGAGCACTTCGTGGAGCTATTCACGGAGCACGGGGCCGCGGGTAGCGAGGAGGAGGCTCTGCGCGAGGCGGGCGAGATACTCGAGAGGATGGGCGTCCCTAGGGAGAGGCTGAGCGACTACCCCCACCAGCTGAGCGGCGGGCAGAGGCAGAGAGTTGCCATCGGCCTTGCTCTAGCCCTGAAGCCCCGGCTGGTCATAGCCGACGAGATTACAACCGCGTTAGACGCCCTCGTGGAGGCGCAGATCGTGGAGCTTCTGAAGGAGGTTAAATCCTCCTTCAAGACCTCAATGCTCTTCATAACGCACAACATGGGACTCGTCGCCGAGCTGGCTGACCGCGTCGCGGTGATGTACGCCGGCAAGGTCGTTGAGTCGGGCAGGGTCGATGAGGTGGTGAGGGAGCCGCTACACCCCTACACGAGGGCCCTCCTCAGCTCTGTGCCGCGGGTGGGCGGCTCAAAGGACATCAAGCCCATACCCGGTGAGCCGCCGGACATGCACTGCCCTCCGCCAGGTTGCCGCTTTCACCCGAGGTGTCCCTTTGCCTCTGAGAGGTGCCGGAGGGAGGAGCCGGCTGTGAAGAGCTTGGGTGATAGGTATGTTGCGTGCCACCTCTGGTAAGGAGCTACTGAGGGTTGAGGACCTGAAGGTCTACTACCCCCTGAGAAGGACGCTCGGCGAGATGCTCTCGGGCAAGAGGAAGTACCTGAGAGCAGTCGACGGCGTTAGCTTCTCGGTGATGGACGGCGAGGCTCTGGCTCTCGTTGGCGAGAGCGGCTCAGGCAAGACGACGGTGGCAAGAGCCATAGTGGGGCTCGTCGAGCCCACGGCCGGGAGGGTCGTCTACAACGGCTATGACGTGACCACGCTTAGGGGCAAAGAGCTCTCACACTTCAGGCGCAACGTTCAGATGGTCTTCCAGGATCCGAGCGTCAGCCTCAACCCCAGGATGAAGGTGGGAGATCAGGTGAAGTTCCCTCTGGACGTGAACAGGATCGGAAGCAGGGAGGAGCGGAGGAATCTGGCTCTGGAGGCCCTGAGGCGGGTGGGCCTCGTGCCCCCCGAGGACTTCTACGACAGGTACCCCCACCAGCTTAGCGGAGGCCAGAGGCAGAGAGTTGCCATCGCGAGGGCCCTAGTGCTGAGGCCGAAGCTCCTCATCGCCGACGAGCCTATATCCAACATCGACGTCTCCGCTAGGGCCCAGATCCTCTCCCTGCTGAGGGAGCTCCGCGGAGAGCTAGGGCTCTCGCTCATCTACATCACGCACGACCTCTCTTCCGCGTGGGCCATCGCAGACAAAGTTGCGGTCATGTACCTAGGTAAGATCGTGGAGTACGGGGGCGTCGAAGAGGTCTTCGGGAGGCCCTTGCACCCCTACACGAGGGCCCTTCTGAGCGCTGTCCCGCAGCTACTCCCTGAGCACAGGCTCCGGGAAAAGGTGACGCTGAGGGGGGAGGTTCCTAATGCCGTCAACATACCCAGCGGCTGCAGACTACACCCGCGCTGCCCCTTCGCGACGCAGAGGTGCAGGGTAGAGGAGCCCCCGCTCACCGACGCCGGCGGAGGGCACCTGGTCGCCTGCCACCTTTACGGCTAGAACACGAAAATCGTCCCCACGCCCACGATCCGCGAGTACAGGACGAGAACAAGCGCCAGGTACCAAGGAGCAAGCGCCATCGCGAATATTTTGAAGTCGTATAGCCCCTTGTAGGCGAGGTAGAGGACTGTCGTTATGGAGGCCAGGAGCAGGTAGAAGAAGAGGTGGAACGTCAGCTTCGTGGCGAAGGTGGTGAAGAAGGGCGCAAGCTGGGCGACCATAAAACCGTCTATGAAGCCCACGAGGGCGAGGTACAGTATCTCGACCCACTCCTCGGTAGTCGACGGCCTGCCACGGTAGAGCCTGAGCGTGAGAACGGTCAAAACGATTAGAGCCCCCGTCATCGATTGTTGAATCAAAATCAGCCACCCACGTTTAAGCCTTCACTAGACCTATAAAAACGCTTTAGTTCAATCCTCTCCCTTCAAGATCCAGAGGCTCCTTTGGGATGTTCTCTCTAATTTAATAGCTCCGTGTTCTAATTCTACCTGAAGCCGCAAGCCGCGGTTGTAACTTCGGTTGCGTCACGCAATGCTTTTAAGCAACTCCCGGAGATTAGCGGTGTGCGAGTGCTAGTACCCGTTGTGAAGGTGAACGGCAAGCTGTTCCTCTCACCGCACTTCGGCAGAGCCCCCGGCTTCGCGGTTTACGAGGTTCAGGGCAGTGAGATAGCCAATGTGCAATACGTAGACAACCCCTACAGGAACCCAGAGGAGCACTCTGGACACGGTCGCATGATCCTAAACCTTGTCTCTAGCTTTAAGCCTGAAGCTGTCATCGTGAGATCTATCGGAGAGGGGGCGTTCTACAGGCTTAAGTCTCTTGGTGCAAGGATTTACAGGTCGACCGACAGGCTCGCCGACGAGGCCGTTCTCAAGCTGGTGAGAAACGAGCTGGAAGAGCTTCAAGCTCCTGTCGAGGAGCACGAACACTAGTATAAGCAAAATGGTTAATCCTACTCCTGTGTGAAATCTTTAGCGGATTCCTGTTGTCTCAAAATAGATGCTGTGAAAGTTACCTATGCCCTCGCCCACACTTGCTCGTAGAGTGCCGGGTCTTAACTTTTTAAAGCTATTTTAGACGCTCGAGGAGTCTTCTCAAGTCATCAGGCTCGCTCGCCGACCTTAGAGCTTCCAATGCCGCCGCGTAAAGCCTCCTTAGCCTCTCCGTGTCCTCGGCCGTGTAGCCCTGCGTCAAGAGAGTAACGTTCATTGTGCTGCTGATGAGGGACTCAGCCTCTCTCTTTTCTATGTTGCCTAGGATGTAGTGGCTGAGGATGTCCTCCAGGTACTCCACCGCTCGCCTAGGGTCGTAGAGGAGCTTCCGCCTGTAAAGCGGCCCGGGGTTCTCCCTGATCCTCAGGCTGCTCAGGCTGACTTCCCCCTCAAGTCGCGCAACCGGGGCCGCAGCGCGGGGGGCGGGGGCGACGCTCACCCTGCTGGCCTCGCCTTTTCTGAGGTAGCCACCGATCTCCCGCAGGGCTTTCTCCGCAAGCTCTATAGCCTCGCCCTCCTCGTAGACCCTCCAGTCCGGGTTGTGCCTGAAGCTGCCTAGTTTCGCCCACGAGGGGTCGAACTCGTCGAGATCGTCGGGCTTGAGCGCGACGCACACCGCGTCGAGCTCCCTGTGCAGGCTCAGGGGCGCGGTGAATACCCTCTGGGGGTCCATCAGGTTCTCGACTTTTATCCTCGATCCGTACTCGAGGTTTACCTCCTGCACCCTGCCCTTAACCCTCTCTACTATCATCTGCACAGCGGACCATGTCACGTCCAGCGCACCCCTCTTCGCCAGGAGGTCTTCAGGCAGGGCTTTCTCGTGCACGTGCACGTGCATCCCCCGCCCGCTCCACTTCAGCCAAACGCTCCTCGAAACGCCCTCCCGCTCGAGCTCGCCCACTATGAGCCTCGCCACCTCCAGCGTGGCGCGCCAGTGCTCGGGAGTGGAGTCGATGTCCCAGGTCAGCGTCCTCAGGACCACGTTCCCCGAGTAGTTCAACGCGTCCTCCCGCGTTTCAAGCCTCTTGTACAGGCTGGCGGTACCGTAGAACGCCCTCGGCCCCAGGTGCCTCAGCCTCTTCAATAGCGACGCGAAGCCCGCCTCGGAGTTCACGGCTAGGGGTTTTTCAGCCAGGTACCTCACGAGGAGCGGCCGGCCGTCGCGCATCCTCCTCTCGCAGTGAACCGCAACCCACCTCCCCCTGAGGAACTCCACGATCTCCCGGACGACCTGCGCGTTGCCGTAGTGCTGGGCTAAGAGGGGTTGAGGCATTCACTCTTACAAGGGCCCAGGCCCTTTATTCATATCTTTTAGAGGTTCCCCGGAAAATGGGTGTAGGGTTCTTTATGTACCGCTAAGCATATAAGACATTGCCTGGCAAGAGTAGTGTAAGAGGAGGAAAGCTTTGAGCGTAGCAAGGTCCGAGGTAATAGGCAAGAAGGTCTACGACATCGAGGCGAAGTACCTCGGGGACGTATACGACATCGGATTCAAGCTCGGAGAAACGTCCATCACCGTCTTCGTCAGAACCCCCGGAGGGGCCACGCTAGAGGTCCCCTGGGACAAGATAAGCGCGATCCGAGACATAGTCCTCGTCAAGGAGCCCGTAGAACTCCCAGAGGTCCCCGTTACACCGGCGCTCACGGCAGCGCCGCCCGCCCAGCAACCCGCAGGCGGCGGATTGACCTCAAAGGTCACCTCCATTTTCGGCGGCCCGAAGGAGCGGAAGATCTGCCCCTACTGCGGGAAGCCCGCCACCTGGATTGAGCAGTACAAGCGGTGGTACTGCTACAACTGCCAGCGCTACATCGACTAGCAGGCAAACTCGCTTAGTAAAAAAGTCTTTTTTTCTTGGCGCTATACAAGGATGTGACTGCTTTTGCATGTGTCGATTAGGCTTCTCAGAGCATGTGCGAACAACAGTATCCAAAGTTTTTTAATAAAAAATATATTTTATTGGTGAGCAGTTTAATGTTTATGGGAAGAAATGTAATTTCCCAAATCTCTCTGCTAATCCTTGCTATAACTTCAACGCTTGTGTCAACTGTGCTGGAACACCTCAGAAGGTTGCATGGGAAGAGAAGTAAGTCTAGCGTAGGAAAAGTTGCCACCTCAGCCTACGCTTGTACCATATCTTCCGCGTCGCAAAATTCCTATCACAAAGATTACTCTTGTCCTAAGAGGCACACTTCTCGAAGTGCCACCTCGAAGTCAGCTTTCTCAGCGTTTCAAATGTGTATATTAGCTACTCTGCTGGTCATTGCACTGCTTGGAATTTTTCCTCCGAATGTAAATAGCTATCCAGCCCAATCACCATTCAACCCCGTAATATCTTCGCTATCAGACCGCATAGGCGATGTGAAAAGCTCCTATGGCTACATCGACGTGGTTCATGCTGAAGTGCGCCAGACTAGCCTAACCAAGCTACAGTTCGAGATGACGGTAAGGTCTGCCGTCCCTTTAAACCCCGGGAACAACACTATAGTGTATCTATGGATGATCGACACTGACTTAAATCCAGATACCGGGCAGAAACACGTCTTCGTGGGAAGCGAGTACAATGTGAGAGTGGCCTTCTACGACTCGCATTGGCAGGGCTGGGTTGATCCCATAGGCCAACGTACTGGAGGTGGCTCCTGCCCGGTCTTTATTAAAAACAACACTATTTCAATAATCGTAGACATAAGTCAGATCGGGGGCGCTACTCGCTTTAACTGGGAGATCAGTGCCTTTGACAAACACGCGAATGACGGAGCAGACTCCTATGCTTCTGTTCGAATTTTGTCCGAGCTCCCGAACTCCAGCATGGTTTCAGAGGTTTTGCTCACCCCGTACTACCTGAACCTTGCAGATGGGGTTACAAGCGGGAAGTTATCCGTCATTGTCAAGGACATGGCTGGGAGAAGGCTTGCCTTATCGACAGCGGAGTTCTTTGCTGACTGCCCCTCTGTGGTATCTGTGGCAGAATCCGGTTTAGTCGAAGCGTTACCCGGCAAGTTCGGCGCCTGTTGGATAACTGCTAGGGTTGATGAGGTTCTCAGTAGCAACCGTGTTGAGGTTAACGTTGGCAGTGTTACACTGTTACCTCCAATACTGCTACTCTCGGTTCGGGACAACCCAACAGGATTGCTTACTGTGGAAGTCCACGATGCTTACGGAAACGCTGTTTCTCCAAGCAAAATCGAGTTCTTCAGTAGCAACCTAAGAAGTCGCCACGGTCTCCAGCAGTGGATTGGTGACAGCACTCAGACCACCACGCAACTTCTGGGAAACACCCTACATCACGGTGAAGGTAGACGGTTTTGAAGCTGCCAATAGCGCGATAGTGCGTGTCACAGACAAAAGTCTAGGGCTGACTCTAGAGCGTCTTGACGGGAAACACGTAACGTTCTACATACCGCGAGAGCCCGTTCAGGGATTTGACTATGGATTGATATTCAAGCGCTACGAGGTCGTTCGTATAACGGATATAGCTTATGAGCTTGAACGCGAGGCAACAGGTACGGTACCGTATGGGGGTGGCAGATTGTTTCTAGTTAACGACCCAGGGCATGGTGCTGATGGCACCGTGCCGTGCGGTCTCTCAGGGAATCCTATCAGGTTAGGGACAGATGTTGACAAGCCAATTCACAATAGTTGCATGATCGTGGCGTTCGGCTCTGGGTCTCCGCAGTGGGGTGTTTACTTCCATGAAATGGGACATGATTTCTTGCTGGGAGGAGGAAGCAAGGTTGCGCAGTTCTTCTCGGGGAGTAAAGGATGGGTCTACTCTGAGGCTTTGGCGACAGCTCTAGGCATGTACGTAGCGAAAACGCTAGAGGCAAAGCAATCCCTCTTTAACATCCCTGATGACATCTTAGAAAACATTAAAAACTCGGTGTGGCATTTTGGCCAGACGCCGAGCCTTAACGAGTATTTAAGAAGGGGTGCGCGATACGATGATATAACCCCAGATATCCTAGATGAGATCATAGACATTATCTGCACACGGTACGGCTATGACAGCCTGCGCAGGTTCTTTTCTCTCCTGCTTCCAAGAGACGCTCCCTTTACATTCACGCTTGATTCTGACGCAAAGCAGGCAACCTTATTCGTCGCAGCGATGAGCGCTGCTACCGGAGCCGATTTAAGACGGGAATTTAAGCAGTGGGGTTTCCCGGTGGACGACGAATTCTACGTAGCTATATGGAGCGAGGTTAATCAGCTCGTGAACCCGGCTCCAGTGAAAGTCGGATTCACCCTGAGGGTCAACCTGCCTACGCCTAGCCCAGCTTTGTGGGTAAAGGTCGATTCCGATAACAGATCTGTTTCCTCGGCTACATTCAGGCTACTAGGGGGGAATCACAGTGTTCAAGTACCAGCCCAGTTTTACGACGGCGGAGTGCTATACATCTTCAATCGCTGGAGTGACGGCTCAACAGAGAATCCAAGATCGCTGGTCTTGACGGGAGACTTGAACCTTACGGCACTGTATGTTGTCCAGGTTTTAGTTAGGGTCGACAGCAACTACTCCTCAGTTAAAGGTGGCGGGTGGGTTACTAAGGGTGAGCTCGTCACTGTTGGTGTGAATGCTACTGTAGTTGATCATGGTAACGGGACTCGACGTGTGTTTTCAGGGTGGCTCTTGAACAACTCCTTGTTCAGCAGGCAACCCATCGTCTCATTCACGGCCACTGAGGGGATTCACTTGGTGGCTTATTGGGACACCGAGTATGAAGTACAGGTTGTAAGCAGCCTGACCCCGGCGTTCGGCTCGGGCTGGTACCGTAAAGGCGATACGGTAAGAGTAGGTTTGGAGGGGCTGAGGGAGGGCTACTACTACGCCTCGGATGAGAAGGTTAGGTACAGGTTTGAGGGGTGGGGGGTTAGGAGGGGAGATGTGAGCGCGCCTGAGGCTCCGAGCTTCTCGTTCAGCGTCTCTGGGCCTGTGGTTGTTGAGGCGAGGTTCGGGCCCCCAGAGTACCTTGTCTGCATAGACAGCGCCTGCAGCTACTACAGGGAAGGCTACACGATCCCACCTGGGCAGGACGTGCCCGAGCTGGGAGGCCTCTTCGTTAGGATGTTTGAGGGCTACATCGATGCTAACGGCAAAAGCCTCGGCCGGAGCTTCACCGTAAACGGGCCTATCTCCGCTACGTCGGCATACAGGGTGGAGGCGAACCTGCCGCTCCTAACCGCTATGCTTCTAGCCGCGCTGGTACTCCTCATTACACTAAGTAGGCTGAGGGCGTGGCAAAAGCCTGGAACAAAGGTGAAGGGTTTAGAGGTGGGTCGCAGGCTCTGCTAGATGGGGCAGTTCTCTAAAGACAGTTCGAGAAGATTTTGAGAAGGCACGGGCTGGTATGAGGCGGGGCACGAGAACGGAAAAGATGGCTCGCCTTGTCCCGGGCATAAGCGTGCCCGAGTACATGGGTTTCCTCCTGGAGATGTGCGAGCCCATCAGGCACACAAGAAAGGCTGTTGAAGCCGGGCACCTCCTGAAGATAGACTTCCACCCACCTTACCTGCAGCTCGCGTGCAGGGACGTGGACAGGGTTGTCGAAGAGGCCGTGAAGAGGGGGCTGAGGGTCTACAGGGGTAAAAGGCACGTTACGGTGACGGACGGTGTCTACAGGGCGAGGATATACCTGGACGCCTGAGAAGGCTAGCTGCCCTTAAGGCTTCCCCGTAGCTGTGAACACCCTTCCACCCATTCAAAGGCGACGAAGCCTAAACGCAAAGCCCCGATGCAGCATAGTCGCGAATTTCGGAGATCTAGTTGCGCATTTTTGCCAAAAAACCTGTGCTTGCGGATCAACCCTAAACATGTCATCCTTTTATCTCCTCTCAGCTCCTGCAACCAAGTGTGCAGCGCGCCCAGCCCTTTCCCTCACTTCGTAGGCCAGGTTAGTTGCCTCAACGGCCACCCATCACACCGCGGAACTTCCACAAGTTCACTTCCAAGAGGAGCACAGAGCTCTTGCCCCTGAGAGGGTATTCCCCTCGAGGAGAGACCTCCAATCCCCCGTAGGGTTGCTGGTAGGAATTGCGGCCAGTGATGCTGAGAGAATGTAGGGGAATTGGCGAGGGCGTTAAGCGAGGTTGTCCAGGCTCGCTACGCTAACCACGCCACTAGCCGCGCGGGATAGCTTTCGGTCTTCGGTCACGAGCGTCAGACCGTACCTAGCGGCCAAAGCTACGTAGGAGGCGTCGTAAGCCGTTATCCCCTTGGAAAACGCCATTCGGAGTATGTCTTGCTCGAGGCCTGTGGGTTCGAGCACTACCATCTCCTTGACTAGCCTCGTGAAAATATGGAGGAGGAAATCAGCCTCTGAGGCTTCGAGCCTCCGCAGCAGGTGCGACTCCTTCCAGAGGACGTTGATTACCTCGTACACCGTGAGCCACTGCAGCGCCTGACCGCCCAGAGGGACGAGCTTAGCTTCCTTAAGAGCTCTAACGATGCTCGATGCGTCGAACAAGTAGATGGACTTCCTCACCTAGTCTCCCTGTCCTCGCGAATCAGATCCACGATTTCACCCACATCTATCTTGTCTAGCACGCTATGCATCTCTTTCAGGCTCTTCTCTAGGCTCATCAGCCTGCGCCTGCGCACCTCTTCCTCTAGGGCCCTCCTCAGGAGCTCGGAGATGTTGATGCCCAGCTGCCTGGCCTCCTCTAGAAGCTCCCGCCTGACCTTAGTGGATACGGTAACATATCTACCCAAGGTGGACCCTACTTGTAGGAATTCAGTGTCCACCAATAAAGGTTTTCGCGCGGAGCACTTTCGATGAAGTGAAAGAGTTCAAAATCGCTCTTGCAACTTATCCCGGAAGCCGGCTGATTCCTCTGAGCGGATCACCTCCTGCTCCAAACTAGTTGCCCGTCCCCGCTGATATGCCAACCCTCCACCTGCTCTCAAGGGAGAGGTCCTCCACCCAGGACGCTACGTAGACGTTAATCGTCAGGGTCTCGCCGACGGAGTAGAGGTTTTTGTCCGTCTCCACTACAACGAGATAGCCCTGTTGCTGCGGCTGGCTGGGCAGTGCAGGCTGGCTGGGTAGTGTAGGTTGTGTAACCGCGGTGTCTTGGACCGTCGCGAGCCAAAGGGAGAGCTCAAACCTCGACCGCGCGAAAACTTTTCTCGTGCCCAGGAGGTATTGCGGTAACCCCGGCTACGTTGAATATCTCTGATTTTCAACATTTTCAACGAGTAAACCAGGCAATAAATTAATACCGCAGGTTATTAAAAAATCGCACGGTTGATGGTGGTAAGCCCGACTGCTGTGGGCAAGGTAGGGAGAAAGTTTGCCCTTTACCTGCCTAAAAGCGTGGTAAAGGCGCTCGGAATAAAGGAGGGGAATAAGGTGTTGATAGCCGTTGAAGGGAATAGTATCGTAGTTAGGGTCGTGAAAGATCCCATAGAACTCGCGGTGCAAGGAGAGAAGTTCGCCAGCATAACACCTGAGGATGTTGAGAGGATAAGCTTGGAGTGGCAGAAAAAGTGTGAAAATTCCCCTTGACACTTCCTTCCTGCTTCCTACGCCCGGGATTGAGGTTAGAGGGGTTGCGTACACCGCAGGATGGCGTCGAGCTCCGCCATGATAAGGTCTATGCGAGCAAAACCTTCTCGTGGGCTAGCATAGCCGCGAGCCTCGAAAACCTAGCCTCGCAGTTTTGCAGCGACAAAACAGCGGCTAGAAGTAGAGGTCGCTGTTCTCGAAGGCGACGAGCGCCATCAGCGTCGCCAGGTACGTCAGATCCTCCCGCGTCACCCTACCCCTGGTGAGGAGCTTGACGACTCCGCCCCTCTCGCCCACCCCCTTGGTGCCGAAGTGCCTGTCCGCGACTTCCTCGAGCTCCCCATATGCGCCGGCGAGAAGAGGCTCCACGAACCTCCTGGGCAGCGGGAAAGCGGGGCTCAGCCCGACAGACTCTCTCCCGTCCCTCGACGCCACGAAGGCAGCCTGCAGGTCCACCGCAACTCCGGGGAGAGTTAAGATGCCGGCCTCGATCCCGACACCGAAGCTGCTCCCCTGCACCTGCTCGAGCGCGGCCATGGCCCTCTTCCTAGCGCCGTCCAGGATTTCGCTGAGCCCGATCGGCTGTGGCTTGAGGCCCTCGACATTGACCCCCACTACCTCCGCCTGCCCGAAAACATCACGGAACGCCCTTCTCACTCCTTCAAGCTTCGAGGGGTTCAGCGAGCCAACAGCGACGAGCACAGGGAGGAGAGCCCCCGGGAGAATTTAAGCGTAACGTAGCAGCTACGGCATTAGCGGGATCTGAACGTAGATGAGGCTTATCGCTAGGGCTAGCGGCACAACTGCTGCCCACCACCCGTGTCTGAGCCACTCCCTAAGACTAGGCCTCTGGTAGCCCGCCTTCTCGAGCAGGCCTAGGGCCACAATGTTGGCCGTGCTCCCAATGGGGGTTAGGTTCCCGCCGATGGTTCCGCAGAAGAGGCTGACCCAGTACAGCGGGAAAGAGCTGATGCCGGCAACCGCCAGCGCCTCCACCACGGGAAGGAGCACCGCTACGGCGAGGACGTTATCCATGAAAGCCGACATTAGAGTAGCCGTTGTGGAGTACAGGAGGAGCGTGAGCTCGAATGTGCCTCCAGTCACTGATGAGAATCCTTGGCTGAAGTACTCGATGAAGCCGGACGACTCTAGTGCTCCCACAGAGGCGAA
Organism: Infirmifilum tikiterense; assembly: GCF_054696565.1. The sequence continues at coordinate 1,369,843 of NZ_CP182482.1, forward strand.
AAGCATAGCGAAAAAGATGAGTGTCGGCCAGTCTACTCTCTCACGGAAGGCCTTCATACCCCTGTCGAGGTCGATCATGATGCTCACAGCTGCAGCCATGAGCGGGATGCCTAGCAGAAGCGTGTTTTTCTCGAGGTGCAGGAGCTCCTCGAGCTGGTGATGCAGCGCTAAACTCGTTATAGTCGACAGGAACAGGATCGCGTCCCGCCTGAAGCTCTTCGAGCCCGTAGACTCATCTTGTGGAACAACCCGTCGCTGAGACGCTATGCCCATGGTGAAGCTGACGATGTAGCTCCTCTGGAAGCGGAACGCCAGGACAGTGAGCACCGCCAGCGCGAGAACGGAGATGGGCGTGGCCCAGCGCAGGAAGTCGCCGAAAGTCAGTCCCCCTCGGAAAGCGACCAGCACTCCAACGGGGTTGCCGATAACAGTCGCACTGCTCCCAATGTTTGTCGCGAAGATGCTTAGAAGGAGCAACGGGACAGGGCTCACACCGGCGAACCTTGATAGCGGGAGTATGAAGGAAGTCATCACCACTATAGAAGTAACCTCGTCGACAAGGGCGGCCAGGAGCGCCGAAAGCACGAGAACCGCTAAAATAAGGACGACACCGTTGCCCTTCGAGGCGTTCAGCGTTATAGACACCAAGCGGTCGAAGAAATGCCTCTCTTCTAGCGTCCCCACGAAGGCCATCATGCCGATTAGAAAGAATATCACGTCCAGGTTCGCGAACCTCAGGAACGATTCGATGTTCAGGGCTCCGAGAGCTAGGAGGAGGGCCACTCCGAGGAAAGCCACGGGCACTCTCCTGTCCCAGAGAAGCAGGGTCGCTGCGATCTCGGCGAAGAACACGCTGATCGCCAGCACGGCCGTTTCTGGGAAGCCTGCTAGGTAGGATAGGAGGCCTGCGACCAGCGCTACCACTAGGATGGCGGCGAAGCTCGAAAAGTACCCGCCCCTGGCAGACATCACATTCAGTTAGTTAAACAAAGTAAAAAATATAAGCCTTCCTATGTTATTTGAGTTAGCACCGGTGGTTCGCATGGAGTCCTCGCAGAGGATACCTCCCTCGGTCGTCCAGACAGCCCGCTACTTCCTGAAGGCCGGGGAAGTTGTCACGCGGATAGCCGTCCTCGTTTCCATAGTTGTCGCGATCTTCCTTGCAGTGCACCTAGCACCCATCGCGCTCAGGGGGGCCTTGACGTTCCGCGAGGTACTCGAGAACCTGCTCTTCATCTCCCTCAACCTCCTGTGGGCCGGGTTGACGTCGATCGCCATGGACAAGTGGTACCCCGCCTCCAAGTTCAAGCCGCTCGGGCTGCTCGACCTCCTAGCTGGGGCATTCACGCTTATCAGCGCGCCGCCAGCAGGCATCCTCTTCATCGTCGCCGGCCTGCTCTTCTACATCGCCGCGGAAATGATCTCAGTGTTCAAGATAGAGGAGAAGCTCGTATAAGCTCCCGGTTTTTTCGCGCCGGACGCCCATCAGAAGAGCCTAGAGGGGGATTTCCTACGCGTCCTGCTGTCTTCGGGTAAAGCCACGGAAGGTAATTTGTTGATCTACCACTTGGGTTTTACTGCTGCTTAGCCGGGACAGACTCCTGTAGTACCCGCTCCGCTTTCTCCTCCTCTATTAGCCTCGTGCAGTACTCCTCGTAGCTGAAGATTTTGACCGAGACCGCGAAGCGGAAGCCGCTAGGCTGGCTCACGACGACGGCCTCCCCCCTGTCGAGCGTCTTGATCTCGCTCTCCGCCTCGTCGAGGTAGGGGCTGTGGTTTATGACCATGAGGTAGTCGGGCCTGGTCGGGAGGGATAGTATCACCTTGGTGAGCGCCTGCCGGACGACAGCTTCTATGAGCTCGCTGGGCATCTGGGTTATGTAGAGCCCCCCGACCTTGTACTTCCTGCCGCGCTTCGCGATAACGGAGAAGATGTTCTCCCGCACCTCCCCCCTCCCGCCGAGGGCTTGGGCTGACAGGTACCTGTGAGCCTCCTCGACCATGATGAGGACCGGGGGGAGCTGGCTCCACCTATCCGGGACCTTCTTCCTCATCTCCTCGTAGCTCCTGAAGATCCTCTCGGCGATGATCGTCGCGAGGAGCTTCTCCTCGCCCTCCGTCGCGAACGGCGTCTCCACGAGGACAACCCTCCCCTTAGCCACCATGGAGAGCACGGCTGAGGCCAGATCGTAGTCGCACTCGCGGCAGAATATGTCGCCGTCGCCGACGAGGTACTTCATCTTCCTCTTCGTCACGTTGATCGTGTTGACGCCGGCCAGCCTGCCGAGCCTCGCGTAGATGCTCCTGCTGTCCGCGGTGAGGAGCGAGTACACCCAGTCCTCACCGAACTGCTTGTACGCAAGCCAGAGGAGCTCCTCCTGGGGACCCGAGAACTCCCCGGTGAGCGTGAAGTCGTGGGGCTTCAGCCTGCTGATGTCCATCTTCAGGGGGTACGCTGGAATACTCCTCTCCTCCCCGAGCTCGGGCAGCTCGAGCCTCAGCCTCCCCGGCCTACTCACCCTCCCGGTGACGAGGAAAAGGTACTCCTCCGAGAAGGGGAGGTGCGTGAGCCCCATCTCCCCCGGCTTCGAGCCCAGCAGGTACTCGCTCTCGCAGTCGAATACCACGAGGCTGTACTTCCCCTTGTTGTGCAGCACCGAGGCGGCCAGCACCCTGCCGAAGTTGCTCTTCCCGGCGCCGGTCCCTCCAACCACGAGGACGTGGTGCGGGATCACCTTGGCTCCGCTGAGCGCCACGACGACGTCCACGGGCTCGTGCCCGAACCTCACGTAGCCTATCGGGAGGTCCCCAGTGTGGAGGCCCAGCTTCTCGAGGACGCCTCTGTCAAGCGACTCGACGGTTGAGAAGATCGCGGGCACGCTCGTGGGGCCGTGAGCCTCCCCGTCCGGGTCGATCTGGGCCACTATAGTGCCTATAGCGGTGTCGTAGAGCCTGAGGTCCCTGTCCCTCAGCTGGACGCGCTCCCCCTTGTCGGCCTTGCTCGTGATCACAGCCACCTCGGCGGCGCTCAGCAGGCTCTCAGGCTTGAAGTCAACCACCTTCACGATGAACGTCCTGCCGGCGTCCTCGATCTTGACCAGCATCCCCCTCTCGGCCCTCGCTCCCTCGGCGATCCTGAACCTAACAGTCGTGCCCTCTACCCACGTGACAACACCCAGCTTCAACTCAACCACCCTAGTCTCCCACACCCCATATGAAGCGGCTCTTGAACTCGGAGCCAGCCGCGTCCTCGAGCATGCGCGTCGAGACGCCGCTCAGCGAGAGGTCCTCGAGGAGCAGGGACCTGTCCAGGTCGAGCTCGTCCTGCGATATGCGCGACAGCTCGTGCACTATCTTCAGGGGCAGTGGGTAGCCAGGCGAGGAGAAGTCCTGCAGGTACGCCAGCATGCCCGCCACTTCCTCGGCGTCCAGCCTCTCGGCCAGAGCGTACGGCGCGTCGACCCTGAACGGCGGCGCGCCCGGCGAGAGTCTCGCAACCGACACAGCCAGCCCCCCGGGCTGGACGCGCGGGTTCTCGAGGACGGGGAAGTAGACCCAGGGGAGGCCCTTGAAGTACTTCTCAGCCAGGCGGAACAGGTAGCCGAGGAGGCTCTCCCCCGTTGACACGCGGAGCGACGTGGACTTCGGGACCCCGATCACCCTCCAGGTGCGCTTGAGGAGCATCGAGTAGGCCCTAGAGGACCTCGACTCGGGGGTGAAGACGAGGGGCCTGTCGAAAAGGATGAAGGCAGAGGGGTACTCGCGGACGAGCCTGAGCGCGGCCTCGAGCTCCACCTCCGCCAGCCAGCTACCGGCCTCCTCGAGGCTCTCGAAGAGCTGTATCCTCTTGTAGGGCCCCACCAGCTTCACCCTCTCAACCCCCCTCCATACGCCGGCGACGACCTTCGCGGAGAGGATCTTGTATGAGCCAGCGTCGAACAGTATTCTCGCCGCTGCGTCGACCGAGACCACGTGGAAGTCGTGGGGCAGCTCGTCTACTACTCTAAACCGGCTCTCGGAGATCGGCGGGCCCCTGATCCTAGCACCGTGGATCTTCGCGACGGGGTAGGGCTTGGCCGGCGTGCCCTCGAGGGTTAGCTGCACGCCCCCTGCCCCGCGCCTGTACATTTCGGAGAGCTTCTCCACGAGGATCTTCACGTCGGGATCCAGGTAGCCTGACCTTTGCAGCAGCGCCATACTGCCTCAAACGTACTAGCTTTTTACTTTTTATAATAAGTTTCGAAGGTAACCCCGTTATACTACAAAAAACGTGGATGGCAACGGTATTTAAACTGTACAACGGTAACTATTTTCTGTTACCTTGACCCGGCTTGCATTAGGGAGGATGGTTGCATGAAAATGTTACTGTTAATCTTCTCTGCAACAGTTGCAACAGGTATATATACTGGTAGCGCGCTAGTGTTACCGTAGCAGAGAGCAGTTACAGTGAGCGTAATGGTCGTTACAGTGCACTACGTCGGCTTCCACCCGAACCTCGTGTTCCAGGGGTTCGAGCAGATCAGGCTACGCTACCCCATCGAGAAGGTCTACCTAGTCTACGACGCGAAGCCCGACCGCTACGGCGCCGTCTCCCGCTACAACCTCAAGCGCCTCCAAGAGGCGCTCTCATTCTTCAAGCCCGTGACCGTGAAGGTGAACCCGCTCAGCTACTCGAGCGTCGCCAGCGTCTTCTACGCCATACTCAGCGTCGAGAAGGGCAAGCAGGTCCTCATAGACATAACCGACATGCCCCCCTACATGGCCTCAGCGGTGACCGTCGTCGCTATGATGTTCGGCAACGCCAGGGTGTACGCGGTCCAGCCCCAGCAGCACGGCGAGTTCATACCCGACCCCGATACCCCGGAGTTCGCGAACTTCATCGCGAGGAAGGACAACCTCCAGCTCGGCGCTCTCTTCGAGGTCGAGGTCCCCTCCAGGCCGCTGGAGCTGATCGAGGACGAGAGGGAGGTCGACATCCTCGTAACGCTATACACCAAGAACGGCTCCGCCGGCAGCATCGCCCAGCTGATAGAGTGGATGGGCGAGGACCCTAGGAACCCCGTCGTCAAGGCGACGTACAGCAGGATCGTGGCGTCGATGGAGGAGAAGGGGCTGCTGAAGAGGATCCGGGAGGGGCGGAACAGGACGGTGAAGCTCACCGAGCTGGGCACAGCCATAGCTGAAGCCCGGGTCAGGCTTGGCGTAGCGAAGCCACCGCCAGCACCCCCTCTACCCGAGAAGCCCCTAAGCCTACACACCCCCTAAACCCAAGCGAAACTGTTATTACTGCTAACGTTCTGTGGGAGTCGTGTCGATCACCGTAGCCGTCAGCGAGCTCGCGGTGAGAGTGCTGTCGGAGCTCGGCCTTCCAGGTGTCTTCCTCCTCATGGTTCTCGAGAGCGCACTGGTCCCTATTCCGAGCGAGGTCGTGATGGTTTTCGCGGGCTTCCTCGTCTATAGGGGGCGGTTCGGCCTCATCGAGTCCGTGGCGGCGGGGAGCCTCGGCAACCTTGTGGGCTCGCTGCTTGCCTACTACCTTGGCCTCAGCGCCGGTAGGAGCTTCCTCCTCAGGTACGGCAGGTACCTTCTCGTAAGCGAGCACCACCTGCTCGCCGCGGAGAGGTTCTTCCAGAGGAGTGGAAGGCTCGCGGTCTTCGTCGGCAGGATGCTCCCCGCTGTCCGCACGGTCATAAGCTTCCCGGCCGGTGTGGCGAGGATGAGCATGCGCGACTTCACCGTCCTGACGTTCCTCGGGAGCATACCCTGGAACCTTCTCCTTGTCGCGGCGGGCTACTACCTCGGGGAAAACTGGTGGCTCGTTGAAAGCTACGCACCCCTGCTCGACGCCCTGGGCGCGGGTCTCCTGGTGGCTCTCGCGGCGTACTACTTCCTCAGGGTGAGGCGCGCCCCCTTGCCCGAAGCAGGGAGCGGTAGACGCTTATACCCGGGCCGCGCTGAAGCCAGTTAGGTGGCTCCGCTTGCCCCACCCCCTCCCTTTAGCGATAGCCCTGCTGGACGGGGCTGGGATAACGGCCCTTATCTTGACGTGCTACTACGTCTACAAGGCTTACAGGATCACGGAGTCAAGGCTCTTCCTCTTCTTCCTCGCGGGCTTCACGCTACTAGCGCTGAGCGAGCTGGCGCGGGCTGTGCTCATGCTACTCACGCTCCTACTGCCGAGCCCCTTCTTCCTGCGCTTCTTCCTCAGGCACCTCGTGGGCTCTCTCGGGCAGGTCCTGGAGACGGCGTCCTGGAGCCTGATCGCTCTCGGGTACCTCCTTGAGGGGCACGGGCCAGGCAACAACAGGGCCGCTGGCCCCCAGCCAAAGCCCCCTACAATCCGCAGGGACCGGCTCCGCGGCCAGAGGTTAGCACGGGCGTGTCAGGCTACGTCTACGACAGCGAGGGAAATCCGCTACCCGGAGTCGCGGTCACGGTCTACAACTCCAACGGCGGAGTTGAAGGGACTACCACAACCTCCAGCTCGGGCTTCTTCAGCATAGCTTTAATGCCTGGAACCTACACTCTCAAGCTCTTGAAGCCCGGCTACGTCGACAAGTCACAAACCTTCACCATTTCGACGAGCTCGACGAGCCCGGGCTACGTGTACCTCGGGACCATCACCATGAGCAGAGCGGTTGTCGTCTCAATACCCCTTCAGTCCATCAAGCTACCGGTACTGTCCTCGGCCAGCTACCAGGTTCAGGTCTCGAACCAGGGCTCGCAGCCCGTCAGCGTAGCTATACTTAAAGCCATCAGCTGCCCGCTGGACCTCAAGCTTACGAGCGGGTCGTCGGAGGTGCAGTCCCTCACGCTTGACCCGTCGCAGACGATAACGCTGAACCTGGCTGTGACATCCTACTACACCTCGGGGGCCGTGTGCAACGCTACTCTAACCTTCCAGACTCCCTACTACAACATCACCCGAACCTTAACCGTCACGATCTACCCTGTTGACCTCGGCCTCGTCACCACCCAGGCGTCCTCGATAAAGGTAAGCCCCGGCTCCGTCGTCTCGATACCGCTCCAAGTGGTGAACAAGCTCTCCACAGACTTCACAGCAGAGATTAGCGTCGACCTGCCGCAGGGGTGGAGCGGGAAGGTGCTCAACAGCCAGGGCGTCGAGTTCCAAGCCTTGACGCTCACCCAAGGCTCCTCGGCCTCCCTCACGCTGACGCCGGAAGTCCCGAAGAGCGCAACGGCGGGGAGCTACGCGGTGACCGTTCGCTTAACCGGTAAGAGCCCCTACTTCGAGTACGCGCTACCCCTCACGATAGCGGTGTCTGCGGGTGCTCCTAAGCTGAGGATCGAGGCGCAGAGCCCGCACGTCGACACCTACGCCGGCAAGTCAGGCAAGTTCCCGATAACTCTCTACAACCTCGGGGACAGCGACGCACTCGTCAACTTCACCGTGGAGAGCTTGCCGTCCGGCTACTCCTGGAGCATGCAGGACTCGCAGGGCAACACGGTGAGCCAGGTCTACCTCAAGGCGGGCTCCAGCATCCAACTCGCACTAGTCGTCGGCGCTCCGGTCGTCGCCGAGCCGACAAACGTGCAGTTCACGCTTGTGGCATCCACCGCCCAATCCTCAGACAGTGTCAACCTCAGCCTCGGCGTCCTAGGTCAGTACAAGCTGGCGTTCGTGACCCAGAGCTTCTACCTCGAGACCGTTCCAGGGGCAGACACCTCCTTCCAGGTGCAGGTCCAGAACTCGGGCATGAGCACCGTGACGAACGTAGCTCTAAAGGTGCTGAACGCCCCTAGCGGCTTCACTGTCTCGGTCACCCCCACGAGCGTCGCTCAGCTCAAGCCGGGCGACACGGCGACGTTCACCCTCTCGATCTCGACCGACTCCACGATCAACACCGGCGACTACTACGTCACCTTCACGGCTACCGCAGACCAGGTCGACGCGATGCAGAGGGATCTGCACGTCTACGTGAAGCCCTCCGGGACGCCGGCCTACCTCATCGGTGCCTTCGTGCTAGTGCTGGTGGTCGGCCTGATTTTAGCGTATAGGAGGTTCGGTAGGAGGTGATCGGTGTGGAATGGGTTGTGGAGACTGAGAATTTGGTGAAGACGTACAGGGATAGGAGCGGCGTCGTGAAGGCGCTGGACGGCGTTAGCGTGAGGGTGCCGCTGGGGGTTTTGTTCGGCCTCTTCGGCCCCAACGGGAGCGGCAAGTCGACCCTCATCTCGATCCTCGTGGGACTGCAGCTACCCGACAGCGGCTCAGCCAGGGTGCTCGGCTTCGACGCGATAAGGGAGTCCGTTGAGATCAGGAAACGCGTGGGGCTGATGCCCGAAAACTACGGTTTCTACGAGAGGATGACGGCCTACGAGAACCTCGAGTACCTGGGCCTCTTGGACGGCATACCTGAGAGCCAGCTGAAGGAGCGGATAATGAGCGTGTTCGAGCTAATGGGCCTAAAGGAGGCCGCCAACCGGAAGGTCGGAGGCTTCTCCAGGGGCATGATGCAGAGGCTCGCCCTAGCTCAGGCACTGCTCAAGGACCCCGAGCTCCTGATCCTCGACGAGCCAACCCTCGGCCTTGACCCTCAGGGCGTCCAGATGTTCCGCGAACTCATAGGAGACCTGCTCAAGCAGGGTAAGACGATAATAATATCGACGCACCTGCTCCGCGAGATAGGCTACCTCTGCACCCACGCGGCGCTGATAAAGCTTGGCAAGGTCACGGCGCAGGGCAGCATCGAGCAGCTGTCGGAGATATACAGCAAGGAGAAGGGGTACAGGTGGGAGGTCATGGTGTCCGACAGGCCTGAAGACTTCTTCAGGGCTGTTAAAAGCCTCCCGGGAGTCACCGAGGTCACTCTCTCAAACAACAGGGTCGTCGTCTCAGCCTCGAGGGACGTGAAAGAGGAGATCCTCCAGCTGGCCGGGGGCTACAAGCTCGAGTCGATAACTCCTCTCACGCCGACGTGGGAGGAGCTCTACAGGTTTTTCGAAGGGGGTGGTTGGGAGTGAACAAGGTTTGGGTTATAGCTCGTAAGGAGATTAAGGAGAACTTGACGAGCCTCAGGTACTGGGCGCTCGTGGGCCTCGTGCTAGTGCTGTACATTGTCACCTCTTACCAGAGAGAGTTTGCTATCAGGTTCGCCGGGGGCCCTGCTGGAGAGAGGTTCTTCTTCGGCGTGGGGAACGCCGTCGCGCAGAGCCTGGGTTTAATGGCCCCGATACTGGGCATCGCGCTGGGCTTCGGTGCAATAGCGGGTGAGCGTGAAAAGGGCACAATCAGGATGGTGCTTGCGAGGCCTATTTTCAGGGACACGCTGATAAACGGCAAGGTGCTCGCGGGGGTCATTCTACTGGCTGTGGCGGTGCTCACATCCACCGCTATAGGCATCCCCGTCACAGCCGTGCTCCAGAGGGCGAACCTGACGGCTGACGACTACCTCAGGTTCGCGATGCTCGGGGTTGCGGCGTTCCTCCTCGCCCTCGCTTACTACACTTTCGCGCTGCTGATCTCCGTTCTTACTAACAGGTCAGGCTACTCGCTGGTCGCAAGCGTCGGGGTGTGGTTCTTCTTCGCCTTCATACTCCCCATGATCGCCGCCTTCGTGGCTTCCACAGTTCTGGGCCCGCCGCCTGCAGTGCCCCAGGGCGCTAACGCAACCGCTATCAGGCAGAACCCGCAGTTCCAGGCGTACCTCAGGCAGTACAACCAGATCTCCAGCACTGTTCAACTTATCTCGCCGAACAGCCGCTACAGCTCGCTCACCAGCGCGATATTCCAGGCCGTAAGGGGGCAGCAGTCCAACCCGCTCGACGTCGGGGCCCTCTTCGCCCAGCACTGGATAGACTTCGCCGTGCTCATCTCGCTCTTTGTAATCCCCCTCGTACTAGCCTACATCCTGTTCACTAGAACACACGAGGCAAAGTAGCGCCCCCAAACAATACTATTTTTTTCTTCCTTAACTTTCAAGGCTTAGTCTAGTCAACAGGCTCTCATTTCAATTTTCCATGTTTTCACGGCAACGTGCCCCACCGAGCCCATCTGGGCCTTCCCGGCTCGCAGAGGGCCAGGGGTTTATCAGGCTTCAAGCTTAAAAGCCTCAAAAAGTAGAAATACTGGCTCGTTCACGCTGGGCGGGATTTTCCGTCCAAAAGGAATATATGCCTGGATCTGCTTCGCAGAGGTCGTGAGGGCGATGACCCGCCAATATTGAGAACCTTGGGGGTTAGCGAGCTCGTTGCTCTGAGGCAGCTTCTGAGACGCTCGCTGAACGAGAAGCAGGTTCTCCTGCTTAGGGAGATCTCTGAGCACCCTCCGGTGAACGTGACACGGCTCCTGGCGGAGGTTTCGGCGAAGCACAACCTCCCTATTTCGACGCTAAAAGGGCACGTGTGGGCGCTCCGCGACTTGGGCCTGGTGGTGTACGCCCCGAGGCGCCCCATAAGGCTCACGCCTGCCGGGTGGCTCGTCATGGAGATACTTGGTCTGAGGGGTGGTGTCGGTGATCCTGAGGTCTAGCAGGGGAGGAGAGCTGTACGTCGAGGACTTCCGGGTGAGGATTTTCGAGAAGCTCAGGCTCCTGCCGGTGCGCGAGAGGCTCAAGGTGCTGTGGAGGGAGGGGTGGAACACCTTCCGCATACCTCTCGACGACGTGTTCCTGGACTTCCTCACAGACAGCGGTGTCAGCGCCGCGAGCACCAGGCAGCTCTCGGACATGATGGGCATCGGGCTCGAGGACTCTTACGCGGGCAACAGGGCTTTCTACAGGCTCAAGGAAACCATGAAGGAGCTCTTCCCCCACAAGCACCTGATCCTCACCCACCAGGGCCGCGCGGCCGAGAACATAGTCTTCAAGGTCCTGACGGAGGACGGCAGGAAGCCCTACGTGCTGACGAACGTGCACTTCACGACTACCCGCGCGATAGTGGAGGCGGTCTACGGGGGAAGGGTTCTCGAGTTCCCGCACCCGGAGGCCTTCAACGTCGAAAGCGAATACCCGTTCAAGGCGAACATGGACGTGGCCTCGCTCGAGAACGCGATACGGGAGCTTGGGCCCGAGAGGGTCGCGGCTGTGAGGATGGAGTTCTGCGGCAACCTGCTCGGAGGGCAGCCCTTCTCGATGGATAACTTCGAGGAGGTGCGGGAGGTGTGCGACTGGTACGGCATACCCCTGGTGTCCGACGTGAGCATGCTGGACTGGCAGGTCGCTCTCATGAGGCTCCGTGACCCTAAGTGCGGGGGCATGCACGCGCGCGAGATCGCCTGGAGGCTTCTGGAGCTGACGGACGTGGCTTACGCGAGCGCGAGGAAGGGCTTCTACGTCCGCGGCGGCTTCATCACAACGGGGAACAGCGAGCTCTACGAGAAGATGAGGGTGTGGCAGCCGGTGTTCGAGGGCCACTCGACGTACGGGGGCATGTCGCTAAAGGAGGTAGCGATGCTGATCGACGGCGTCTGCATGGCGCTGGACGACAACCTCCCGCTATACGAGATCAAGCAGGTCGAGTACCTGGTCAGGGAGCTCGACAGGCTGGGGGTTCCCGTCGTGAAGCCGCCAGGCGGTCTAGGGCTGCACGTCGACGCTAGGCGCTTCCTCCCCCATGTGCCGCTTATCCCGCCGTCCCCGGGCTCCGGCGGCTACCCCGCGGGGGCTCTGTCCGCGGCGGTGTACCTTGTCAGCGGGGTCAGGACGATGGAGAGGGGGCAGGTCTCGATGGACAGGGACCCTGAGACGCGCCAAGAGGTTCCCGTGAAGCTGGACCTCGTCAGGTTTGGGGTGCCCAGGAAGACATACCTGCGGGGCCACCTCGAGTACATCGTGGACAGGGTTTCCTGGCTTTACGAGCATCGCGACGTTGTAAAGGGGCTCGTGTGGACAAACGAGCCACCGGTCATAAGGTTCTTCGAGGGGACCTTCACCGACGAGGAGGGGTGGGGCGAGGAGCTGGCCAGAGTCTACGAGAGGGAGCTGGGGGATTTTTAGCCCATTTGTTGAAGCAGAAATCAACTTATAGTTGGATTTAAAGTATTATACTTGTGATTCAACTCTTCGTGAATAGGGAGGAGGAGCTGAGGTTCCTGGAGGAGAAGTATACGTCCCCCGGGGCCCAGCTTCTCGTGATCTACGGCAGGAGGCGCATCGGGAAAACGGAGCTCCTGCTCAGGTCTGTTAGGGGGAGGAAGCACGTCTACTACCTCGCGGAGAGAACCTCTATTCCCGCTAACATCGCCAAGCTGGTCAGGCGGATGGCCGAGTACCTTGGCCGAGAGAGCTTCGCCAGGATAAGCTTCGCGGACTTCGAGGAGCTCTTCGCGGAGTTCCTCGAGTGGAAGCCTAGGGACGAGAGGGTGGTAGTGATAATTGACGAGTTTCCGTACCTCGTGGAGCTCGACCCCGGGGTCCTTTCGCTCTTTCAGAGGGTGTGGGACGAGTACCTCTCATGGAGACCCGATGTGGTGCTCGTCCTTTGCGGCTCTAGCGTGGGGATGATGGAGACCGAGGTGCTCTCCTACAGGAGCCCCCTTTACGGCAGGAGGACGGGGCAGTGGAAGGTGCAGGAGCTGGGAGTACGGCACATCCTCTCATTCGCGCCGGGTTACAGCCCGGAGGAAGCCGTGAAAGTCTACGGTGCGTGGGGGGGCGTGCCAGCCTACCTTAAGCTGCTGGACCCCTCCGTGGGCTTCATGGAGAACCTGGAGAGGCTCTTCTTCAGGAGGGGTGCAGTGCTGTACGAAGAGGCTGAGAACCTGCTCAGGCAGGAGCTGCGCGATCCCAGGAGCTACAAGCTAATACTGCAGGCGCTCGCCGAGGGGAGAAGGAGGGTCACCGAGATCAGCTCCGCCACTGGGCTAGACAAGACCGCTATGAGCAAGTACCTCGACACGCTGGAGCTCCTTGATGTCGTCGGCTACGAGACCCCTGTCCTCGCGGCCCCCAAGACGAGGAAGAGGTTCTACTTCATCAAGGACAACTACTTCAACTTCTGGTTCCGCTACGTCCAGCCCAACCGGGACCTCATTGAGTCCGACCGCGTCGAGGAGGTTCTGGAGCTCGTCTCGAGAGACTACGACAGCTACATGGGACCCGTATTCGAGCGTGTGGCGAGGAAGTTCATCTACAAGGCCAGCCCGGCTTTCCCCGTCGCCAAAGCCGGAAGGCACTGGTTCACCACCCCCCAGGGTAAAGTGGTGGAAATAGACATCCTCGCGCACGACAGCGCTAAAGAGAGGTTCCTGGCCTGCGAGGTGAAATGGGGCAAACTCGGGGCCAAAGACCTGAGGCGGCTGGCCTGGGAGCTTGAGGAGAAGGTGAGGCTCCTCAATCTGAACGCTGAGGTGCAGAAGTGCATAATCGCGAGGGAACTGAGCAAGAGCGAGGCTCCCGAAGGCGTCCTAGTATTCGACTTTTACGACATCATCGGGAGCGTTTGAGCCCTAGGGAAAAGGCCCCTTTGTCCGGAGCCAGGCAGGCTCGAAAGCTATGCGCACAGGGTTATATAAAGCTCCAATCGCCTAGACGAACGCGACGCGCTTTTAACGGAGGACCCTAAACACGGTTAATTTATTTATATACCACTTTGAGTAGTAAACATGATGAAGGCGCGGTCTGCCTTTGTGTGGGACTTCGACGGAGTGATCGCGCAGACCCCGCACAAGGAAGCGTGGGGCCTCGCCTGCGAAAAGTGGGGGGTGAAAGGATTCACCGATGAATTCTATGACCTGTATGTTTCTGGAAAGCCGCGGCTGGAGGGCGCGAGGAACATCCTCAAGAGGCTCGCCCCGGAGCTTCTCCATAGGGGCGGCGAGAGGATCGTAGAGGATTTCGCGGAGGAAAAGACGTCAATCTATGTAGATCTCGTGAATAGGGGCATGTACGCTCTCAACACGAGTGTATTGGAGTTCATCAAGGCCTCGCGCACGCTTGGAGTGATACAGGTTCTCGCGTCGGCCTCTAGGAACGTTCTGCTGATCGCCGAGCGGGAGTACGCTGGGGAAAAGAGAATAATAGACCTATTCGACGCGGACGTTAGCGGCACCGGAAAGTCTAAGGTGGAGGTCTTCGCGCGCGCGAAGAGTGTCGCAGAGGAGTTGTCGGGAGGTAGGCTAGGGTGCCTGGTCTTCTTCGACGATGCCCCTGCCGGTGTGAAGGCTGCGAAGGAGCAGGGTGGGAAAGCTGTGGGCTGCTTCCACAGGGAGCTGAAAGAGTACGGTGCGGATGCTGTTGTCGAGGACTTCTCCTTGATAACTCCCTTAGTTTTGCTGAAAGAACTGGGGTGCGAGGCTTGAAGAAGTACGTGTTCCGCGAGAAGGAGGTCGACAGGGAGACTATCGCAAGTCTCACCACGCTCTCCAACGGCTTCATCAGCGTGAGAGGTGACCCCGAGTTCCTCGAGACGCAGCAGGGAATGTTCGTCGCAGGGGTGTACGGCTACACGCCTGTGTTCTACAGGGAGCTCGTGAACATTCCTAGGGCTCACGCGCTCTACCTGGAAATCGAGGGGGTGCCGCTCGCCCCTAGCGACGTGACGTACACTCTCGACACCCGGGAGGGGAGCCTGGAAATAGACGCCCTTCTTGATTCCCCTCTCGGCCTCGTGGAGTACTCGAGCAAGAGGTTTGTGCACAGACGCCTACAGGGGCTCTTGGGCCTGAAGATCCGCCTGCGGAGCCTAACGGCTAGCGGGAAGCTGTGCGTGAAGGCGCCTATAGAGCTGGAGTTCTCGAATCCATCTGTCCCAGATGGAGTGAGGGTTAAGCTTTACCGGGTATTGAGGGCGGAGAGCCGTGGTACATCGAGCGTCGAGGTGGAGAGCAACGACGGTAAGTACAGGCTTAGTATAGCTTCAACGGTCTCCGCGCCTCCAGGCCTAGAGCTGAGAGATTACACGACGCGTTCGCAAGCGGGTCAGGTGTTCTGCACCGATATCGGGCCGGGGGATACCCTAGACATCGAAAGGTTCGCCTCGGTGGCTTTCACGCGCGAGGAGACCGAAAAGCTGCTGGACGTGGCTAAGAGCACGGGATTCGACGCTCTGCTGACCCAGCACAGGGAGGAGTGGGGTAGGGAGTGGGAGTCAATGAGCCTAAAGGTAGAGGGTGATGAAGAGCTATCTGACGCACTCTTCTTCAATACGTTCCACCTCCTCCAAGTCTACAACCCTAACAGTGAGGTCTTCATGCTACCGGCTAGGGGGTTACACGGCTACGGCTACCGGGGGCACGTCTTCTGGGACACCGAGATATACGCATTCCCCTTCTACCTCTTCTTCAAGCCGGATGCCGCTAGGAAGATACTTGAGTTCAGGTGCTGCACCCTCCAGGCGGTGCTGGAGAACGCCAGGAGGAATGGCTACCGTGGGGCGCAGTACCCTTGGGAGAGCGCCGACGACGGGTTCGAGGCGACGCCCCGCTTCGTACCACTAGACCCGGCAGGCAGGGAGGGGGTTAGGATTTTCACTGGCGACCTTGAGCACCACATAACCGCTGACGTGGCGTACGCTGTAGACCTCTACTACCGTTACACCGGCGATAAGGATTTCTTCTCGCGGTGTGGGTTGCGCATGCTTGTGGAGACAGCTAGGTTCTGGGCGTCTAGGGCAGAGTGGGACGAGGATAGGCGTGCGTACGTGATAAGGAACGTCATAGGCCCTGACGAGTACCACGTTGGAGTCGACAACAACTTCTACACGAACGTGATGGCTAAGCACAACCTGGAGCTCGCGGTCAGGTACTGCAGGGAGGCTCAGCTGGACCCCGAGCTCGGTAAGGTCCTCTCAGAGCTCGAAGTCGGCGAAAGCGAGGTGGGCATGTGGTATGAGATCGCATCTAAGCTGTTAATTCCTTGTAGCAGGGACGGCTTATGCGAGCAGTTTGATGGTTACTTCAGGCTTAAAGACTACAAGCTACCCGCGGGGAACGTAGGTGAGAAAGGGCTTCCTCGTGAGATACTTCAGGAAATCCAGAGCACACAGCTGGTTAAGCAGGCTGACGTCGTCGCGGGGCTGTTCCTACTGCGGGAGAAGTTCCCGGTGAGCGTGCACAGGGCAAACTACGAGTACTACCTGCCCAGAACTACGCACGCTAGCTCCCTCTCACTCCCGATGTACGCCGCTGAGGCCTTCTACTTGGGAGAGTTCGACGAGGGCTACGAGATGCTGAAAAAAGCCGCGCTAGCGGACTTGAGAAACGTGTACGGGAACGCTCAGGACGGATTCCACGTCGGCTCGGCTGGTGGCGTTTGGATGGCGATCCTGTTCGGCTTGCTTCGCATCGATGATTTGGGCTCTTGGATGCAAGGCTCTTCGAGAGCGTTTGGGCGCGTCAGGCTTTTCTTCAGCATCAGCATCAGGGGTAAGAGGTACAGTGTCTCCATTGCTTAGCGATTTCTTTATTTTGCTGTAGACTTGTCTTTGTCGAGGAGAGAAAGTGGCTAGCGAGGAGCTACGCGAACTGCTACAGAAACTGGGCTTCACTTCCTACGAGGCAAAAGCCTACGTCACCTTGGTCGTTAACGGCCCGCTCACCGCAACAGAGCTAGCCTCGAGGAGCGAGATACCTCAGCCTAGAGTGTACGATGTCGTGCAGTCCCTCTCCGAGAAGGGTTTGATCCTAGTTTCTGAGGGCAGACCCCGGAAATTTGCCGCAGTGGACCCGCTAATCGCCCTGAGGAACTACGTTGAGAGAAGGCGGGCGGAGGAGGAGAAAATCCTCCGGGAAGTTCTTAGGGAGATCGGCTCGATCACTCCCCAGACAGCCGAGCCGGGCGTGTGGACAACCACAGGCTATGCCTCCGCCGTAAACCTGCTGGGGGAGGCTGTTGCCTCGGCCAGAGACGAGCTCCTCTTCTCGGGGTACACCGACGTGGTGAAGAGCTTCCTGTTACCCGCATTGAAGCACGAGCTTGCCACGTGCGTTGTGCTGTACGACGCGCCGGTAGACCTTCCGGAGGAGTTCCGGCAGCTCGATGAGGTTCGAGTTAAACCCACTAAGGCACCTGTCATGGCAATACCAGACTTCCAGTACGCGCTGATCATCGTAGACTTCGAGGGAGGGAGACCTGTAGCCTACAAGGTCACGGATGAAAACCTCATTCGAATATTCGCGGTGTACTACCTGAACTACATAAGAGCCGGCTCGAAGCCGGTTTTCGACAGGCTCAGCTCTATCGACCATAGAAGGTACGTGCACCTCTCACGCGCCCTTGACCACGTCCGGGCCTTGAGCTCAGCCGGCAGGAGGATAAGGGTAACGGTCACTGGAAGGTGGGTCAAGGACGGGTCCCACGCGAAGGTAACAGGAGAGGTTGTGGAGCAGTTCGAGAACTCTTACAGGAGCATCGGCTACATAAGGCTCAGAACCGGGGACGGCAGAGAGCTCACAGTGGGGGGTATTGGCGCCTACCTTGAGGACATCGAAGCCAGAGAAATAGAAATTTTTGCTTTATAGTTGCTCGAGCCTGTAGACCGTGAGAACCTTGACCAGTTGCTCCGTCTGTCCGTCGAACAGGTAAACCGGGCCGCTGAACGCGAGGAACACTGTCGCAGAGCCCTCGAGCTGAGCTTCAAGACCCCTGCGCTCGCTGTAAGACGTGACCTCCTGTCCCCCGAGAAGTGCGTGGGCGATCACCCCTCCTCCGAGCTTCTCGACTCCGATAAGCCTAGCCTCGACGCCCGCCCCCGCCTCGACGGAGACGTCCTGGGGCCGCACGCCTAGGAACACCTCCTTACCTCTTAGCTCGGGCGGTAGATCAGGGGAGCTTATCGAGACATTACCGACGACTATCCTGTTGTCCTCAACTCTAGCTCTAAGCAAATTCATGGGCGGCGTTCCTACAAATCCCGCAACGAACGTGTTCATCGGGTAGTCGTAGAGGCGTGAAGGCGTATCCACTTGGACAACCTCACCTCGGTTGATGACAGCAATTCTGTCCGCCATCGTCATCGCCTCAGCCTGGTCGTGTGTCACGTAGATCGTAGTCGTCTTCAGCTCATCGTGGAGGAGCCTACGTAGCTCGAACCTCAGCCTGACCCTCAGCTTGGCGTCGAGGTTGCTCAAAGGCTCGTCGAGCAGGAATACCTTGGGGCGCCTGACGATCGCGCGGGCAAGAGCGACGCGCTGCTGCTCTCCTCCCGACAGCTGGTAAGGGTACTTTTCCAGGAGGTGAGTGATGTTAAGCATCTCCGCCACTTCAATAACTTTGCTCCTTATCTGCTCCTTGGGGTACTTCCTCATCCTCAGCGGGAAAGCGATGTTGTCGTATACCTTCATGTGCGGGTAGAGCGCGTAGTTCTGGAAAACGAACGCGATGTCGCGCTTACTCGGGTCAACGCCGTTCACGACGGTGCCGTCTATAATAACCTCCCCCTCGTCAGGCTCCTCGAGCCCCGCGATGATCCTCAGCAGTGTAGACTTACCGGACCCGGATGGCCCAAGGAACACGAAGAATTCCCCTCGCTGGATGTCGAGGCTCACCCTGTTGACTGCTGTAACCTCGCCAAACCGCTTCGTGACCCCCCTCAGAGACACACTCATAAGATCACCCCTTCTTTGCGGACACAACAATCCCCCTGATCATGTACTTGTTCAGGAGAACGTACAGGACTATCGTGGGCAGGGAAGCGATGAGGCTCCCAGCAATTATGGGTGTGTACTCCGTCCACATGTTCCTGCTGAATGCGAAGTTCAGCCCCACGGGCAGAGTGAAGTTCTCGACGCTCCTTAGGAATACGAGCGGGCCTAGGAAAGCGTTCCAAGAGCCCAGGAACTGGTAGATTGCCAGAGCGCCTAGGGCTGGCTTCGAGAGTGGGAGGGCTATGTAGAAGAACGACTTCAAGGGATCCGCCCCATCTATCCTCGCCGCCTCGAAGAGCTCTTTTCCAAGAGAGAGGTAGTACTGCCTCATGAGGTAAATGCCCGAGACACTGGCAGAGCTGAGGAAGGCCAAGCCTACCAGGTTGTCTATGAGCCCGAGCCTTACGATGAGGATGAAGTTGGGGATTATCGTCACGAAGGGCGGGACCATCAGAAGTGTGAGCAGTGCGCTGAAAAGCAGATCCCGCTTTGGGAACTTCAACAGTGCGAACGCGTAACCGGCCATCGAGCAGGTCACGATGTTAAAGGCTACAACCAGCCCGCTAACCAGCGCTGTGTTCAGGACCCACCTTGGGAATAGGGAAAGGTTGAAGAGCTTCGCGTAATTATCCAGCGTGAACGGGTTCGGGATCCACTCCGGTGGGAACCTCGACGCCTGAGCCCACGTCATGAACGAGGCGACGATCGACCGGATGAAAGGCATGAGGTAAATCAACGCCAGAGCGATCATGAGAGTGTAAGCTACGGCAAGGTACAGGATCCGGTAAACGTTTTTCCCTTCAACCATTTTTAGGTCACCCTCCCGAACTTCAGCCTCTCCTGGATGTAGTAGTTGAGAGTGAACACTATCGCGAAGAGCAGGACAGCCTTGGCGCACGCATACCCGTACCGGAGCTGGACGAAGGCTGTGTTGTAGATGTCCAGCGCGACGGTGTACCCGGCGCCCCCTGCGCCACCCCCCGCTCCAGCCATAACCCACGCTAGGTCGAACATTTGCAGAGCCCCTATGGTTCCGAGCACGACGACGTAAGTGATCAGGGGCTTCAGCATGGGAATTGTGATGTAGAAGAACCTTGCGAGGGAGTTCGTGCCGTCGATACGGGCAGCCTCGTAGACCTCCTTCGGAACCGCCTGTAGGCCCGCGAGGAACGTCACCGAGAAGTGCGCGCTCGTTCCCCAGATAGCTACGATAGCAATAGCCGGCAGGAGGAATAGCGGGTCGTTGAGCCAGTCCGGTCTAAAGCCCCCTGTAAGCTGGGAGACGAAGTAGTTGATGAACCCGTCGCGCATGAACAGCCAGATGAATATCAGCGATACTATAACCGGGCACGTCGTTGCTGGGAGGAAGTATGCAACCCTGAAGAAGTGGGCGCCCCTCACCTTCTGGTTGGCTATAACCGCTGGAACGAGCGCGAGGAGCGTCTGGGTTGGGACTACTAGGGCCGTGTAGAGCAGAATGTTCTTGAGGCCGTTGAAGAAAGGCGTGCGCAGGTACACGTACTGGGGAGAAACCATTAACTCTTGGACGCCTCTCAAAAGCTCGCTGAACATGTCCGCAAAGTTCTTCAGCCCGACGAACTTCATTGGGGTGAGAATGTCCCACTCAAAGAAGCTCAGCGCGAAGGCAAAGAACATGGAAAAGTAGCCGAAGAAGAAGTTCAGCGTGAGAGGGTATAATGTGAACAGGATGAATACCAGCGCCTCTAGCCTGTCTGATCTTTCAAAAAAAGACATATTTTAAGCGTCCCCCGTCCTTAACACTTCCTCTACGACTTAAAGCTTTGCGATACCTTCTCCTTCAGCATCGCGATCGCGTCCGCGGGAGTCAGCTCGCCTCTGACGGCAGCACCGAGGACCTGGTTGAACTGACCCTCTAGATCCCCCGTCTTCGGACCGTAGAAGAACACTTTAACCGTGCTGTACTTTCCGATAATGTTGAGCTCCTTGGCGTGTGAGGGCCAGAGGTTCGGGTCATTGGCAAGAGCCTTAATCGAGGGCAAAGTGTGGCCCATCTTGACGACCAGCTCGCGCTGGCCATCGGGACCCTCTATGAACATCAGGAACTTGAGGACTGCATCGAGGTTCTCAGTCTTGGAGTTGACGCCTAGCGCCACCGTGTAAGCCATCGTCGCTCTTCCAGCCGTTCCTTGCGGTATGAGCGCTAGGTCCCAGTCGCTACCGTACTTGAAGTCCGGGAACTGGTCAGCCAGGTAAGGTATCATCCAGCTTCCCTCTATGGTCATGGCAGCCAGCTGCTTCCCGAAAGCCTCACCGGACCACCCAGTGTTCAGGTCAGCCGGCGTTACGATCCAGCCCTCTTTCCTGCCCTGCTGGAAAGTCTGTATGAACGTCGTTAGAGCGTTCTTGACAGATGGATTGTCGAAGTACGCGGCATCGGCCGCGCTGTTAAATACGGGTGGTGGCGCGCCGTTCGACATGAGGTAGGGTAGCCACCGGTTAAACTCGGCGTGGATGACGAGCCCAGGCTTCCCCGTCTTCTGGTATATCGTCCTCGCGGCGTTGAAGAGGTCGTTCCAGGTCCAGCTTTCAGTGGGCTCTGGCACTCCCGCTTGTGCGAACAGCTTCTTGTTGTAGAACAGGGAGAGTACCGACCAGTCCTTGGGAACGCCGTAGAGCTTCCCGTCCGGTCCCTTGAACGGGTCTAGAAGGAACGGGTAGAACTGGTTTATGAAGTCTTGAGGTAGCTTGTCCCCTACCGGGTAGACGGCGCCCTTGCTTATGAAGGTTGGAGCCCAGGCTGAGTCAAGGTAGAAGATGTCGGGGGCTGCGCCAGCAGCGTAGCTGGCCAGGATGTTCTCGGAGAACATCTGGGTGATTACCTCGTACTTAACTATAACATTCGGGTTTTGCTGCTGGAAGAGCGATATCATCTTCTGGTAGTTCTTCATCTCAGTTTCTCCGGCGCTCCACCCGGCGAACCTGATGACAACGGTTTGAGTCGGCGCGGGGGCAGGTTTGAGTAGCAGGAAGTAGAAGCCCAGGGCTGCGACCAGTATGATGAGAACGGCTACAAGTGCGATGGTTGTTGTTCTTACGCCTTTCTTGGGGGTCTCTTTTTGCGACACCCCCTTCACCGATAGTTTACTACTCGAAGTAGTATATAAAGATTACTCAAAAAGGCTTATCACAAAGACTTTATATTCCAAGTAGCGTGGTGGGAGCTGAGAAGCTTAAACCCGAGAGTGAGCCGACTAGAGAGCTCCTTAAAAAGTTTCAACGCGCACGCGCGCAGATGCGCGGGCTCAGGAAGCCTGCCTCCGAGGACGTTTTCAGGAGGCTAGCACTGCTGCACCCTGATCAACTACATGTAGTTAACTATGGTCGCAAGAGACCTCTGGCGGCCTTTAACCCCGGAGCCTTGCTTAACGGCAACAGGCTTCTCATATACCCAAGGCTTATCTTCGAGTACTATTGGTACGCCTCATCCATCGGGTTGCTCGAGCTAAAGCCCGAATCGCTCCTGAGGCAGGAGGAGCTCGGGGAGGTCCCCGTGAAAGTGATCCTGTACCCCTCAGGCCCCGAGGATCTCAGAGGATGCGAGGACCCGAGAGTGCAGCGTATCGGCGGTAGAAATCTCATGCTTTACACTTCGGTTTCCCCTAGTGAAAGCGGCGTTGAGCCTCGCCAGTCGGTAGCCGAGGTCGCGGACGAGGGGATGAGGAGGCTGGGGCACCTCAAGATGAGATACGGGGACAAGTACTATGTCACGTTCTGGAAGGATAGCGCACTCATAGGCGAATACCTGCAGGGGGCGTGGCTACTCACACGGCCCTCGATACCGCTCCCGGGGGGCGGGTTCCTAGAGGTGGGCTGGTCAGGTCCCCTGGATGCCGAGGAGTGGGCAGTTGGCGTTGAATCCATGGAGCCTTCACTGGTGAGCGAGGACTTCGAAGTGAAGGTGGGCTGGTCTACCAACGCAGTGAGGTTGTCGTCAAACGAGTACCTCGTCGGGTGGCACGGCGTGGGCGTGGACTACATCTACAGGAACGGCTTGGCGCTCGTTGACGGTGAGGGAAACCTCCTAGGTGTGAGCGACTACCTTCTGTCCCCTAAACCCTCGATCGACGAGTTCTACGGCGACAGACCGGGCGTGATTTTCGGCTGCGGGCTTGTCGGGCTTCAAGAGTACTTGCTGTGGGTCGGGGGCGTCGCGGATTACGCCATTGGCGTGTGGATAGCGGAAACAGAGAAGGTATTGGAGCACGTGAAATACCTAAGGGGGTGAAGACCCCGCTCCCAAGCCTTAACGGCTTCGAAGACAACCTCTTTTCCTTTTTCACGCGTGCCTCTCGGCGTCCTAACCGGTTTCGGGGAGCAGGTAGCGCACGCTGAGGGCCGCGGACAGTGCGGCTACGCTGGAGATCAGGAAGAGTAGCCTGGGGCTCGTGATGTCCGCCAAGTAGCCCGACGCCATCCCTATCGCTGAGCCGTACACCGTTGAGAGGACACCCTCGAAGGCGTAGAACGTTGCCCTCTCTGTCTCGTCGCTGATGTCCATGAGGGCCTTGGAGTACGCCACCCAGAAGAGAGGCCAGACCGGGAATATGAAGAACGCCGCGAAGACCAGGGGGTTTGTGGAGGCGTAGTAGCCTGCGTAGAGCGCCGCCCAGCCCAGCCCCGCTAGGGTGAACATCTGCCTCGTCGATAGCCTGTCAGCCAGCCTGCCGTAGGGTATGGAGGAGAGCCCGGCGAGGACTGTGAGCGAAACGACCGCGGACCACAGCTCGGGCGAGCCCTTCAGGTACTTCAGGAAGTATATGCCTAGGACGCCGCCGCCTATCGCCCCCGGAAGCGTCATGAGAAGCCTGGCCGCGTACAGCCTCCAGAACCTCCTCGGCACCCTGGGGATCCTGAGGATATCCCTGGTCGTGGGCCTCGACGCGCTGTTCTCCTCCGGCACGGTGAGGATGAGGGCGAGCGGGATCAAGTTGAGGGCGGCGTTGAGCCTCAGGAGGTTCCTGAAGCCGATAGCGGAGTACAGCGGCCCAGAGGCGAGGCTGCCCAGGAAGCCGCCGAGGACCCCCGCGGCGTTGTACCTGCCCAGGAACTCCCCCCTTCCGTCCCGGAACTTCTCCGCGAGGAGCGCTGAGAAGGCGGAGCCGCCTGCGCTCCCGGTGATCGCCCCAAGCGACTGTACGGCTACAACCTGCTCGATGCTCGTGGCGTAGCTTAGAGCGATGCTGGCGGCTATGCCTGTGCTTGCGGAGAGCACGACGAATGCCTTCCTCTTACCCGTGGAGTCGGAGATCCTCGCCCACACGAGGGACATAAAGGCGGAGATGGCCGCGGGCAGCTGGCTCCCGATGCTCGTGGCGAGGAAGCTCCTCCCGGCGAGCTCGAATATGAACACCGAGAGGAAGGGGGAGACTATGTTCCCAGCGAGGCTGGACGTGAAGCTGTAGACGAGCAGCTTAGCCCTCAGGCTGTTGCGGAGCCTTTCAAGCACAGGGGGACTTATCCTCCCAGCGTATAAATCGTTTAAGCCGAAGCCTTCACGGGTGTCCACGGGTATGTCCGAGCCGATGGGATCCGCGCGAGACCAACCACTACGCCTTTAGTCCACGTCTTCGCCCCCGTATTCCACGCAGTAGTCCTCGGGGCCGGCGCCCTCCACTGGCGTGAGGAGAATGTCCAGGTAAGCGTTGCTTCGCGAGCGCGGTGAGGCGAGGTAGCTCAGGATAGCCTCGAGGATCACCTCACCGACGGGCTTCCCCTCTTCTGCGGCCCTCCTTCTTAGCTCGCAGTACAGGTCCCCGGGGAGCTCGAGCGATATCTTGACGAGGTGCACGTAGGCTGGAGCGCAGTGGCGAATAAATTAGTTGCATCTGCGGCTTGGGGTACCTCGTATATGCTTAGATCTTGACAACTACCTTGACCTGGTCGCGCTCGAACGACTTCTCCATGGCCTTGGGGGCGCTGTCGACGCCGCTGAAGGTCGCCGTCACTAGGGGCTTCACCTTGCCCGTCCTGAGCAGCTCGATCGCCTGCCTGAACTCGCGGAACGTGCCGCACCTCGTGCCGACGATCCTCAGCTCCTTCACCACGGCCTTCGTCAGGTCGGCTCTGAACACGCCTCCGGGGGTTGACTTCAGGTGGACAATCCCTCGCGGCTTAGCGGCCTCGATGGCTAGGTCTAGCGCATCGGGGCTACCAGTGACCTCGAACACTACGTCGAAGCCCCCAGCCGCTCTCTCCCTGGCGAAGCTCCCGAGCTCCGCGGTCGTGACCACCTCGAGCCCCAGCGCCTCGAAGTGCCTCGCCTTCGGGCTTCCCTCCCTGACTGCGACAACTGCGTCCCAGAGCCCGCGCGAGGCAAGCACCTGGGCGAGCAGGTAGGCGAGGTTACCGCTTCCCAGAATCAGCACCCTGTCCCCCGGCCTGGGCGGGAACTGGGACAGCGCGTTCAGCACGGCCGCTAGCGGCTCAGCGAGTGTGGCGGCCTCTGGAGCGAGGCCCGACGCGTCGTGCAGGGCTGTGATGGGTGCTGTGAAGTAGTCGGCCATCCCGCCGTCGAAGTCGATTCCCAGTGTTTTCTTGCGGGGGCAGTGCGTGTAGAGCCCGCTCCTGCAGAGCTCGCACTCCCAGCACGGGAAGTTGATCTCGCTGACGACGAGCTTTCCCGCGAGCTCCTCGGGGCCCTCAACCACGACGCCTGCGACCTCGTGCCCGATAGTGAGGGGCCTCTTGAACAGGGGGTAGGTGCCGGCGTAGAAGGCCTTGTCGGTGCCGCATATGCCTACGGCTTTTGTCTTGACTAGGGCCCAGCCTTTAGGGGGTCTCGGGTCCTCCACCTCCTCGACTCGAAGGTCGCGCGGCCCATAGAGCCTAGCAGCCTTCACAAACCGTGTACGCCGAGGATGCTCATATTCTTTGCCTCGGCAAAGCTTTTATCCCCCGGCTCGAGTAACGCTTGTGCACGAGTGGGCTTTGGCTGAGGCTGTGACCAGGACCGTCGAGGAGCTCGTCCTGAGCGGGCGGGACGTGAAGAGCGTGGAGGTCGTCCTCGGGGAGCTGCAGGCCGTGGACGAGGAGGTGTTCAGGACAGCGCTGGAGGAGCTCCTGAGCTCCCTCAGGGCTGAGAAGGGGATCAGCGTTGAGAGCTTCACGATCACCAGGGAGAAGGCTCTGTTCAGGTGCAACGTGTGCGGAAACACCTGGACGCTGGACGAGTGGAGCGTGGGGGAGGAGTTCAGGGAGGCGATACACTTCGTCCCCGAGGTCGTGCACTCGTACTACTCCTGCCCCCGGTGCGGCAGCAGGGACTTCGAGATCGTTAAGGGCCGAGGTGTTCAGGTCCGGGTGAGGTAGGTGGAGCTCGACTTCAGGGTGCCGCTCATACGCGAGAGGCTCTCGGGGTTGAGGCTCGTCGTCCCGGTCGCGAGCCCCAAGGGCGGCGTGGGCAAGACGACGATCGCCTCCGCGCTCTCGGTTCTGCTCGCCAGGAGGGGGGTCAGGACAGGCGTGCTGGACCTCGACTTCACGAACCCTACGACCCACATAATGCTCGGGGTCGACGCCGCGGCCGTGATGCCCGAGGAGGAGAAGGGGGTCCTGCCGGTCAGGGTGGAGGAGAACCTCGAGCTCATGGGGGTTGCCTTCTACACGAGGGACAAGCCCCTCCCGCTTAGGGGGCGCTCGGTCGTCGACGCTCTCCGCGAGGTGCTGGCGGTGACGAGGTGGTCTTCTCAAGTGCTCGTGGTCGACTCGCCGCCGGGCCTCTCGGACGCCCTGCTCGAGATGCTGAGGCTCGCGAGGGGCTCGAGGGTCCTCGTGGTCTCGGCGTGCGACAGGCTCAGCCTGGTCTCCACGAGGCGTGTGCTGGAGTTCCTGAGGCAGGAGGGCGTGCCCAGCCTCGGGGTCGTCGCCAACATGTGTGACGACTGCTCGGAGCTCGAAGCCATCGGCGTGAAGCCCCTCGACTGCGTCCAGCGCTTCGAGCAGTTGCAGCGCTCGGAGGGGGACAGGGACCTCCTCGCGGAGCTCTTCTCACAAGCCCTGACGGGGACTGTGAGCGAGATCCTGAGGATCCTTGGCTAGCGCCAAGCTCTTTGAAAACCAGTTTTTGTTGTGGACTGAAAATCCACAAGGCTTATAAAGATCCGTGGATTGTAAGTCCACAGGGGTTATGGGAATTCTTCTCGAGACGACGCAGGAGTACGTGCAGTCTCTCCGCAACCTGAGCTTAGTGGAGCGTGAGGTAAGGCTCCCCTCGGAGCCAACGGACGTAGTGGCCGTTGTGGGGGCCAGGAGGGTTGGGAAGACGGTCCTCATGCTTCAGAGGGCCAAGGAGCTGCTCGAGCGAGGGGAGAAGGTTGTCTACGTGTCCATGGACGAGCCCTACTTCAGGAGGCTCGAGGCCAGGAAGTTCGCCGAGCTGGTGAGGGCCGAGTACCGGGAAGGGAAGGTCTACCTCTTCATCGACGAGGTCCAGGAGTGGAGGAACTGGGACTTCAACCTAAGGTGGATGCACGACATGAGAGACTTCTACATCTACGTATCTGGCTCCTCATCCACGCTCCAGTCGTCCGAGATACCCAGCCGGCTGAGGGGAAGATACGTCTCCACCGTGGTGTTCCCCTTCTCCTTCAAGGAGGTCGCTGGGGGGCTGGGTGGGGAGGGCTTCAGGAGCAGGGGTGCTCTCAGGGGCGTGCTGGAGGAGTACCTTAGGTGGGGCGGCTTCCCCGAGGTCTGGCTCACGAGAAGCCGGGAAAAACTCGTCTCGATAGTCGAGACCGTCTTCTACCGGGACATCGTCGAGAGGCAAGGGGTTAGGAACATACCGGAGTTCAAGGAGGTTTTCTACTACGTGCTGTCCCAGTACGCCAACCAGGTCACGTGGCGCTCTTTGAGGAGGCTCCTGGAGGGCGAGGGCTTAAGGCTCGACACAAAGACCCTCATAAAGTACGTTCACGCGATGCAGCAAGCCTTCCTGATCTTCACCGTCAAGAAGTTCTCGTTCTCGGAGCGGGAGAGAGCCATCTCTCCCAAGAAGACCTACCTCGTGGACCACTCCCTCGCCACGCTGTTCGAGCAACCCATGGATCTGGGGAGGAGGCTGGAGAACATAGTCTACCTCCACCTCCTCAGGAGAGCCCGTGACCCCGAGAGGATCTCCTACTACACGGCTAGGACGGGAGAGGAGGTCGACCTGGTCCTGCGGGAACCCCGGGGACCGACCTACGTGTACCAGTGCACCCTGCGCGCCGACAAAAGGCACGTCGAAAAAGCCGAGCGCGCCTGCAGGGAGCTGAGGTGCGCACAGGCGACGGTCGTGGCGCTCGAGACTCCTGAGCAGGCCGCCACCTCCAGGCTGGTCAGAGTTGTCCCCCTCCAGGAGTTCCTCATCGAGGCGTAGCGCACTTATAGCGTGCACTCAAACTCTACCACGTGCACATGCTCGAGCTCATATCGCTTTTCCAGAAGGCGTCCTTCAGGCTCGAGGACGGCAGGCTACAGGTCTACGTCGGCGGCAGGCTCGCGGCTGAGGTGACCTTCCACGATGAAAGACTCCTCAGAGCGGTCGTGAAGGCTCTCCGAGATCACGGGAAGCTGTAGCCGCAAAGCCCCTCCGTCTCATCGAGACCTCCTGCAACCCGTCTGCCCCGTTCAGTTGCCAAGCTGGGAGGCGAGGTACCTTCTCGTCCCAGCGTCCTCGACAAAGAGGTGGACGGACTTGGTGGCTCGCGTGAGCAGTACAAGGTACCTGTTCTTGAGCAACCTTAAGGCCTTTGCGGGGTCGGATCGGGCAAGGGCCTTCAGCAACCGTTCGCCGCCCACATCATCAGTTATTGGTTCCGGGTTCAGGGTCCACCCGTTCCTCCATACCAGGTCTCTGCCCCAAATTACACCAACATGCTCTGCCTCGAAGCCCTACGAGCCGTACACCGAGGCGCAGAAGCTTAGGGGTTCTAGCTCGCCGGACCAGTACCTTGGGTACTCCGTCTCCTCGTCCATTAACCAGTAGACGTCTAGGCCCGATCCTTTGTAGATGTCGAGGTCGGACCACTCCACGCACTTGCCGGCAGGGTCAGCCTTCCTGCAGAGGGGGTAGCCGATCCTCCTGTTGTCGTCCGTCCTGCCGCCCCCTCGCCTACCTGGGGTCTCTGTGAAGGCGCACACGAGAGCAACGCGTTGCCCGCTGAGGTGGAGCCTCTTCAACTCCCTGAACATCTCCCGGATATCCTCGTAGAGCTTGAACTGCAACCCCTCCGGTCGGAAGCCCTCACCGTTGAGCAGGTCTCTTACAGACTTGAGGTAGGAAAGGGGGATTCGGGCAGGTCTATTCAGCTCGTAGAAAGCCGCGCTGACCCCGGCACCGGCTACCCTGCTCTGGAAGACCTCGAGCGTGCCCTCCTCGTCCCCCACGAGAATCTGCTCGTCGTCGAAGAAGTACCCTTTAACCCTACTACGAGTGAGGCTCAACTCGATGTTCGCGCTGCTCATGCGCTGCGCTTCATCGTAGACGATCAGGTCGAGCACCCCGTACTTCTCCACGGGGAAGTTCTTCTCGGCCACTCCCCTGAACCTCCCCTGTGGGCCGGTTGCGTAGTACTTCAGCAGGCCGGCTACGGGAGGTGGGAATACCTTCCTCAGGGTGTTGATGAGCCTGTTGTTCTTGTACGCGAGTAGCGCCTTCTTACCTTTCGCCAAAGCCTCCAGGAAAACCGTGACCGCTACGAGGGTCTTACCGGAGCCGCTTACCCCGCGTACTAGGAAAGCCCTGTCCTCGCCTCTTTCCACGGCTTCGAGTATCTCCTCGGCTATCGCGATCTGCTGGGCTGTGAGACCATAGCCACCGCCGAGAAGAGTGTCGAACGCGGACTTGAGGAGCTCATCCCTCCTCTCCCTGATGAAGTCGATCAGAGTCTTGGAGATCACGAAGCGCCCCTCAAGTATGGCTCTGACCTCCTCCTCACCCCCAGGTGGGCCCAGCTCGTCCACAACCTCTCTCAGCTCTTCAACCGTAAACGCGACGTTGCAACCGTTCCTGTAGTTGAAGCCCTTAGCGTACACGACACCTCTGAACTCAAAGCGACTCGAGGCGCTGTGGATGTACTTGAACTTGGCCAGGTAGTTCTCGAGCTGGTAGCATGGATCCACGCGCTCGCTCACCTCTGGCTCAACGATGTAGCCCCTCCTCCTCAGCCTGCACACCCAGCACTTCGACTCAACCACCAGCGCCCTTCTAGAGCCGACAACCACGAAGTCTACTCTGTCGAGCCCCCCGAGCACAGGGTACTCAACCAGCACAGGGTAACCCCTAGCTGCCTCCAGCACGTCGGGGACACTTGCCCTCCAGCTGAAGTAAAGGTCGTTCGGGGCCTTTTCACCGTAAAACCTCATGTAGCCCTCCTCGAGCCACCCTAGCACGTCCCGCCAGCTAGCTTCTCCCATCACCACAACCGGAAAGCCGCTGCCGGAGCTGGTCAGCGGCAGTCACCTGTTTTTGATCACCCCCCCCCACGGTTAATATTAGTTTGGGAGCCGTCACGTACAGCCCAACGCCTCGAAAACTGTTTCGAGGACCGAGCTGAATTCAGGCACGGAGCCGAAGACTATCGGCTTCAGCACTTTAGCCCAATTGCCGCCGATTCCCGTGAGCCTGCCGCAAAGGGAGGGCGACCACTCGAGGCCGTAGAAAGCCAGCTTCTCGGAAAGGATGGAGGCATCCAGCTCTACGCCCTTCCTGATGAGGAACCACGCGTCGTAGACGTCCCTGGCTTCCCCCCTGACGAGCGCCGCCCGTATTTTCTCCGCGAGAACCTCCCGGAGGTCCATGCCCTTCAGGAAAATGATTGGGATCCCGTAAAAGGGCTCGTCGAGCACCACCTGGATCGGCGGGAGCCTTAAGGGCTCGCGCCTGCTTATGTCCACGCGCACTCGGCAGAGATCTTTATCTGAAGTAGCCAGCGGACCCCGCGCGTCGACCCGGAAGGTTAAGGTGAACCGATCGTCCTCGAGGACCTTCAGAGTGCTCCTCACTCCGAAGAGCTCGAGGCTCAGCCTCACCTCCTCTAGGTCACCCGGCTCAATTTCGCCAACCTGCGTGAAGTCGAGATCCTCGGAAAACCTGTTCAAGCCGTGGAAGAGCCAAAGGTAGGTCCCGCCCTTCGCCACGAGCGGGAGCCTCCTCAGCGAGTAGAAGAGCAACGCTTGGACGTACCTCTTCTCCTCCTGCCACGCTCTGAGACCCCTAGCCCTAGCGAGTCTAAGCACATCCTCCCTTCCTAGCAACGAGCCTCACCCATGCGGCAACCCTCCTGGCCCACGGGCCAGGCTGGCTGGCGTACACCCTTGCGAGCCTCTTCAGGGTCTCGAGGTCGGCGAAGCCGCAGTCCGGCAACGAGTAGCCGAAGTACACGGCATCCAGCAGGGCCTTCTCCGGCGTGGCGACGAACACGTAGCTCCCAGCCCTCTCCACCCTCTCGTACCCGAAGAACAGGCTGGGCTTCACCCTCCTGTAGACGATCCCTAGGTCCCTCAGCCGGAGGCTGTACCTCGTGGTCACGCACTCAATGGTTGATGGGACCTGGTCGAGGAGGCCCCGCAGGTGCAGAGCGGCGTGCATCGAAACGTACGAGGGCTCCAATAGCTGCGTGGCGAGCACGAAGTCGTCCCTAGTCAGGCTGATGAAACCCCTTCTCGGCCTCCACGCCCACCCCTTGGCCACGAGGCGGGAGGCGTAAACCTTGGCGTGGCTCTCGGGCACTCCTAGGAGCACCGCCAGCTGGTCTAGGCTGTAGACCAGCCTCCCGGAAGACAGCAGCCTGTCCCTAATCTCGTACAGCTTCGACGTTAATTCTTGGTAACAATTCTGTTACCTGGATTTAACGTTTTCACCGAAAGGCGAGCGGGAAAACCTCCACTCAGATGATAGGCCAGCGTAGGTTTGGATACGACCTGGAGGCAGAGACGACTTCCCGAAGCTTTAGGTTATCGAAGCTAGCCCAGCACGGCTACGCGAGGAGGTTCCTCGCGGCTAGTAGCTTCAGGATTTTGAGGGCCTGGGATCTTGACTTCGTCCTTATCATGACGTGCTCCCCTGCTACGACGAGCTCCACGCCGGGTGGAAGAACCTTTAGCGCCTCGGCCTTAGCCGTGATCACGTAGTAGCCCTCCGGGTCGCGCCTGGCCAGATAGCTCCTGAACTCCTTAGCCATTCAAAGCCAAGACGGCTCCATCGATATTAACCCTTACTGCAGGGCCGCGCTTCGCCGAGCCCCGGGGCGCTTCCAGGTAAAGCGTTTATAGGTGGCGCTCACCAAGCTACACGTGGACGCGATCAGGGTAGCGGTGCTCTGCTCTCTCCTCGCTGTGCTCGCGCTTCTCGCGTTCACGGCCCTGAGGCGCGAGCACGGGAGAGCCCGAGGGGTCGGCAGTGCCGAGATCATCGTACTTGTGGATAACACGCCGAACTCCTCGAACCCACGCCTCCTCAACCCCTGGGGGCTGAGCCTCTACGTGGCAACCCCCAGCGCAACCCTGCTCTTCGACACGGGCCCCTCTCCGGACGCCCTGAGGCGCAATGCCGAAGTTCTCGGCGTTGACCTCTCGCGCGTGGACTGCGTGGTCCTCAGCCACTGCCACGGCGACCACACAGGGGGCCTCGAGGCGCTGGGCTGCAACAAGGTCTACGGGCCGCCCGGCACGCCCGCGAGCATCACAGTAAACGACACCTTGGAGCTGGCGGAAGGCGTCTACGCGCTGAGGCCGCTGTACGGCCCGCCGTGGGAGACAGCGCTCCTCGTGAACGTCGAGGGCTACGGCGGAGTCCTGCTCGTCGGGTGCAGCCACCCGGGGGTGGTGAACCTAGTCCGGGAGGCTTCCCGCGTAGCGAGGGTCAGGCTGGTGGTCGGAGGCCTCCACATGTTGGGTGCTACTCGAGGGCAGTGCGAGTCCGTGGCGACTGAGCTCAGCAGGCTGGGCGTCGAGGAGGTCTGCGCGCTCCACTGCAGCGGGGAGGTTATGCGGGAGGTTTTATCCGAGAGAGGCATGCTTCTCGACGCCCACGTCGGCAGCAGGATTACAGTTTCCCCTAACGGTGTGGGGGTCGAAGAGGTAGGGTCATCCGCTGGCTCTTCAGCGAAAAATTAATATACTTGTGAGCTATATCACGAAATTGGTGGTGGCAGTGCCTGGCTGGTGGGGTCCCTGGCCTGGAAGAGGGCCTTGGTCCTGGCTTCCACCTTGGGAGAGGCCCGGCTGGTGGTTTGGCAGAGGCTGGTGCTGGTGGCTCTGGCCCTACTGGCGGAGCGGATACGTCCCGTACTACTGGGCGCCCCCATGGTACCCTCTGAGCAGGGAGGATGAGCTTAGGCTACTTGAGAGCTACAAGAGGGCTCTTGAGGACTACGCAAAGAGGATAGCCGAGGACTACAAGAGGTACATCGAGGAGGAGATCGCTAGAATCGAGGCGCGAATAAAGGAGCTCCAGGCGCAGAAATAAAAAGCATTTTTCTTATTCTTTGTTTTTATTTTTCACCTACCTGGAAGCTTCCTCATGTAAAACTCCTCGCCCATGTAGCTCAGCCTCACAACCTCCCCCGAGGCGATGAGCTGCTCCACGAGCTCCATGCCGACACCTGCCCGATTAAGATACCTCTCCACCTCAGATCTCTTCATGGGATGCACAGCAAGTATCCCGAGAAGCTCCTCCCGCGGGTTCGCCCCAGACCCGAACTCGCCCTCGGCAAAGCCCAGGAGAAGCCCAACCCTCTCCTCGCCAAGCTTCTCGGAGAAGACCCTGTACGCTCGGAGGACGTCCTGCTCGGGTGGAGGCTCCACCCAGCTTTCAGCGGGGGGCCTCGTCGGGACCGCTATGTAGGCTCTCGACACGCCTAGCCTCCTTACAGTGGACGCTATCTCCTCGATCTCATCCATCTGGCCCAACCCTCTCACCAGCATAGTCTCGGAGATAAGCGTCCCCCTGAAGCCCTTTGCGAAGGTCTCCATGCCCTCGACGACCTCGTCGAACCTTAAACTGGGGTGAGGCCTGTTAACTCTCCTCCAGGTCACAGCCCTCGCGGCATCAACCTTAACGGACACGAGGTCCACTTCTTCTAGGTCGCGGCGCACGTCCTCCATCCACAGCAAGGAGGCGTTGGTTAGGACGGCCACCCTGGCCCCGAGCTCTCGTATGCCCTTGACCTCTGCGCCGAGGCGAGCGTCGAGGGTTGGCTCACCGTCCGGCACGAAGGTAACGTAGTCCACCTCAGCTTCCCTCAGCTTGTCGCGTACGGTCTCGATGATGCGGACGGGGTCGTAGAAGGCCCTCCGCGAGACCTCGAGTTTGACTGTGCGTCCAAGCTGGCAGTACACGCACGAGTAGGTGCACGTCTTGGCTGGGATGTTGTTGACCCCGAGGCTCCTTCCAAGCCGCCTCGAGGGGACAGGGCCGAAGACGATCTCGGCTCCGTTTGAAGTCATACAACGTAAACACGCAAGGCCCGCAGTTAAACCTTTTACTCAGTGCAAGCCCCGATGGCAAGATTCAAGCCACGCGTGCAAGGTTTTGGAAGAGAAGAAAGTGGTTGTAGTTACCTCCTACCTCCTGCGAGGTTCATGGCTATTGTTGCGACGATGAAGGAGGTCACGAAGAGGAGCACAGCGTAGGCCGCTGAGACGGGGAACTGGCCTGCGGTTATATGCACGAACATCTGGATGGTGATGGTCTCCCAGCCCGGCTTGTACAGGAACAGGGAGGCTGTCAGCTCGTTGATCACCTCGATGAAGGAGAACAGCGTGCCGGCGACGACGCCCGTGATAGCTACGGGTAGAACTATCCTCAGGAATACCGCTAGGGGCTTCTGCCCCAGCACGTAGGCGGCTTCCTCCATGCTCGGCCTTATCGTCAGGTAGGTTGCGTACGCGTAGCGGACCGTGTAGGTTATCCTCCTCGTCGCGAGCATCAGGGGCATGATCAGCCAGGTAGAGCCCAGCCAGCCCAGAACGGGTACGCGCCAGGAGAAGGCGAACAGGAAGCTTGTTCCAACCACGATACCCGGGACGACGAACATCATCGAGAGGAGCGTGTCGATGACGTTGTTCAGCGGGTGCTTGGTGCGTATGACCACGTACGCGCCGATCGACCCGATGGCGAAGCACAGGAGCGTCGCGACCAGGGCGTAGAGGGCCGTGTTCGCGATCGGGGTGGGCGCGTCCAGTATGTGCGCGAAGTTCTCGAGCGTGTACTGGGTCGGGAGGGGCGTGAAGCTCCAGGCCTTTGACAGGCTTATGATCACCACGAAGGCGTGCGGGAGCAGGCCGATGGCTATCGCCGTGAAGACGAAAGCGTACACGGCTAGCTTCTTGAGCCCCCTCAGCTGTATTTCTTCAACCGGCTTCGGCAGCCTCAGGCTCGCGTACTCCTTGAGGGACACGTACCTTTTGGAGAGGAGGAAGACCGCCACCACGATCAGCAGCATGAAGAACACCATGTACGTACCTGTGCGCACCCGGGTTTCGTCGATGGCCTGCTGGATGTTCACGAACGCCTGGGGTGCGAGGAGCTCGTACTGCCCGAGCACGATAGGCGTGGCATAGTCGGTGAACGAGAAGGAGAACACCAGGAATACCCCGGTAACGATGCCCGGCGTGATCACGGGAAGAGTCACATCGAAGAACCGCCTCAGGGGGGATGCCCCGAGCGACTCGGCGGCCTCCTCCAGCGTGTGGTCCAGCTTAAGGAGGCTGTTGTAGACGTTGATCGCAACCCACGGGAAGAGGGTTATCGTCTGGACGAGGATGACGCCATGCAGACCGTATATGAAGTTGATCGGCCTCTCGATCAGCTTCGCATCCAGGAGCAGCAGGTTTACGGTGCCGAACCTCCCAAGTAGGAATATGAATGCGAGCGCACCAACGAATGGGGGGACCATCGTGGGCATGAAGGTGGCTGAAAGCAGGTACCTTTTACCTGGGATCCTGTAGCGGTGGAGCGCGTATGCGTACGGGATCCCGATCAGGAGGGTTGTGAGCGTTGTGATGATGGACACGTACAGCGTGTTTCTGAGGGACGACAGGAACAGGCTGCTGGTAGCGAAGGAGAATACCTCGCCGATGTTCCTCGGTTGGAGGACGAAAACCAGCAGGTACGCTAGAGGGTAGAGTATGAAGAGGACCACGTAGATGAGTATGAGTACTCTAGCTATCCCCGTGAACGAGAGGTTGATTCTCGGCACTCTCACCACCTAGCTCCTGAGAAGCCTCACGTCCTCGTGCGCGACCCGCAGGTACACCCTCTCCCCTACCCCCAGGACTCCGAGCTTGGAGGGGTTGTGGAACTCGGACTTAACCACCCTGTCGCCGACTTTAACCTCCAGCCTCACCAGGTTGCCCAGGAACTGGATAGTGTCCACAACTCCCTCGGCTGTGAGGTGGTCGGGGTCGGCGGGGAAGGGCTTCCTCGACACCTCAACGTGCTCAGGCCTGAAGACCACGTAGACCTGCCCTCCAGTGGTATTAGACACGCCGGAAACCTTAAAAGTACCTATATCCGTCTCCACAACCAGCTTATCGCCCTCCTCCCTGCCTTTCACCTGGCCGGGGAGGATGTTCACCTGGCCTATGAAGTCGGCCACGAACAAGCTGGCGGGGTCTCGGTATATTTCAATGGGCTTGCCGACCTGCTCTATCCGGCCCATGTTCATGACTGCGATCCTATCCGAGATCGACAGCGCCTCCTCCTGGTCGTGCGTGACGTAGATGGAGGTGATGCCAAGCCGCTTCTGGAGCTTCCTGATCTCGGACCTGACGTTGACTCTGATCTTAGCGTCGAGGTTGCTCAAAGGCTCGTCGAGGAGCAGGACGCTCGGGTTTATCACTATCGCCCTCGCGAGGGCCACCCTCTGCTGCTGCCCGCCGCTCAGCTGGTGGGGGTACCTGTCGAGGAGATCCTGGATCCTTAGCAACTCCGCAACGCGGTTGACGCGCTCGGCTATCTCCTCCTTTGGGACCTTTCTCAGCCTAAGCCCGTAGGCGATGTTGTCGAAGACGGTCATGTGGGGCCAGAGAGCGTAGTCCTGGAACACTAAGCCGACATTCCTCTCCCAGGGGGGCCTGTCAGTGATGTCGGCGCCGTCGAAGTAGACTCTCCCCTTCGTGGGCCTGTAGAGACCCGCAATTATCCTGAGGAGTGTGGTTTTACCGCACCCGCTGGGGCCTAGGAGCGTGACGAGCTCGCCCTCCTCGATCTCGAGGCTCACGCCACTCAGGGCAGTGACCTTCCCGAACACCATCCAGACGTCTTCAACGGTGACCCGGACCAAAGCTGTTCACCCGACAAGCGCATAAGCGTACAAGAAAAAAATGAGAGAAACACATCTTTATCTTTATTCCTTCTTTTTCGGCTTCCTGGCCCTGAGGAGGTAGAAGGCTACAGCTATGATGACGACCGCGATCAGGGCGTAGAGCGCTATATCCGTGGTGCTCGGGCCCTTCGGGGCAGTAGCAGCTATGTTCTGGGCCTCCAGGGCCAGGCTTTTAGCGGTCGCGTAGTCTCCGCGGTTGAAGCTCTTAATCGCCTCGTTGAGCTTCGCCTCCGCCTCCGGTATGCCCGCCACCTTGGGCTTGACGGCGAGGATTGTGCTCCAGGCGTCCTTCAGCTCGCTGTGCTTCGCCACGATCGTGTCGTCGAAGATCTTGCTGACGTTGGCGTAGACGGCCTCTGCGTAGGTGAAGTTGTAGAACTTCACGTTCGTGAATGTCCGCAGGTAGTCGTAGATGTTGTCCTTCCCGCCGAGGTACTCCCGGAGGATCGCGGCGGTCGAGTTAGGAGGCCCGTCGATCTTCACGTCGGGGAGCACCGGGATCCCGCCGGCGCTGAGGGCAGCCTGCTGGGCCTCAGGCGTGTACCACCAGTCGAGGAAAGCCTTAGCTATGTTCGGGTGCGGCGCCCCCTTGAGGAGCGACACGCCGCTCACGATGAAGCCCGTCGGGTCCATGTACATGGAGACAGGGAACCCTTTAGCACGGTTGATCACGGCTCCCTGGCTGTAGGCGAAGCCGACAGCGTACTCTCCCTTAGACACTAGGTCCACTACGTCGGCGCTCCTCTGGACGAATGTCCCAACGTTCGCGGCGAGCTGCCTCCAGAAAGCCCAGCCCTCGTCCCAGCCCCTGTTCTGCAGGATTATCCCTACGTTGATGTAGGTTGATGAGGACCTGGAAGGCGTGCACATCACTATTAGGTCCTTCCACTTCGGGTCAAGGAGCTCGTCCCAGGACTTCGGAGGCGTGAGGCCGAGCTTCTGGATGACCTGCGTGTTGTACATGAAGCCGTGGCCCCACCAGAGCTTCGGGTGCCACATCTCGTCCGGGTCCTTCAGCGGGAAGCCCATGAACGTAGCGGGGAGCTTGTCGTAGTAGGGGGAGTTGGGCTTGTAGGGCTCGAGGAGGCCGGCCTGCTTGAGCTTCCAGTGGTATATCAGGTCCCCGCCGAAGAAGATGTCCGCCTCGGGCTTGCCTCCCCACGCGATGACCCTGTTCATGCACTCAGGGGACCCGGCCTGTATGAGCTTCACGTCAACGTCCACGCCGAGCTTCGACTTCGCGTACTGCTTAAACGCGGAGGTTATAGCCTGTAAGAGGAGGGTGTTGCTGGGCGTGATCAGGACGAGCGTGTTCTCGTACGCGGCCTCCGTTTTCGTCACGGGGGGTTGCTCTACGGCAAGCACGGGGGTAAGGGCTAGCAGGGCGACGAGCGCTAAGGCTGTGAGCCAGGTTGTTTTACTGGTTTTCATCGAGTTAGCCAATCTTACGCCCTGTATATATGCCTTTCTTGAATGCTTAAATTATTAAAACTATAAATTTCGATAGAGAAAGGAACAGATTTGTTAAAAACCAGGAAAGGAACAGCATCCGAAGATAGTACCCGCGAGGAGCCCTACCGCGTTAAATACCGGCGGTGTGAGTAAGGGTAAGTTGAGCTGGTGGTTGATGCCTCGTCCTTTCACGGCACTCGGTCGTCGCGCCTGTAGGCCTACTGAGCTTTGAGGCCAGCAAGAGGTATTAAGTAGTACTGTAGTACGTACGAATTGTGAAAAACGTTAAAGTGACGAGGAAGTTTCAGGTGACGATACCGAGGGAGGTGCGGGAGCTCCTAGGCATCAGGGTCGGCGATGTGCTGAGAGTGAGAGTTGAGGGCGGTAAGATCGTGCTCGAGCCCTTGAGGCCTGCACTCGGCGACCCCGTGGAGTACCTCTCCTCCCTCCGGCCGGAGCCCAGCGACATCGACGCCGTCAAGCTCGTTGAGGAGTCATGGGATGGGGACTGCCGCATACATAGACACAAACATCTACGTCAAGGCTGAGGAGCTCGAGGTAATCACGTCAGACACCTATCCAGCTCGTTGAGCCCAGCTACCTCGCACCAGCTGACTTCGAAACCTCATGCTGTCGGACATTGTGATAAAGGCTACCACGCTCTAGCCGCAGCGGCGAAAAACAACCGCTTACACGCTGCAAAGTTTCGGGCTCAACAGGGGCGCCTAGCGATTATGAGTGGGACTCTTTTCACCGCGGTTAGAACCGGAGCGGTCAATGCTGTGGCTGCCAAGTACCTTGCGCGGAAGGATTCCGAAATCGCAGGAATAGTCGGGGCTGGGGTTATAGGGAGGACGACTGCCTGGGGTCTTCAGGCAGTACTAGAGCTGTCGGAGCTTAAAATCTACGATATAAAACGTGACAAGGCGGAAGCACTCGCACGCGAGCTAGGACCAGAGGCGAAGCCTGTCTCCAGTGTTCAGGAAGCCGTGTCAGAGAGTGATGTGGTTGTGACTGCCACAACCTCGGAGGAACCCTTTGTCGAGGCAGTATGGCTGAAGAGCAGCGTTCTCTGCATACAGATGGGTAAGCGAGAGATTAAGGAGAAAGCCATAGTTTCCATGAACAAGATAGTTGTTGACAACTGGGAGCAGTACAGGAACTACGACAGAGCGCTGGTCACGAAGTTATATAAGTCCGGGCTTATACCCCCACCCTTTGAACTCCCGCAAATTGTTGCCGGCCAATCACCCGGACGAGAGGGGCAAGGTGAGAGGATACTCTTCGACTCCTTCGGGTTGGCCTGTGAGGATTTGGCTGTAGCCTACAGGTTATACCAGGATGCCGTAAAGGGGGGATTCGAGACAAAACTTGCGCTGTGGGACTACCCCCACTGGGTCTGATTTCTGTGCAGAGAACGGCTGGAGGGGTTTCAGGAACCAAGGGAAATAGCGCTACGATTGTCTGCTTTCAGTGGCTTAGACCCTTGAGGATTTCCCTGATGCTCTCGGCAGAGAAGTAGAGCGGCAGCAGCAGTGCGCCGAGGACCATGTGGGGTGCTATCCCCCATGGGTCGCTGGCTAAGCTCCAGCCCGTGGACTCGCCACCGAGGAGCATAGGATAGTAGGCACCGAGGATGTCTGCAAGCAGTATTAGGGCGTTAAGGATCATTAGCAACACTCCGAGAGCCCAGCTGGCGAAGAGAAAGCCTGTTGCTTTCACGTAGTTCTCCTTGCTGTAGAGGTAGACTGCTCTCGCGAGCATTAATCCCACCAGCATGAGCACCAAACCGGAGAAGGGGTCGGGGAAAGCGTTGGGCACGCACGCATCCAGGACGCTGGCGCACAGCTCAACCGGTTCCCCCAGCCACGGAAGCCACCACGCCACCACCCCGTTGTAGAGCTGTAGCAACCCGTAGAGGAGGTACAGCGCCGCCACAGCTAGGGTGTATGCCCGGCTCCACACGCTTAGCTTCACCGCCCCCTCTCTAAGAACCCCGGCCATAGCACTACACCCCTAAAAGACGGCCCACGGTAAGCACGAGCCAGGCCATGCCGTAGGCCAGCAGGATCTCGTAGGCGACCGTGAACAGCGCCCACTTCGTACCGGCTTCCTGTTTTATCGCCGCGATCGTTGCTAAGCACGGGACGTAGATGAGTATGAAGACCATGTAGGCGTAGACTGTCAGCGGGTCGTGTGTCGAGGCTATGACCGTTGCGATTTCGTCTTCACCGGCGCCGTAGAGTAGGGCTAGCGCGCCGAGCACGATCTCCTTTGCCACGAAGCCGAAGACTGCGGCTACGACGAACCTCCAGTCCCAGCCGAGTGGAGCGAAGATAGGCTGCGCGCCTCTCCCCAGATAGGCGACGATGCTGTCCTCGACATTCTCCGTGAAAGTCAGGTTGGGCGTGAAGACCGCGAGCAAACCGAGAACCAGTATACCGGGGAATATCACCTTGCCCGCCTTTGTGAAGAAGAGCTTAGCCCTGCCCCACGCCTTGGACAGGGCTACGCGCGGCACAGGCATCAGGTACTGGGGTAGTTCTATGATGAAGGATGTCGACTCCCCCCTTAGCAGAGTCTTCCTGAGCACAACCGCCACGAGTAGGGATAGGAGGATGCCGAGCGCGTAAAGGGATAGAAGGACGTCACCCGCCGCGCGCCCCCAAAGGGCTGAGGCGATGGCTGCGAAGAATACAAGCCTCGCCCCGCACAGCATCAGGGGGTTTATGACGATCGCAGCTATCCTATCCTTCTCGTCCGGTATCGTCCTCGTGGAGTACACCGCCGGTACGTTGCACCCGAACCCCAGGATCATGGATATTATAGCCCGGCCGGGGAGGCCGAATTTACCCAGTATCTTATCAGTCAGGAAGGCCGCCCTGGCCATGTACCCGAAGTCTTCAAGCATCGAGAGGGCGAAGAATAGAGCCATTATGAGCGGGACGAAGCTGAGCACGGTCCCCACTCCGTTTAAGACCCCATAGTCGCCGAAGAGCAGGTAGTCGAGCCACGGAACCCCAGTAGCGCCGGAGAGCATCTGGGCCGCCCAAGCGAAGGCGTCTCCGAGGAGGCTGTTGAAGGGCGCTGAGACGTTGAAGGCGAACTGGAACATAATCCACATTATGGCAAAGAATATGGGGATTCCGAACGCGGTGTCTAGGAACGCCTGATCCAGTATATCGGAGACTGTCACCGCTCTAGCCCTTACGACAACTCCTTCAAGGATGCTCTCGATAGCCTTGTAGCGCTCCTCCGCGAAAACAGTCTCGGGGTCCCCCAGCTCCCTCGCAAAATCACCTCTTATCGCATCTATTCTCCTCATAGCTTCATCCCCCACGAGGGCTTTCACTCGGCTGGCTACCTCTTCGTCACCCTCCAGTAGTTTGACAGCAACCCACCTGAGGTTCAGCTCGCTCGGGAGACTGCCGCGCAAGAGCTCCGAGACCCTGCCTATGTACTTCTCCACGCTCGGGCTGTACTCCACGATCTTGCGTGTGGGCTGCTTGGAAGCAGCCAACACCGCCTCACACAGCTCTCTCATCCCCTTCTTCTTCGGAGCAACCGTAGGGACTATGGGAACTCCTAACCTCTCGCTCAACAACCTGATGTCGATTCTCGCGCCTGAAGCCTCTAGCAGGTCCACCTTGTTCAGCGCGACGACGACGTTAGCCCCCAGCTCTAGCAACTGTAGCGTTAGGTACAGGTTCCTCTCGAGGTTCGACGCGTCGACGATGTTGACGACCACGTCGGGTTTCTCGTAGATTAGGTAGTCCCTTGCGATCCTCTCCTCGATCGAGTACGCCGTGAGGCTGTACGTCCCCGGGAGGTCTACGATGTAGATCTCAGTGCCGTCGAAGTAGCAGAACCCCTCAGCCTTCTCGACGGTTTTACCCGGCCAGTTACCCACGTGCTGGTGCGAGCCAGTAAGGTTGTTGAACACCACAGACTTCCCCACATTGGGGTTCCCTGCCAGCGCTACCCGAATCCTCTGGCGCTCGGTCACCTACTGCACCACCCCCACGAGTATCTTCATGGCGACTCCTCTGCCGAGAGCTATCCTAGACCCCTTAACGTCCAGAAGAATGGGTCCTGACCCGAAGGTCTTAAGCACCCTGAGTGTAGAGCCAGGCGTGATGCCGAGCTCTAGGAGCCTCGCAACGAGCCCCCTCCCAGCCCTTATATCAATCACTCGCACCTCGCTCCCCTCCGGCGCCAGAGTCAGGGGAATCATACCCAACGACCTCTACGAGCACAACCTCCGCCCTCTCCCTTTGAATGGAGACGTTGTAGCCCCTCACTTCGAACTCGATAGGGTCCTTCAGGGGCGCGTTCCTCACCATCTTGACCGTCGTGCCTTTAGAAAGGCCCATCTCCACCAGTCTTCTCTTAAGCCAGGACGGCGCATCCGCGTAGCCTACAACAGTCCCCACTTCTCCAGGCCTCAGCTCACTGAGCCTTTTCCTAACCGCAGCCATGTTTAGGCTCACCGAATTTTTTCATTCCTTTTGGTAGCGATATAGGTATCCCTAATGGAGTTAGGGTAAATGTTAGGGTAGCCTAAAATTTTACGATATCATTTGCCTGAAGCCTATTAAAAGGGAAGAGAGCTAGGCACCGAGCATATCTGCGAGTTTGCCGCGTGCTGACTCAGGGCTTTCGCAAAACCGAGTTCAGGGCATCCTCCACCCTTGTACCCGGCTCACACTTGACAAACTTTATTTTAGCCTCAGCGAGCAGGTCTGCGACCCCCATCCCTGCGACCGGCCCCAATACGACTTCAACGCCCCTCTCAGCCAAAGTATACACGAATACCGGGCCCGCGCCCTGACTGAACTTAGCCGCTTTGTTCTCGATCACCTCGAGTAAGCGGTAGCTCCTCCCTTCCTCGTCCACCTCGAGTATCGTGAGTGTAGGGCACCTAGCCAGCTCGCTCGCAACCCTATCGCGGAGGCCCTCGTAACCGACTGTGGCTACGGCGACTCTCATCGTCCCCACACTACTTCGACCCCCACTTACAGAATAATGTGCTATAGCTTAAAATTTTACCTTAAGGTATCGATGGCATTCGCGGGTAGCCCCCTGACAGCAGGAGCCACTGCATCCGAACGCCGCCAACTGGGGGAACAATTTTTAGGCTGGCCAAACACTCTACACTTGTATGGAGTTCATCACGGAGAGGATGGAGGACTACCTGCGAGCGATATACGAGCTCGAGAAGAGCAAGGGGTACGCGCGCGTGAAGGATATCAGCTGTAAGCTCAACGTCAAGCCTTCAAGCGCCGTTGAGATACTGAGGAAGCTCGAGGAAAGGGGCTTGGTGATTCACGAGAAGTACGGTGCTGTGAGGCTGACGGAGCGCGGCAGAGAGCTGGCCGAGGTTGTCGAGAAAAGGTACAACTACATAAGGAGGTTTCTCGAAATGCTCCTGGTCCCCGAGGACGCCGCCCGCAGGGACGCGCACATCCTCGAGCACGGCCTGCACCCCAAAACCATTCTGCAGATAATAAGGTTCGTGGACTTCATCGACAAGCACCGAGATCACCCCCGCTCGATAACAGCCTGGCTCAGAAAATTCGAGAGATACTGTAAAGAACTCGAGAAAAAAGAGCAGTAGGCGAAAAGGCCAACGACTCAGTACAGCGCTGCAAGGCCCCTCCGCGCCTCACCCTCCCGAGTACCTCCCACACGGATGTTTGGCCGACTTCGCCGGGATGGTGAAGAGAGAGGTCAAGATACCTGTTATAGCGGTTGGTAGGCTGGACGACCCTGTCGTCGCCGAGAAGGTCCTTGAGGAGGGGAAGGCTGACATGGTGGCAATAGGGAGGGGGCTACTAGCTGACCCCTACTGGCCGGCGAAGGTGAAAGCAGGTAGGTACGAGGAGATAAGGCCGTGTATAGGTTGCCACGAGTGCTTGTACAGGATCATCGAGCTGGCCCGTCCCCTCTCCTGCGCCGTAAACCCTGCAACAGGGCGTGAGAGGGAGCTGGAGCTGAAGCCGGCAGCTCATAAGAGGAGGATCGTAGTTTGCGGCGGAGGCGTTGCTGGAATGGAGTTTGCCCGAGTGGCCGCGATCCGTAGGCACGAGGTAATACTGTTCGAGAAGGACTCAGAGCTAGGCGGCCACCTGATCGAGGGGGGTGTTCCCGACTTCAAGTACGATATCCGCAGGCTTAAGCGCTGGTATGAACGGCAACTCGAGAAGCTGGAAGTCGACGTAAACCTCAGGACTGAGGCCACTGTTGACAGGGTTCTGGGGGAAAACCCCGATGTTGTCGTCGTCGCAACGGGGTCTAGGCCTGCTGTTCCGCCTATTCCAGGGGTAGACAAGCCAAACGTGGTTCAAGCCGTTGACCTGCTTCGAGGCCTTAAAGCCGTTAAAGACGATGTCGTGATCGTAGGCGCGGGCCTCGTGGGCGTTGAGACAGCGATCTGGCTCGCGCAATCCGGGAAGAAGGTCACAATCGTCGAAATGCTACCTGCCCCCAACATCAGTGTAAGCCACGCTAACAAGCTGTACCTGATGACCATGCTCAAATACCTAAAGATCCCCCTGATGCTGAATACCAAGGTTAAAGAGGCTCTCGACGGTCGCGTCGTCGTGGAAACACCTCACGGCGCGCGAGAGATACCTTGCGATAGC
This sequence comes from Infirmifilum tikiterense, assembly GCF_054696565.1. The sequence continues at coordinate 1,414,833 of NZ_CP182482.1, forward strand.
GTTGTTCTAGCCACGGGGATGGTCCCCAACAGGGAGCTTTACGACGCTCTCGCAGCCGAGCACCCGAACGTTCATATAATCGGGGACGCGTTAAGCCACAGGAAGATAAGGGATGCTGTTTGGGATGCTTATTACCTGGCGATCTCGGTGTAGGTGGTGGGCATGCCGGTTGACATGACTACGTGTATCCTCCTCGATGCCATTAAGCGGAGGCTGAATACCAGCGAGAAGTTTAAGAGCGCCGCGCGGGGGTGGACGGGGACAATACTGGTTAAGCTTACGCCCACTCTACCGGGTCTACCCTACGTCTACAAGACCTTCATAACGATAAGGGACGGCCGCTGCGCCGAGATACGGGCTCTCGAGCCGGAAGAAGAGGAGAAGGCCGACATAACTGTCGAGATGAGCGTCTCCACATTCGACGTGCTCTTGAGGGGAGAGGCCTCGAGCGCCGCGATGGTTCTCAGGGGGCGCGTGAAGATTAAGGGAAAGGTGTTCGAGCTGCTCAAGAGGAGCGCCATCCTCGAGGAAGTGAATAGAGCCATGCGCGAGATGATATTCGGGGGTAAGGCTATACCCGCGATGCTTCCCTACCTAAAGAGGGAGTTCACCTTCTAGGGAACCCGGGTGGGAGCGTGACAGGTCCCGTTGATGAGAGGCGCCTCGTAGAAGGCCGCGAAGAAACCCTGAGAAAGTGCTACAGGGTATTGGAGGCGTACGGGAAGGTCTACGGCGCTGAGAGGTTTGTTGAGTGCAAGAGCTGCCACTGGGTTACCTCGTGCGGCCTCAGGTTCGTGAAGTCGATGTTCATGGTTCTTGAAGAACTGGCCAGAAATGACTTAAAGTCCAGGGTGCCTTTAACCGCTAACCCACGGCCCCCTCAGAGGTCCATACCCTTCGTCGAGAAGCTCGTCGGGAGGTACCTCTACAGCAAGCAGGGGAGGCTGGAGTCCCTGCTTCTGAGGCTAGGGCTCATCGACCCAGACGCTTTCACCTGCACGCCCTACTACATAGGCAACAAGCCCTCATACGGTGACATCCTAGCCTGGGCCGAGTCCTCCGCAGTGATATACGCCAACTCCGTGCTGGGCGCCAGAACAAACAGGAACTCCTCAATAGTCGAGTTGCTCTCGGGCGTCACCGGAGAAACCCCGCTTTTCGGGCTTCTTTTAGACGAGAACAGGAAAGCTGACTGGCTAGTCGAGGTGAAAGCATCGTCTAAGCCAAGCCCCTTCATTCTCGGGGGCTTAATCGGGAAGAGCGTCCTGGACGGGGTCCCCTACATAGTGGGTCTGGACAAGTGGGAGTTTGAGGAGTACGAGCTGAAGGACATGGGAGCCGCTATGGCAGTGTGGGGTGCCGTCGGGCTATTTCACGCCGAGGACCTCACTCCCGAGGCTGTGGAAAACGGGAGAAAGATCTTGAGAGGCGATCACAAGGTGCTGAGAGTGGGGGATGAGGAGCTTTCCAAGATGAGGAAAGAAATGGAGGCGAGAGCCACCCCCGGGAAGCCCGACCTGGCGATAATCGGTTGCCCACACCTGTCCCGAGAGCAGCTCGACTTCTTCGCTAGAGAGCTTTCCGAAGCGGAGCTCAAGACCCGCACGCTACTCCTAGCTGCACCGAAGATAGCCCGAGAGTTCAAGTCCACGAAGCTGTACTCCAAGCTCAGAAACGCGGGCGGGGACGTGGATAGCTTCTGCCCCCTCATGCTGACAAACATACCCACCTCGAAGCGGCTAAAAATACTCACAAACTCCGGGAAGCTCAGTTACTACAGCCACGCCGCCTTCATGGACACGCCGCAACTCCTCTCCTACCTCAGAGGTGAGTAGATATGCCTGAGACGTGCTTCAAAGGCCGGGCAATCCTCCCAGGAGACGTGGAAGGAGAGGCCGTCGTCTCCCCTCAAGGCTTCAACATACTCGCAACGTACCAGGAGACAGTGATCAGGCGTAGAAAGCACGCAATAGGCGGTGACAAGAACAACCCCCACGTATACGGTGTAGACCTCACAGGCAAGATACTGATAATACCTTCCGGAATCGGATCCACAACCGGCGGCATAATAATCGCCGAAATCGCCCTTCTAGGCGTGGCACCTAAGGCTATCGTCTGCACCCGCGAAGCCGACACCTTGACGACATCAGGAGTAGCCCTGGCCCACGAGTGGTTCGGGAAGAAAATAGCGCTCATAGACAAAGTTAGTGACGAGATCTTTCAGCACGTGAAGACAGGCAACTGCGTGAAAGTAACTTCTAAAGGCGAAGTGTGCATCATATAAAATAAAGCTTTTTTCTCACTTCGCTAATCACTAAAGCCACCTGCATCCAGCGTCAGAAATGTCAATAGCTAAACTTCGTGACCAGGTTTCAACCGGCGTAAAAACACGCGATTACTTCTTTAAGATCCTCTGTACAGCCAGCTAGATCTCGCGCTGAGCCTCCATAAATGCTTAGCTACTTCTATACAGGCCTAGGTGTGAAAAGCAGGCTGGGGCGTCATTGCCGTGAGCCGCCACCTGTACCAACCTTCACGCCCCGCGTTCTCAACGTAGACCACGAGCCTTACGCCCAAGCTCCTTTCAAGCTTTCGAACGTACACGTAGTGGGTGAGGTCTGCAAAGCCCTTCGATGTTAGAGCCCCCATCAGAGCCCCGAGCGCGATAACCGGTGGGAGGACGAGAAGAAGGGTAAAGCTCAAGTACACCAGCGCGACTCCTCGAACCAGCTCTCGTACCCCGCCGCGGCGCAACTCCTCGTAAGAGCCGCCTGCCATGACGGCTCTAAGCATCCTGTCCGTCTTCCGGACTCGGTGGACGACGAGAGCGAGGAACGGCGCCATGAAGGAAAGGAGGTAGCTCAGCGCGAAGGGCAGTCGCTCGCCTGACGAGGCCATCAGGGCTGCGGCTGTTGCTGCAAGGCCCGACGAGAAGACTGCCTCTAGCGTGGCGGTCCTGCGGGTTAAAGGGTACTCTGAGAGGAGGGAGACCATAGGCGAGTAAAAACGTTGCTAGCGCTATAAAGGGTTTTCCCCTAGGGCGACAGGGTGAACTGGAGCGGCACTATTCCAAACCTGCTCACAACGCCTACTTCAACGCGGAAAAAGCAACCCCCTCGGCTTAAGCAGTGGGGGTCAGCGTAGGACGGTAGCTCCAAGCGCGCTGTGAAAGCCCGCGAGCCGGCCAGCGGCAGGCCCTGGGGGTAGCTTAGCGTCACTTCCCGCAGCGTCTCGGATCCCTGCTGGACGGAGACCGTGATGTAGTTTACTCGGAGTGGTTCGCGATTTGAAGACTCGATTCTCAGCCGCACCTCTACAAAGGGTCTTTGGTTGGTTCCAAGGGTCCAGTTTTCCAGAGTAACGTTCAGGGTTTTAATCGAGAAAACCTCGAGGTACCACCTACTGTAGGCGAAGTACACGTACATTAGCGATGCAACCGCGACCAGCGCCTCAAGCGCGACTACTAGCGTTCTTTCCTCCGTGCAGACTCACCCCTGTACGCCCCAAAGACGAGGAAGACGAAGCTCAGAGGAGCCACGACAACAAGGCTCGTGAAAAGCACGTTGCGCTCAACAACGATTGCAGCCAGGTCCCCGTTCAGCGTGCCCATCAGCGCGTCTAAAGGCGCCCTAATCAGCTGAACCGTCAGGATGACCGCCAGCCCGTACGCTGCCAGGAATACTGCCATGGCCTTTGAGATTCGGGCCGTCGTGAAGCCGATGGCGTAGGAGGCGAACAGGACTAAAAGGAATTCAGGGGCAAAGCCCTGCTCCCCGAACCCGACCTTCAGGAGGAAGGGCAGGAAGAGAGAGGCTGAGGAGAAGAGCACCAGCGCGAGGGTTAAAGCTTCCCGGGTTTTCATCGCCTAGCCCTCAGCTTGGGGTTGAAGACCTCATCGAGAGCCTGCCCTATGAGGACGAAGCTCATCGATAAGAGCATGAGCATGATCCCCGGTGGGAGGATCCACCACCACATGAGCTTGAAGAATGCCCCACTGTACCTGGCGTTGTACAGCATCCTCCCCCAAGACGGTACGCTCGGGTCACCGAGATTCAGGAAGCTGAGCGCTGCCTCCGTGAGCACAGCCCCGGGGATGTTGAGCACCAGCGTGATGTACACGACTGGGGTCAGCAGTGGGAGGATGTGCCTGAAGATTATGTACAGGTTTCCGGCGCCTGCAGCTCTGGCGGCTTCGACGAACAGCCTCTCGCGGAGCGACATGACGAGAGCCCTAGTGTTGCGAGCGAAACCCATCCAGCTGAACAGCGCGATAAGGACGATCATGAGGTAGAGGCTCTTCCCAATGTAGACGCTCACGGCTATCAGCAGGGGGATTATGGGGATGAAGAGCAAGGTATCCGTGAGGAAGATGAGGGCTTGGTCCACGAACCCTCCCTTGTAGCCAGCCACGATCCCAACCAGAAGCCCAATCGACACAGAGATAACTGAGGCTAAGACGCCGACCAGAAGGGATACCCGCGTCCCGTGGATGAGGTTTGAGAAGATGTCGGAGCCGAGGGCGTCAGTACCCAGCACGCCGTACGCGAGGCCCGGTACCCTGAAGACGACGGGGTAGAGGAGCACCCTCACCGTGGAGTTGCCGGGATTCACCATGAACACCGATAGAGTCAGAGTGTAGTTCCCCTTGCGGTCGAACACCTTCTCGCCGACGTCCTCGTACTCGGAGAAGCCGTTGTTGATCTTGAACATTATGTCCCTGGAGTCGAACCTCGCGGGCGTATCGACGCGGGAAACGTTCTTTGAGAGGTAGCCCGTGTCATAGAGCGTGTAGGTACTCCCGTCTTGCGTCGTCAGCGACAGGACCACCCTGGCCCTGGCCCCGCTCGAGCTATAGACAGTTATGTTGTACGGTATCGTGGCCTCGAACCTCTTGGGGGGCGCGTAGGGGTAGTAGAAGGTGTACTTCAGCTCGACGAGCCCACTGGCCCTTTCAGAGCCTCCGAGTGTGAGGAGAAGGCTGTTCGGCAACGGCGACTCGGTACTGACTTTTCCATTGACGCTGAGCGCGCCGCTGTGCGGGCCGAGCGTTACCTGGAGGTTCTCAGGCAGGTCACGGTACTGCGGGAACAGCTTGAACCACGCGGGGTACGCGAACCCGTCGGCCAAGCCCACGGCGCTCGGAGGGTTAGGGGCTATCACGTCGGCTAGGAGTGCTATAGTCACGAAGAAGAGCAGGAGCGAGAAGCCCACGAGCCCCTTCCTCTTCCTGAGCAGGACTAGAAAGGTGTCAAGGTAGGGTAATCGGTTAACCCGCTTCAACAGGATCACCTCAAGCGTATCCTGGGGTCTAAGATGCCTATCACCACGTCGGCTATGAAGAGCGACACGACGGTGAGGGCCACGGATATGAAGAGCACTCCCTGAACAACCGGGTAGTCGAACTGCATCGACGCCTCGAAGAGCCACCTCCCGACCCCGTACCACGAGAAAATCGTCTCCGTGATCACAGCCCCGGAGACTATGCCCGGGAGCTGGAGAGCAATCGTGGTTATTATCGGGGGCAAAACGTTCCTCATGACGTGCTTCGACATTATCGTTCTGTCGTCCACGCCCTTCGCCCTAGCGGTCACGATGTAGTCCTCCCCCAGCTCCGTTATGAGCAAGCTCCGGATGAAGAGGGCGTACCCGCCAACCCCCACGGTGACGAGCGTGAGCAGCGGCAGGGCGAGGTGCCACAGGTAGTCCGCTACGTACAGAAGCGGGTCGCTCGGTGGTGGGCGGGACACTGACCCGGCCGTCGGGAAGATGGGGATGTAGTACCCGAGGAAGAGGAGCAGCAGCAAGCCCAGGAAGAAGGCGGGGAAGGAGTTCAGGAGTATCCCTGCAGCGATCACTCCAGTGTCGACCTTCGTGCCCCTCTTCATGGCAACGTATAGCCCCAGCGCTATCCCTATCAGGATCACCAGCACGGTCGAGGACCCGAGCAGTATCACAGTGTTAGGGAGCCTTTCCATGAGCTCCTCGATGACGGGCCTCTTGGTGTAGAACGAGTAGCCGAGATTACCGGTGAAGAGCGCTAGGACGTACTTCACAAACTGGTTGGGAAGAGGCTCGTCGAGGCCGAAGCTTTTCCTAATCAGCTCCTTCTGCTCGTTCGTCAGGTTGGGGTTCAGGAAGAAGAAGGACGGGTCTATCCCCATGACGTAGTAGGGGAGGACTCTTAGGAGAAGGAACTGGAGGACGAGCGCGACGAAGAGCACGGCTATCCTGTCGGCAGCGCGACGCAATATATACCTGCTGAATCCGGACACAGAAACCACCAGAGAAATAACTTTATTTTAGCTAAACCTACGAGGACTGCTGCGCCCCGCTCTCCGAAGGTTGCTGAGCCTCAGGCTTCCTGGCCCTCTTCCTGACCGCAATGATTGCAACGATAACTACAGCTATGACTGCGGCGAGGATGATTATCGGGAGGTACTGTTCCCACGCAGAGCGGACAGTCACAGTGCCCGTGAGGCTTCTAGCGAACACCGTTCCCGCTAAGCCTGCCTTGACCATGACGGAGACGTTGTAAGATCCGCTGAGACCGGCTGTGTCGATGGTCGCGTTGTAAACGCCCCCTCCGACGTGGACAGCCTGGATCTCCTTTATTGCGCTCCCGCCTGAGAGGAGCCTGACAGTTACAGTAGCGTTTGGTACAGGCTGGCCCTGGTAATCCTTAACCGTTACCGCGATTGAAAGCGGGTTGCCAGCCTGCACGGCGCTTGGTATGGAAGCCTGGGTCACGATCGTCTTCTCAGGGTGCCTTCTCCAGTAGTTGGGGTTCCACCTGAGCAGGATGTACTCGCCGAGCTTCCTGTCGGCGAATATGAAGGGCCCTGTGCCGACCATCGCGGTGAGGCCCTTCACGCTGGGGTGTGGGACCTTGCTCGGGTCGAACTTCTCCCAGCCTCCAGCCGACTGGAGGAGGGAGCTGTTGCCCCAGATGTGCATGGGCACGATCCGCACGTTGAGGTCGTAGAGGTAGGCCCAGCTCGTGCCGTTGATGTACGCCACAATCGTGTAGTCGTCCGGGAGCTCAGTCTTTATCAGGTTCTCGAACGCCTTGCTGTACATCTGCGTCGGCCTGTTGGTTTTGATGAAGAACCAGGTGAAGTTCACATCCCGCGCGGTGAACTTGACGCCGTCCTGCCAAGTAACGTTGTCAGCCAGGTGGAACGTGATCTTCGTGACGTTGGATTTGCCGATCGTAACCTTCTCGATCGTCCAGCTCCGCGCGAGCCACGGCAAGTCGCTGGAGACCTGGTCGGGGTTGGCTATGAAGAGGTACTCGTACACGTTGTCAATAACCGCGACCTCGTCGCCGGATATTGCCGTGAAGGGGTTGAGCGTGCGCGGGTCGGAGCCGAGCGGCTCCTTGTATGTGCCGCCGAAGGGTTCTCCGACGTGGTGCACGTTGAGGAGCGTCAGGTATGACTGGCCCCCGAGGGGCTTGTTCAGAACTATTCCAGCCACGTTCGTCCTGAAGCCGACGTTGGCGATCCCCATGTAGATCGGTATGTAGGGGAGGATGTCCGCCACCTTCTCCTGGGCCTTCCAGAGGGCCGCCTTAGCCGCCTGAATGTCTGTCGTGAAGTAGAACTGCTTCAACAGCTCGTCGATCTGGGGGTCGCTGAGCCCCCAGAAGTTCCAGCTGCCGCCTGTGCGGAAGAGCTCGTACGCGAGCGTTGGTATCCTGTTCCAGCCGAGGTAGAGGATGAAGGACTTAAAGGTCTTCGAGTATATCTGCGAGACGAGGGCCTGGAACTCTATCGCCTCTATCTTCACCGGCAGGCCTATGCTCTGCGCGTCCTGGGCGATGTGCTAGGCCTCCTGCCACAGCCAGGGAGCCTGATCCTGCGGCGGCATCTGGATCACGATGTCCCCGAGCGGGTTGCCGTTAGGCTCGTACCACTTGTTGCTCGCGGCGTCGTACTTGAACCCCGCGTCGAGCAGGACCTTCTTGGCCATCTCCTTGCTGTACGTGTAGGAGGGCACGTTGGGGTTAGACCAGTCGCCGAAGGCTGGCGGGATAGGAGAGTCCACGGGTACGCCGAAGCCATTGAAGACGTTCGTGATGATCCAGTCCTTGTCGATCAGGTGCGCAATCGCCTTCCTGATGGCAGTGTAGTTCCACGGGTACTGCCTCATGTTTATGCCGAGGAACTGCAGGTTGAAGGTCCTGTAGGAGAGAAGGTAGATGTTGGGGTCGTCCTTGACCTCGCTGACGCGGGTGGGTTGTATGTAGGAGGTCTCGATGTCCCCCTTCTTGAACGCCGTGAGCCGCGCGTCGTAGTCGAGGATTATGGAGTAGAGGTGGTAGTCGACTCTAGGGCCGTTTGCCTCCCACTTCCAGTTCTGCTGCTCAGCAGGAGGCGGCGCCGCTGTGAGGGTCTGTGCGAGGAACGCCGCTGCGATGAGCAGGGGGAGCAGTAAGGCTAAGAGCTGTTTTCCTCGCATCGGAGACTTGCTTAACCCATCTTTAAAAAAGGTTTTTCCGTTTTTGCTGAAAATCATTCTTCCCTATAGCAGAAGAGTACAGATTTTCTACAGCGCTCGGGCAGAAAGGCTTTAATAGTGATAGTGGGAGCCGCTCGAGAGAGTAATGCCCTTAGAGGTAAAAAACCTCACGATGCACTACGAGGTCGACGGGGGCGGCTATGTCAAGGCAGTCGACGGCGTGAGCTTCAGCCTCAGCGAAGGGGAGTCCCTGGGCATCGTAGGGGAGTCGGGCTGCGGGAAGTCCAGCCTCGCCACGACTCTTGTGCGCGTGCTACCCTCCAACGCCAAGATCAAGGCGGGAGAAGTCGTCCTCGACGGCGTGAACATCCTCAGCCTGCCAGAGGAGAGGCTGAGGCGAGAAATCAGGTGGAAGAAGATATCGGTAGTCTTCCAGGGCTCGATGAACGCCCTCAATCCGGTGCTTAAGGTCGGGGACCAGATAGCAGAGGCCATACTGCTCCACGAGGATGTGAGCAAGGACCAGGCGATGGCGCGCATCAGGAAGCTTTTAGGCCTGGTCGGCCTCGACCCCTCGGTGGCGAACCGCTACCCCTTCGAGCTCAGCGGGGGGCAGAGGCAGAGGGCGCTGATAGCGATGGCCCTCGCACTAAACCCCAAGGTGGTGATTGCGGACGAGCCGACAACCGCCCTCGACGTCATCGTGCAAGCCCAGATACTCAAGCTACTCGGGGAGCTGCGCGAGAGCTCCAAGTCCATGATGATTTTCATCTCGCACGACGTCTCGGCAGTCGCGCAGGTTAGCGACAAGGTCGCCGTCATGTACGCCGGGAAGATCGTCGAGATAGGGCCGGCGGAGAAAGTCCTCCTTGAGCCACTGCACCCATACACCAGCGCACTGCTCCAGTCGGTCCCCAGCGTAAAGGGGGAGAGACGCCAGCTGAAGCCCATCCCCGGCTCACCCCCCAACCTCCTCAACCCCCCTCGGGGCTGCCGCTTCCACCCGAGGTGCCCCTTCGCCACCGACAAGTGCAGGAGTGAGGAGCCTCAACTCCGGGAAGTCTCTCCAGGCCATTTTGTGGCCTGCCACCTCTACGGGTGATCCGCATGGGTGATAAGCTCCTGGAGGCCTACGACCTGAAGAAGTACTACCCGCTGCGCAGGGGCCTGCTGGACGTGATCAGAGGACATGGCGCCCGCTACCTCAGGGCCGTCGACGGCGTGTCCTTCCACATCGAAAAAGGCGAGGTCTTCTGCCTCGTGGGGGAGTCGGGCTGCGGCAAGACGACCACCGGGAGGCTCGTGCTGAGGCTCATCGAGCCGACAAGCGGTAAAGTACTGTTCAGGGGCGAGGACATAACGAGCGCCGGCGACGAGGAGCTCGGGTGGTTCAGGAGGAAGGCACAGATCATCTTCCAGGACCCCTACGAGAGCCTGAACCCCCACATGAGGATCTACGACATCGTGACGGAGCCCCTGTACATCCACGGCGAGCTCACCACCCGGGAGGAGAGGATCGACGCGGCCTCGAAGCTCCTCACCGAGGTCTCCCTCGTCCCACCCGAGGAATTCGTGTACCGCTACCCCCACGAGCTAAGCGGGGGGCAGAGGCAGAGGGTTGCCATTGCGAGGGCGCTCTCCCTCAGGCCTGAGTTCATCGTGGCCGACGAGCCCGTCTCGATGCTCGACATGTCGATCAGGGCCGAGATACTCCAGCTGATGCTCGGGATACGGGAGAAGTTCAACATCAGCTACCTCTTCATCACCCACGACCTCGCGGTGGCCAGGATAATTTGCGACAGAGTAGCCATAATGTACCTCGGCAAGATCGTCGAGGAGGGCCCCGCGGAGCAGGTCATCACGAACCCCATGCACCCCTACACCAGGGCCCTCATATCCGCGGTCCCGCTACCAGACCCCCGCCACAAGATAGGCGAGATACCCATAAAGGGCGAGGTGCCGTCCCCCGTCAACATCCCGTCGGGCTGCCGCTTCCACCCGAGGTGCCCCTTCGCCACCGACAAGTGCCGCGCCGAGGAGCCCCCCGCGGTGGAGGTAGAGCCAGGTCACTTCGTGAGGTGCTGGCTCCATGGGTGAGGGAGAAATCAGGGAAAACGTTAATAGCCGGGCAGCGGGCAGGAAAGCCGTGCCTCAAACCCAGTCGCAAATCACCAGGCTCGTGGAGCTGATCGCCTCGGCCCCCTACTTCTACCTGCTCGGAGCCGCCCGCGGCAAGATCGTCTTCTTCAGCAACCTCGACGCAACCCCAGGCATCTGGGCCCTCGACCCGAAGCTGGGCGAGCGGAGGAAGCTGACCAAGGGCCCCGTCCACAGCTTCGCGCAGGCCAGGAAGGAGAGCAGGGAGGTCGTCTTCACCCGCGACGTCTCCAAGGGAAAGGAGCTCCAAGTCCCCTTCGTCACCGCCGTAGACGAGGCCGAGGAGAGGCAGATAGCCGACGTCCCGCCAGCCAGGGTACTGGGCATCTCGTTCCAAGGTGGGAGGGTGGCCTACATCGGCGCTACCGCGGAGGAGGTCGCCCTGTTCCAGGTGGGCCTGGACGGCAGCTGGGAGAAGCTTGCGAAGTTCGAGACGATGGCATTCCTGACCGACTTCAACGGCGACTACGCCGTGGGCTACGGGACCCTGGCGGGGAGGCCGGGCACCTTCGAGCTCTTCATCCTGGATACGCGGAGCCGCGAGCTGCGCGTCTACACGCCGAAGCCCGGCTCGTCGAACACGAACCCCACCCTCAGGGGCAGCAAGCTGCTCTTCGAGAGCGACTTCGAGGGCAGGAAGAGGCTCTACACCTACGACGCCGAGAGCGGGGACCTCCAGAGGGTGAGCTTCACCCACAGGGACTACGACGCCTTCAACCCCGTCGAGCACCTCGACTTCGGCTGGCTTGACGACGGCAGAGTCTGGGTGATCGCCAAGCGCGACGGGAGGACGCAGCTCTTCATCGACGGCAAAAGGGTGAGGACGCCCAGGGGGGTCGTATCCACGTTCGCGGAGCTCGACGGCAAGTTCTACTTCACCGCCTCCTCGCTCACAAGCCCCCCGCAGGTCTACGAGCTCGACCCGCAGAGCGGGGCCTCCCGCGTGGCGGTCGCGAGCAGGCTCCCGAGGAGCATCACCAGGGAGTTCGGCAGAAGCTACTTCACGCGCTACCCCTCCTTCGACGGCAGGCGCATACCCGCGTTCGTCGTCGAGAACGCCCGAGCCCCCAGGCCCGGACCCACCGTCGTGTATGTCCACGGGGGGCCCTGGAGCGAGGTCATGGACTCCTGGGACCCGTTCATAGCCTCCCTCGTCGCTTCAGGCTTCCACGTCGTCGCCCCCAACTACAGGGGCTCGACGGGCTACGGCGAGGACTTCAGGAGGCTCGACATCGGAGACCCCGGAGGCGGGGACCTAAACGACATCGCCCACGCGGGCAAGTGGGCGCTCTCAAGGAGGCTGGCCAGCCGCCTGGCAATCATGGGCTACAGCTACGGCGGGTACTCGACGCTACTAGCCCTCGGCAGGCAACCCGACCTTTGGAAAGCCGGCGTCGCGGGCGCAAGCGTGGCGGACTGGGAGGATATGAAGGCGCTGAGCGACGCCTACTTCAGGAGCTTCATCGACACCCTCTTCGACGGCAAGACCGAGCTCCTCCGCGAGAGGTCCCCGATAACCTACGTCGACAAAGTCACAGCACCCCTCTGCATAATACACCCAGCCAACGACACGCGCACACCCCTCAAGCCCGTCCTAAGGTACATCCAGCGCCTCTCCGAGCGCGGCGCCGTCTTCGAGGCGCACATACTCCCAGACATGGGCCACTACGTCGCGGGCACCGAGGAGAGAGTACGGGTCATAGCCCCCGCCATCCACTTCCTGAAAAAGTACTTCCAGTAGCCAACCCCACCCAAGTTAACTTTTTCCGGCCAGACGCGAACTAGAAGCATGGCTTACAGCCTCGACGAGGCGCTGGAGCGGCTCGAGGCCCTCTCCGACTCCCTCGGCATCCCCAGGATCACCCGCTGTGACGGCCTAGTTCTCTACGCGCTAGCCTACGCGTACTCCACCCGCAGGAGCAGCGTCCTCGCTGTCGACGCCGGGGCGGGCGTAGGCTACTCCACCCTCTGGATCGCCAAAGCACTCGCCGATGCCGCCGTCAGGGACGGGAGGGTCTATGCGGTCAAGTCAAACCCCTCCCGGTGCGCCAGGCTAAGCCAAGCCCTCACCACCCTGAACGCGCCCCTGCGGCTCGAGGCCGTCTGCGGTGACGCCCTCTCGTTCCTCGAGGGGCTCCAGGAGCCCGTCGACATCCTCTTCGTCGACGTCGACAAGCACCTCTACACCCGCACCTGGGAGCTAGCCAGCCCCAAGCTCAGGCCAGGCGGCATAGCACTCTACCACAACGCCCGCACGCCCCCAGCCAGGAGAGTACTCCAACTCGCAAAGGAAGCGGGCTGGGCCGCCACAACCGTCAACACAGACCCCGGCCTCTTTCTAGCCATCAAGCCCGAAAAGTAGAGATCATTTTTTAGTATCATGATCATTAAGATCACGATAATAAAGATCGTAGGAATAATGCGCAAACGTCCCCCTTCTTAAAACCTTAATCAGGCACCAATACAGCTTACCCGGAGCCCATGCTCGTTTAATTGAGGATTTCAGGGGGTATTCGCTCGACCCTAATTAAGTTTCCCTATAACGTCTCCCAAGAAAACCGTGTAAATATTCTAGGGAAAAGGCGATGACCGAAAGGAGAAGGCCTATCACGAAACCGATGAAATGTCCAGGAATTCCGATGACTATCCCCTCACGCAGGATAATCTCCCGCCACGTTTCAGGAGACATGAAGAGAGAATTACCAAAGTAGAAATACATAGAGAAGGAAAGGTAGAAAATTGCCGAGATTCCTAACCAAGCGAGAATTTTATCGAGGAGGCTACCAGCCTTCCAAGCCTTGCTCAAGGAGAATATCAAATAGACAAGCAACATAAGTACTACCATGATAAACAGCAAAGCCCTATACAGATTCCCCGTCTGGTGATCAAGCAGTTCGAGAAGAGGGTACATACAACACAGAAGCTCGACACATAAAAACCCAGAGCAGGAGAACTTTGCAATAAGAGGATCGGAGTTAAGCCATTGATTAAGAACCTTAAAGATAAAGAACCAGTAATAAGTTGAGAAACCGCAAAGCGACGCCACCACTGACGAAAAACCCAGCATACACCCCTGAGGCTTAAACAGCATCCAAACTACTGATATTAAAAGCGGTGACACGGAGGAATTCAAGATCAAACTTAGCACAACGCGCTTAGACCACTCCTCACACATCAATCCTGCGGGAATGCATTTCGCATTAGGGCTTAGTTGAGCAGATTTAAAACAAGCTTTCTCTTGACTAAACAGCCAAAGCCCTAGAGGTAAAATCCAAGTTACGATTGCTCCAAAGTAACCACCAAGATTACTCAGGAGGTGACTCCACGACGCGTGGACGTAATGGTTTGTGATTAACGTGTAAGCCGTGAAAAACGAGAGATTAGCCGGGCAAAGAGACCACCGTCCCACAGATTCTCCCACACCTACGAAATATGCAACCAATACCAGCGTCAAGGGTAGAATAAGGGCGGCGAAGACAGTAGCCAGCATCCAGTAGAGCCGATTACTCAAATTTATCCTATTTTTCCTATTGTTCGGAAAATAAAATTTGTGTTTAAAGGCTTTGAAGAGAATAAGGTAAATGATGAGTTACCTTTACTTCGCCACTCTTCGCATCCACTTGGCAAAGGATAGTCGTAGACTTACTACGTTCTCCTTCCTCACTCTGACGCTTATAGTGAAGCGTTATAGCCACAGGAAATCTCTCACTATGTTTGCTTGGGTTGATGTTTTCCAGCACAAGTAACACTTTAAGATTTTTACCAGGAGTGATAATTACAGGGAGATTTTTTCCCGAAGTACTCACAAATACATTACCTCTTTCTTCACACGATGCTATATACGGCCCTCCATCAACAATATACGTATGATTTGAGGGGTTAGTCAAGAATGCCTCCAGGGCGATGCCACTTAAGGAATACACGGCACGGAGAATTGTAATGGTGGGGTAAGCTCTCGAAATTCTTCTTGTTTCCCGTAAAACAAAATATTGAACAACTGTAAAAATTGCGATTACTAAATTGCTCGGATCGACGGATATTTTACTACTGAGTGATTCAAAATACTTTAAATTGTTTATAATCACAATGAAGAAACCGATTAAAATTAGCACGCCGTTTGATGCTAAAGAGAGTTTATAGGAAAATTCTAGGAATAGTGCACGAGCATCCGTAAGTTGCAACCCCTTTATTAAACAAGAAATACCTTGAGTATTCCATGTTAAAATTATGAGTGGTATGCAAGGCGATATTATTGCAATGACCCAAATGAGTGCAAAGATAAGAGTTTCAATACTGATTGAGTCGAGAGGTGGCTGTAAAAATCTCGGATAAATTATTACACAAATCAGCAATAATATGACTAATATGACTAATATGGAAAGCATTAACCATCTTATTTCACTTAACTTAATAATACTGTTGATATGGTGATAAATAAGAAATGGATAAATGATTCCAAAAAGAAGCAACACGAATACAGGTATATATAACATTAAGAGCTTAAATATTGGAACGAAAGCATTCAAAGAAATTGTCGAAAAGGATATATTTATGGCTAAAGATATAAAACCAAAAATAAACCCGAGTAAAATAATCAAATAAATTAAATATTTCCAGGTAGGACAAAAGCCTTTTAACATGTTAAAAATTTTGGAAATTAGCTGTGACCCGGGGTAGTGTTTCTTCCCATCTTCACCTGAGGCTAGTTTCCTGGTTTCTATTCCGACTAACATTGCCTTCTAGTTCACGCGAACTATATAAAAATAATTTGCACGTAATACGTCCAACCACTAAGGCGGGTGAAAAAACTGTAATCCTCGGGCGGAAAGAAAGAGGCTACCCGGTTCTCTGCATGAGAGGGATTTATTTACCACCCCCACGAGTCATGGCTTATGGACGTCGGCAGGTTCTACCTCCTGCTGCACCCGAGGCCCGCGTACCTGATCGGGAGCGGGCGCTGGGGGGAGGCGGTGAACTACATGGCCGCGAGCTGGGTGACGCCCATAGCAGAGGAGCCCCCGCTGGTCGGCGTGGCGGTGGACGTGGAGAGCTACACGTTCGAGCTGATCGAGAGGTACAGGGAGTTCACGGTGAACGTCCTCCCGATGAGCCTCCTCGACAAGCTGTACCTCGCCGGGACCAGGAGCGGGAGGGAGCTCGACAAGGCCTCCGCGATAGGCTCGGTGAAGGGCGAGAAGGTCTCAGCCCCCGTCGCCAGGGACGCAGTCGGCGTCCTGGAGTGCAGGGTGGTGGACGAGGTCGAGGCGAGGGACGTGAAGTTCTTCGTAGGCGAGGTGCTCGCCGCCAGGGCTGACGAGAGGCTCTTCAGCGAGAAGACCGGCTGGCGCATCGGCGAGGTCGACATACCGCTGCACAACTGGGGCGCGGGCTTCTACGGCGTCGGGAAGTTCAGGCTCGCCAGGAAGAGCGCCTAGCACGCCAAGCGAAACCCTTTTCCCCTCGGGCAGGTTTAACGCATGCGGTGATGAGCAATCCCGATACCTACGGGTGCGGAGAGCGGCCGTAGCTGAGCTCCCCGCTTAACGGTGGCTGCGGCCTCCGGGGGTGGGCGCCGAGCGGGGGCGGAGAGATCGCTACACACTGAGTTGCGACCCCGACTTTGTAGCGGTTAAGGGATGCTGGTTTAAATTGAATAAGTTGCGCGCGCAGGCTAGTAAAATTTTTATTAAGGTTTGGAAACTAGTGGTTCTCGAATGGAGGAAGGCGAGCGGCTCAAAAGCTACCTGAGGCTTCTCACCAAGCTCGCCGGGTACTCGTGGAAGGTACTCAAGACACTTTTCAAAATCTGGTTTTACCTGTGGATCGGTGGCGGCGTGCACGGCGCGCTGGCGCTGTTCGCGCTCTCTAGGGCTGAGAAAGGCACCGTGGCTCGAGCCGGGTGGCTCTTCCTCGAGCGCGAGGGGCTGCTCGCGGCTCTGAGGCAGCTGGACGAGAGGGCCGCGGACCTGCTGGTGACTAAGCTCGAGTTCTCGCTCATGAGAGCGGCTATACACGCCAGGAGGGGGGAGATGGAGCAGGCTACTGTGATGCTCGCGAAAAGCCTCGCCGACGGGATCCCCGAGGACCTGTTCCACGTGATTGCCTACGCGGAGCCCGCGCTGACCTCAGCGCTAACGAGCCTCGGTGGCGCCCTTAGGGAGGAGCTAGGGAAGAGGGGTGCGTCCCGTTTCCTCGTGGAAAACGCTCCCTCGCGGCCGGGCCTCGCGCTTACGCTCCTCGTCCTCTCAGAGCTCCCGAGTCTGATGCCGGACGCCTTCAAGAAGAGGGTTGACCTCTCGAAGGTGACTGACGATGGGAGGGCCCTGTCCTACGAGAAGAGATTCGTGGACGAGTGGGGAAAGGTCGTCGCGGCGAGCCCCGTCCTCGCGAGGTGGATCTGGGCCCACGAGGCCAGGGGGCTCCTGCAAAAGCTGGGCCTCAAACCCATCAGAGAGGAGGAGCTCAGGGCTAGGCTTGTAGCAGAGGTCATGCTCACGAGGGCTGTGGAGGCCGTCCTCGGGATGCGCGGGGTGGTCGAGGGCTACATTAAAAGATGCCAGAGATCAGCGCCCGTCCCGCCCGAGCTCCACGAGAGAGCCTCGCTTACGCTCGACCCCATCATGGCGGAGCTCGACGCCATCCTGGGGCGCACCCGCGAGCCCGTCACGCCAGCCGACCTGAAGGCTTTCAGAGAGAAGCTGGAGGAGGCGCGGGTTGAGCTCGAGAAGCTGATCGACTGGGCGGTAGCAAACGGCATTAGCCTGGAGGCGCTCAGCGAGCTGGTAGACCTCCGGGCCATGCTCGAGATCAGCGACAAGCTAGCCGCATACGCCCTCGAAACGCCCACCTCGGGTTAAAAACCCCCTCCGGGCTTCGGCCCCGCCTGCTGGACACCACCAAGATTCAGGCTCGCACCTAAGGGTCCGCCAGCAGCACCCTTGAGAACGGGAGGCTCAGGCGCCCCAGCGGCGTCTCGAGGACGGTGTTGCCCCTCACCTCCACGTGCACCCTGCCTCCCCTCAGCTTCGCCTCAATTATGGCCTGCGCGGCCTGGCCGGCCCTCGCGTACTCCACCTCCACCTGGCTCGAAACGCTCGCGTAGCCCCCGGGCGGCACCTCGAACGCCGGCGCCGAGCCGCTAGCCGCGTACACGCCCTCCACGTAGACGTCGTAGGTGACCGACGTCGACCTCGCGGCGACGGGGTTCGGGTTCCTGACGGTGAGCACCACCTCTAGCTTAGCGCTCCTGACCCCGACCGACACGACCCTGACGTCACTGACCTCCACCTCGCAGGGCTTCAGCACCTCCACGCCTCCAATCCTCAGGCCTGTCAAGGCGAACAACCCCAGGACGTATAGCCCGGCTAGGGAGGCGAGCAGGAGAGCCAGCGCAACCGCGACGAGCTTAAGCGCCTTCGAGCGAGGCACGCCGCACCCCACCCCTAGAGGCGCGGGACCGGGATATAGGGCTTCCGCAACTCAAATGAGTGGCGCGCTCCTGGATGCGGGTAACGCTCAGCGCCGCTAGGAGACTACCTCAGTCGGTCTGACAGGCTAGCACCCCCACGCCTCCTTGAGAGCAGCCACCACGTCGATAGGTTCCCGGGTCCTCAGGAAGACGCCCATCCTCGCGAGCGCCCTGCCCACGTAGGCCCCCAGCTCCTCCGGCTTCAGGTCGCTGCGCCCAGTCCACTTCACGAACACCGGCACCCCCAGCCTCCTTGCATGCTCAGCCACCTCCAACCAGTACTCCACCGCCTGCCTCGCGCTTCAGTCGAGGGTGACCAACACGTACCCCGAACCCTCCCCGCCCCGCACCTCCACGCTCAGCACCGGCGCTCCCAGCCCTCTTAAAAGGTCGAGGATCAACTCCCTCAGCGACTCTCCCCCAACCACGACGCTCACCCCTTAGAGAGCACGCTCACGCGCTCTCCCGAGCCTCCCACACTGATACCCAGGCAGGTTCCCCCGAGGGCTCCACGCCTTCAAGGGCCTCGTCGATCACACGGAGAACCTCCTTAAGCACCCTGAGCCTGTGCCGGGAAATTTTCTCGTGCTGGCCGTCACAGGCCCCGTCCATACACTAGACCCCCTGAAGTTACACTGGCGCCTAACACTTATATTTAATCGAGCACAGTCGCTATGAGCAAACCCCAGGGCTCTCCGTCAAACAGCGGTCTTTATCATATTCCAGTCTTCAACAAGGCGGTTCAAGGAGAGCAACCAAGAAAGGTCAAGGCTACTCCTTCGATTCTCTCACCGAGATAGCTACCCAGCGCCTAGCACTGTACCCGCGTTCCTCAAGTATTAACGGGAGATTCGAAAGTTCCTCCTCTCTGAAGAACGGTTTGTCGAGCATTACATCCCCCATTTTGCACTTCAGCAAGTCGTCGAAGAGTTCCGGGAGAGGTATGGCCCACAGACTTGAAAGCTTCGCGCAACTGATGCTACCAACTGAACCTCGGGCGTCTGAAGCTCCGTCAAAACCCAGGACGTCTGCGGCTCTGTAGGCGAGGAAGCCGCACAGCTCGCTTCGGGTATACACCAGCACGTAGGAGGACCGAGCTACAGACAGCATTTTCCGGCACTGATCCAGCAACTTTCCCTCAATGTTGCCGTCCGACAACTCGTAGTTTTTGCCCGGCAGACACTCGCACCTCTTCGCCTGCATCAGCATGTACTTCGTGAGCTTAACGCCCCGTAAATCTGCGCTTAAGGCAACCCCAAGGTCAGCTCCCGTCCTCGCCTCCTGGCCGCGGCTAAAGGTGAAGGCCCTAACCCTCACATCCCCGACCTGCAACCCGTCCAGCTTTTCCGCAAGGCTGTAAACAAGGGCTCCAGTCACGTGATCCTCATCGGCGAGGATGCCCTTAGCGTAGAGGTTAAACACTCCCTCGACGGCTTCTTGAACCCTTTTTGTCAAAATCCTTCTAACGGGAGAGGGCAGCATTCCACTTACACTAGCCTGGCGTTTCTAAGTTCTTTACGGTCAACGGTATCCGAGGAGACACAGGCCCTTCGCAACGCTTTCCCAAACCGCCGTCAACGCTCCGAAAAAGTGAGGTGCGTCCCAACCCTCCGGTTTCGACAGTCAAACCGCGCCTCCGTGCGCAGCGCACCCCCGGCATGGTCCTCCGCGGTTCCAGCAATACCCCCCTTTGGCCCAACTACTCTTTAAGCAAGACAAGGATGAGCTCCCCTCAAGCCTTCCACACAATAGTCAGGCACATAATCCTCAGTCAGCATACATGAAACATAAAGTATTACTATTTTTATGGAGTTATTACCGGTTATCGTAACGCGGGTTGAGCACCGGTTCAGACGAAGCGGCGCCTCAAAGACCAAGAAAGCCACTCCCCACACTCGTTTCAGCTCAATAAGCGCGACTGGGGAGACGCCTGAGGCCCGGGACTGCCGATAATTCCTGAAAGGTGAAATCGAGGTTTAGGTCTCGCTAGAAGTGTTGCCAGGTTGGGTCCCTTGGGTGTGGGCGCCAGGCCACAACTGTGCGGCTTCCCGGGTGCCGCGCTCACGCTGCGCAACGCATTAATCCCATGCGCCTGCTTCTATAAACAGTGTTGTGACAGCGCAAAAAGAGCATAATGAGAGCGAGGAAAAAGAGGAAAAGCCCGAGACAAAAGTAGCGCAAAAAGAAAGTGAGGAAACAGCAAAGGAAATGCCTGAGAGCTACGCGGTACGAAGAGCCAAGCCTAGAGTAAAGACAAGACCTAGGAGAAAACCCGCTCACCGCTCTGGGGGCCTGGGTACACCGCCAACGAGAGGTGATACCGGCATCACTCCTGTGCTGATCTATAAACCGTTCTCCAACCACCCCGAATACGGCTTCATCTACTACCGGGAGAGGGTAGCGCCCAGGACTCCCGACTTCGTGAAAATAATTGTTAAGCCGAGAAAGCTCACTCACAGGCAGGAGAGAATAGTAATTGCGATAGCAAAGGCACTAGGGTGGCTATTCATAGGCTTTATGGTATTCTGGTTTTTTGCACTACTATTTCACATATCACTCTTTTAACACAATTGTTTTTCCTCCCCCTTCCTTTATGGAAAGAGAAACCGCGAGTTAGGCCCCGCTCGGGAGCGGCGTTTTCCCATAAATCTACGCGGATTCGAGTGCCGTGCCTGCGCTAAGTCTCCCCGATTGTTTTGACACCTGAGGCAGGGGCAAAGCGAGTGAAGTGACGCAACCGACTGCATCACTCCTGTTTCGCCATCGCGGGAAGGGGTTGAAAACGCCAGGCAGGTCCCGGAGCCAGCTTAAGCTTTTATACAGCTCCGCCGCCTGCAAGAGTGTGGGGGGCCTCGTTAGAGCGGCCCTAGTGGTGTGCCTCCTCGCTACCCTTTACCTTCAGCTTGTAGCGGCCCAGAACGCCACGGTGACGCAGCCTGTACCTATACAGCCTACCCCTGTGCCAAGGGTGGTGGAGGAGAGGTTCGTGAAGGGCTTAGGCAAGGTTCGAGTCGAGGTGCCGAGCGTAATCGAGCCGGGGAAGAAGTACACGGTCTCGTTCCGCGTTGAGGTCAACCGTGAGGAGGTGAAGAAGCTGCTCTGGCTCCTTGAGCAGGTGTGCAGGCTGCTGTGCACGCTACCCCAGACGGCGTCCTACATGCCTTCTGCCCTCTGCAGGGCTTGCGGCTACGAGAAGCTCTACGTGACAGGTTACGGCGGCCTCAGGGGGTACGCGGTGCCAGGCGACAAGATAGGCATCGCCGCTTTCGTTGCCCTCGGGCTACAGCAGGTCTACTACTCAGTGCCCATCTCCTCGCAGACGTACCTCGTCGGCTCCGAGGTTTCCGAAATTTTCTCCGTTCACTACGTGATCGAAGGCCCCCCGCCCCTCTCGCTAAGCGACCTCGAATCTAGGGGGCCGCCCTACTCCCTCAGGCTAACCCCCCTCGGGCCCGCCGCCCAGGAGCTCACTGGTGCACAGGGAACCTTCGAGCTCCGGTACGAGGTGGAGCTCGTGCCCAACGCGGCCTACGCAACGCTCTTCGACCTCAGCGTGGGCAGGGCGGTCTACAACTCCACGCAGTACACGGACGACACTCTCCCGCAGGCCAGCGCAGTGCTCGCAGCGCTGCAGGAGCTAGGTAAGGCAAGCCAGCTGGAAGGAGAGCTGGCCTCCACGAGGAGCGAGTTGGAGCAGTGCAGAAGGGACGCGGAGGAGCTGGGGGCAGCCCTGCAGCGCTGCGAGCAAGAGCTACAGCGTTGCAAGCAGGAGCTGAGCACCGCTGGGAGCACGCAACCCGCAACACAACCGTCTCAACCTCAGCCTAGCTTTACCCCAATTAACGTGGCGCCTATTGCCGCTCTGGCTCTCATTGCACTAGCAGTGACCCTCCTGCTCTACCCAGCCCTAAAGCGCAAAAGCGCTTAAGCTTTTTCCACATCTGGCCACGCCTTTCCCACAGCACAGTCTGCAAGGCGATTTCGCAGGCGACTTTTACGACCAACAGTTCTTCAGGTGAGCCTGCCCGGGGCACGCTTCTGTACCCTTTGCTTTCCACTTCTCTCATCTGTCGCCAGAGGTCGAAGCTAAGAAGCGGCGCTACGTAGGGATACAGTTATAACTGATGCCAGAGAGCTGATGTTAAGGTGAATAAAAATGGGCTTAGTACGGGAGAAGCTGCTCGTGAGGGGGGACAAGGGGGAGAAGCTTCTCGACGTGCTGTTCGACACAGGGGCTTCCAGGTCGCTCATCAGGAGCGACGTCGCCAGGGAGATATCCACGCCCAAGGAGCTCCTAGCCCCGAGATGGCTCACGGTGGCAGACGGCCGCAAGCTCGCATGCAGGCACCTCTGCGACCTGGCCGTGGAGATCGCGGGAAAGAGGGTAGGCATCGAGGCCTTCCTCGTAGACGACCTACCGGTCCCCAAGGTCTTCGGGGCTCTGGACATGGAGGCTTACAGGATCAAGCTCGACCCAGCCAGGAGGAGGCTCGACCTATCCGAGTTCACTGGGCAGATGCTGGCGCTGTAGAGCCGCGAAGAAGACCCCGCTCCTGCCCCTAGGGGCTTGGCTCCCGCCACTGCGGACCCAGCACCACGGATCTGTAGGTCTTCCACCAGTTGTACTCGTCGACCAGTTTGGCCAGCGTCCTGCCGCCGTGCTCCTCCGAAAGCCTCCGCGTCGCCTCGCTCACGCTGCACCCGAGCACCCTCGCCTTCTGCTCCACCACCCCGCGGGCGAGCCCCTGCATCTTCCTCAGGAACTCGAGGAACTCGAAGTAGCCATCCCTATCGGGGTTAAAGCCGTAGCTCTTGGCGATCTTATAATCCCACATTACGAACAGGTCTGGGCAGAGGAGGTGCGCCACCTTCGACGCGCCTACCGGGCCCAAGCGCCTGACCCTCCTGAGCCTATCGAAGACCTCCCCGACGCCCTGCGCAACGTCCCCGCCCTCCAAGTCGGCGTCCAGAAGGCTTAGCCTCCTCAGCGCCGAGACCTCGCGGGAGAGACCCCTAATCGCCCCAGCCAGCCCCCCGGGTCCACACGCACCAGCACTTGCTTCATCCCACCCCAAGCGGCCAGGAATTGCAGGATGTAGCGCCTCACGTCCACCTCGCTTATCCCAGCTGGGTCGCGGCGCCCCAGCTCCTCAACGGCCTTGAGGTAGACCTCCTCGGTAAGCTCGAAGTACCACTCGTACCCCCCGACAACCCTCTCAAACTCCTCCAGGCTGACCACGCCACCCACCCGCACAACAGCACGCAGCCAGCTATTTAATTTGACGACCGGCCCCGGGTAGCTCCATCGGGGAGACAAGCCTGGGGCTCAGCAGAGCTATCGCGAAGTGCTCGAGCATCGCGCGCCTGCGCTCGTCCTCCTCCACGATGAACTGTAAGGCGCACCGCTCCCTCAAGTGCCCGCTAATCTTCTCCTCCTGCTCGCGGCTTAGCCTAGCCTTCCCTTCGGCTGGGTCGGCGAGCCCCAGATCCCACGACAGGGCTCTCCTGAGCCGGCTACCTCTCACGTTGCCCTGCAGGTGGTCCCCAAGGATCCTGCGCCTAAGGTCGCTCGATGAGCCGACGTAAATCACCTCGCGGCCACGCCACACAATGTAAACACCCGGCTTGCTGGGCACGGGAGCCTCCGGGCTGAAGGCCAGCTTTGGCGAGGACAGAAGCTCCCTCAGCTTGCCCAGGTAGACCTCTAGCCTTTCGATTACGCCGGGATCCCCAGCAAGCCCTGCCAGTTCCTCCAGATCCTTCAAACTCTTCACGGCTACGCAATCATTCCCCAATATAAATAGTTTAGAAGCCACACATTTTCCAACAAAGCCCGATAGCTTTAAGGCCGAGACCTCTGAACTTAGTGCATCAGCATAGAATCAGGTGTCCACGTGATCCTCATCCGCAAGAACTAAGCTCCTTGTCCCGAGAACCCGCAGAGGTCCCAATGCGCCTCTCCTGCTCACTTGAATCGAAGAAACTAAGAGACTCTCCTTTTCCTTAAAAGACTCCGCAAAAAAGTAATTATTCATAATTCGTGCTTGAAGCTAACGTTTAGCGAAATGCATTTATTTACTCAGTTAGAACAATTTTCCTCGGAAAACATGACCGATCGCAAATACGAGCCTCTCGAGAATCTCGTTAGCGACTTCCGGTCGGGTGCTAAGCAGGGAGTAACAGCACTAACGTTTCTAGCAGTAACGGCTTTAGCCCAGCAGGGAAAGAGCTATTTTGACCTCAATGAGGTGTATAATTACATCCAAAACAACTTACTTAAGAAGCTCAGCTCTAAGCCTACATTCCTACGCGAATTCAGTATTATATCTCTCGCCCCAACTTTAGGCAAGCTTTGCGATATGGGCGTACTCGAAAAAATAGGGGATAATCCGGCAAGATATCGAACAAAGCTACCTTTAAGTGTGTTGCAAAGGTACGCTGGAGAGATATACAACGAGTTGATGAATTACATCTAGGCTTGAGTTTGGGTACTCCTTGCAAAAATTTATTTTAATGGAATTCTTACATTTTTGAGAGAAAATGTCAGAAAACTCTCAAAGGAAGAGGTATTTCGCCATACAGGGTAGGGCGGTCAACTGGGCTTGGAGCTTCCGCGACCTGCTTAAAGAGAGTTTAAGCTCATCAGCTAGGGATGGTTCACCGCCCCCAAATGGTCTGGGAAGAAAAGAAAAGTACTCAATCCTTTGGGCTTTTAACGATCCTGATGTGTATGAGAACCTCACTACTTCAAAGGGGGAGGTTCGGGTTGCTCTTGTATCTTCAAAGCCTGGGGGTCTCGGGCAAGGGTTTACAAGGGGGGTTGTGGCCATTGGGAGAGTGCTTCCTCAAGACCTGAAGGGTCAGATTAGGTGGGAATACTGGCCCGAGAGTGATGAGAAGAAGCCTTGGGACTACAAGTTCTTCGTTAGGGTGGAGCAGGTTGCCGCCGGGCTTTACGAGACCCTTAAAAGGCTTGAGGGGCTCAGGCCCGAAGATTTTAAGTATCCTTCGCCGCTTTTATCGGAAGTATTCTCGAAGTGGGGTCCAAGCATTATACCTCTAGTTCCGGGTAATTTGACGCAGGGCTCTCTCGCCGAAATAGAAGAAAGTGTATTCGATCAAATAATGTTTTTAGCGCGTCGCTTGGGATTCCGTAGCGTTGTTCCCTCGCCAACAGGGGTGTGGGATCCTAAGCCTGTTGAGGAGGAGCTACTACGCCGTAACGTCGTTATCCCTAGTGACATCGTTAAAGAGTGCGTTTCCGCTTTAGCCTCTGGGAAGCACCTGTTGCTGTGGGGTGTACCGGGTACCGGTAAGACTACGCTGGCTAGGGCGATAGCCGAAGCTTACGGCTTTGACATTGTCGAGAAAACGGCTACGGCCGAGTGGTCTAGGGTAGATGTCGTGGGGGGACCGGTTTTCGTCGGTGGTAGGGTTAAGTGGAGGTGTGGAGCGCTGCTCGAGGCTGTCGCAAGGGACTACAGTAGGTTGGAGAGGGGCAAAGAGTCTGGCACCATCCTGTTGATAGACGAGATAAACAGGGCAAACCTGGAGAGAGCCTTCGGAGAATTCCTAACGATTTTCAGCGGCTCGGATCCTAATGAGTGGTTTATACCGGGCTCAATTCTAGAGGAAATCCAAGAGTACAGGGAAGATGGGGCCATCGACTCGTGCGGAGAATACCTCCTTAAGAAGTGGGAGGAGAACGGAGGGGATCGGCTCGAGGTTCCGAGGGGCTTCAGGGTTATCGCCACTATGAACACCTATGACAGGAGGTACCTTTTCACGCTGGGCTATGCTTTCCTCAGGCGCTTCGCGGTGGTCGAGGTTCAGAACCCCGAGGTGGAAGAGCTTGAGAAAATTCTAGCCAGGTATAGCTCTCGTGTAGAAATTGTGAGAGAGGTTATGGAGCTGTACAACAAGATAAGGGAAGGAACAAGGAATGAGTTCGAAGTCGGTACTGCACTTCTCGCGGATCTCGTGAAATTCGCCGAAAGTGTCTACGGTGGAAACCCCAAAGAGGCTGTTGACAGGGCGTTTAAGGCTATTATCATGCCTCAGCTGGAGGGGCTTCCCTCAGCTCACTTGAGGGCAATAAGAGAGGTTTTGGAAGATGGGGATTATGGATCGTCCCTCGGGGCTTTCAAGCGACTGTACCCCGAAGCCCTCGAGCAGTGAGGAGGAAATCAGGTTCATGGTTGAGTACACGTGGCAGACACTGCTTGCTCTCTACGAGCGCCTCCATATAAGCGAGAACCTTCGGCTTAGAAACGTAGACAGCGACATCGTGGTTAGTGGGGTACCTGCTGAGGCGCTGAAGACTGTAGCGATACTCGGTGAACTTTCGGATGCCGTAAACGAGGTTCTCAGGAGACTACAGGTTGTAACAGTGGAGGAGGTTGATGTTGAGCAGGGGGCCATAAGAGGGAGAGTTCTAACTGGTCTCTCCGCAAAGTACTGGCCAGTAGCGCTGCCCGTAGTTGCTACCAAAGTGAGTCTGGAAACACCAGCTAACCTGCTTCTCGTGGTTACACTTCTCGAGGTGAAGAAAAGGGTCACCGGGCTACTGGAGAGAATCCCGAAGGAGGTGTCTCCCGAAATCGATCCCTTAAGGAGGGTGGTCGTTGAGAGGCTCGAGGGTCTTGTCCAGCGGTGCGACAGGCTGCTGTCAGAACCCACGCTTAAGCCTTTAACGATTAAAGCAGTGAGGTTTGTAGACGATGAACGGCGCGTTGCCAAGCTTGAGGAACAAGTCCGTGAGGATTCATTGCGAAGGCCCCGGGAATACCGTGCTTATGATAAGTTTTTACGCCTCCGCAGAGAATTGCACGAGAATTTGAGGGTCATCGAAGAAGACGTCAAGACCATTAGTGAGCTTCTCCCTACTCTTAAAATATCAAGGGAGAAGCTGTACGAGCTCTTCGGGTTTACTCTTGTTCTTGAGTGCATTTTTAGCATTTTTGGAGGGGTTCATGATGTAAAGGTGGATAGCAGTGGAAGAGTTCTCTCGATCTACAGGAATGGCGAGAGGATAGACATCTCCTACAACGCTCTACCTCAGAGCGTGGAGTCGAGGCTGAAGACCGCCAGATACTACGGTATTCTCGACGGAGAAATCAAGGTAGACGGCTTGGGAGGCCTCCCGGATACGATAGCGGTTAGGCGTAGGGACGATAAGAGGAAGCTGGTCGTTATAGACTACAAGTACACGCGGGATTTGAGCTACCTAGTGCAGTCGCGGTTTAAGGTTTACTCCTACCTGAACGAGTTTAACGCTGACGCCGCGATACTAGTTGCACCGACGCCTACGAATGGCTTATACTCGGACGAGGAAGCCTACGAGCAGAGAGGCTTCTACCTCACCGCTAGGGAGTACAGCGGATCGATTATCAAAATCGACGATAACGGCAAGATGCTCGCTCTGGTTTACGTTGACCCCCAGGAAGGCTGCCTCGAGAGGTCAAAATCCGCGCTAAGGAAAGTTCTTGAAATCTCGCTCCTCCTCTGAAGTCTTCCCGGGTCTATGGTATTTTTCCAAGTATTCGTAGTGTTCAAGCAACCCCTTTCGCAACGATGAGAAGGGTATGGATAGTAGCTCCTCCTTAGCCACGTACATGCTTCCTTTCACATTGCCGAGTAGCTCGCGCAAAGTGGGTCTAAGCCTGTACCCGTGCATGAAGTTAATACCACAGCAATTTGAAGCCGTATCAAGGTTCAGAAACTCCTCGCGGCAAAGCGAGAACAGCAGACCCTTCCGCGAGGCTAGATCGCGGATGAGCCTGTACTTCGCGAGCCTGTAACTCTTCCGGGGCCGCTTGTGGGACCCCGAGGGGTACTTTTCCCAGAGGGACTTGCTCTTCAGGTAGATGAGCAAGCGGGGGGCAAGCGCTTTAGATAAAGCGTCGACGTCATTCCACGAGGAAAACCTGTAGTACTCTGCGATCACCTGCAGTGCTCCGGCCGCCTTTACCTGATCTATGAGGTTTTCCAGCGATTCAGGGTCATCGTTGACTCCAGGGATCAACGGCTGAAGCCTAACTACTACCGGGACCCCCTCTGAGGAAAGCTTCTCAACAGCCTTCAACCTCTCTTCAGGCCGCGGAGCACCTGGCTCTAAGGCTTTGGATATTGCATTGTCTGTCGTTGTCAATGTTAGCTGGGCCACAATCTTCTTTTCCCCGGCAATCTCCTTTACGACGTCGAGCCAGGGGGGTTCAGCAAGCAGGGTCGACTTGGTAGAGAGGAGGACTGGTATTTTGTGCTTCAGCGCAATCTTGAGCGTATCGAGCCCCAGCTTAGCCTTCCTTTCAATAGGCTGTAACGGATCCGTTAGGGCAGACATCCTAAACGGCATCTGAATTACGGGTGTCTCGGACGATGCCTCCAAGACTTTATCCAGAGCCTCCGGATACCCCCACAGAGGCTTGGGTATGCTTTGGTAGCCGGGAAGAAGCCTCGTGTAGCAGTAGATGCAACCATGCCCGCACCTTACGTACGGGTCTAACCTGAGAATCGAGTAACAGTAAAGGCTCATGCTACGGCTTGCGGATATCACCAACTTTCCAGCTAGATCCGAGGGCCTCACGAAGACACCCTAAACCCTGCTGTTATCCATGACCCAACCCTTTATATAGCAGAAAACGGGAGAAGATAACCTCTTCTCGGTCTGAAACCCCCTTGCAATCTGGCGGGCGGAAAGGCTAAAATAGCGGCGCTGCGGATTCATGGCGTGCAGGGGAGCGCTCCTCGAGAAGACGCGGAGGCGGACGCTGGCAAGCCGGCTGGCCGGGACGCCTGGACGCGTGCTCGCGCGGTATTGTTCGCGTACTCGCTTTTCTCAGTAGTCTTCGCCGTAGGAGCATTGTACTTTCATCCAATTAACTATGCAGCCATACTGCTGTTGGAAGGTAATGTTTGGCGCTCTTCTTGGCGCTCTTTATGCTTTCTCGGTGTACCGGAAGTCGCCTGAGCGGCCCCTCTCGCCTGCCCAGCGCGCCTCGGGAGTGAAGACGGCGATAGTGCTCCAGCAGGTTGCGGGGTGCTTTCTCGTCGCCGCAATGTACCTTCAGGGCCTCGCCTCGTGGCTCGTGCTGCTCGTGACCCTGTTCCTACTCCTGGGCGCGCTGCTTCCTCTCTACCTGGTTTACCTCTCGCTGGGCGAAGACCACGCGCGCGGAGGCCAGCCAGCCTAGCCGATGCCCCGACCCCCGCCGGGTTCGCCCTCTGCCCGTACTGCGGCGGGAAGTTGTCTGAGGCCCGCTAGGGATCCACGTTGATGAATCTCGTGAAGAGAACCCCGACCGGGCTGGCAGGGGTCTCGAAGAGGGCTTTGCCCCTCACCTCCACGAGCACTTGGTTACTGTCATATGAAATTTTGTGTCGAGGCTTTGGACTCGCGTTCTCCCTTCAGCTAAACCGCCGGGCGAGCCTCTCGTTCAGACTATGCTTGACCTGGCTCCACATGTAAACCTTCCCAGTGCCCCAGCCTTTACCCTGTGAGTACTAAGGGGTACCAGTTGGGACGAATCGCGGGCTCCGAGTACTAAAGTGAACCAATGGGCCCCAATTCACCGGGGGCTTTCTGAAGACGCTTCCGCAAGCTCCTACGGGCTGGAGCGGGGCTCCCGGGCTAGGCTTTCTACTGATCCCTCAGAGGCTAAGCAGGAGTCAAACGCTACCATCAACTCGTGCGGGTGCTAGATTCCGGGTTGGGTGGCCTGCCTGTTCGCTACGATGAGCCAGACGCCTAGCCTCCTGGCCGCCTCCTCGAGGCCTGGGGCTCCCTGCATGCAGTAGAATACTTTGACCACTTTGCCCTGGAACTTTTCGGGCCAGCGCCTCGCCGCCTCCTCTGCTCTTTGGGCGAACCTGTCCAGCTGTGCGGCGCCGGCCCTGACCTTCGCCTCCCCGATGACGTTGATGCCGGGGGCTGTGCCGTAGATGCCGAACTCGTACTCCCTGTCCAGCTGCAGCGAGGCGAGCTCGACGGCGAGGCCCTTCTCCCTCAGGAAGTAGCCTACGACGTCCCTGGCTTCCTCCTCGAGGGTCGTGCAGTACCTCTCCTGCATGCGCCTCACCTCGCCGAGCTCGCGCCTCACCTCCTCTAGCTCCTTCCTAATCGTTTCCTGGCCCTCCTTGAGATCCTTAACCTCTTTCCAGAGCTTGTTCGCCTCCTCCCTGAGCGCCTTGACCTCCTGCCAGAGCTTTTCCTGGTTTTCCCTCAGAGCCTTGATCTCCTCCCATATCTTGGCCTGCTCGCGCTTTATCTCGTCGATCTCCTGCCAGATCTTCCTGGTCTCCTCCCTCAGAGCCTTTATCTCCTCCCAGATCTTCGCCTGCTCGAGCTTGATGGCCTCGATCTCCCTCCAAATCTTCACCTGCTCCTCTCTTAGCCCCTCGATCGCCTCCCAGGTTTTAGCCTGCCCCCGCTTGACCTCCTCGATTTCCCTCCAAATCTTCTCGAGGTTTGAGAGGAGCTCGGAGTAGCCCAAGGCGCCCATCAGCGCGTGCCTGAACTCCTCCTCGTCTGGCTGCTCTACGAACAGCGACAGCTCGTGGCTGTCCGCCATTGACTCTAGGGATAATTCGAGACCCCTCCTGTTTTTCTCAGAGGACTCTCTGTACCTCCTGTACCTCAGCACGAGCTTGATCTTACGCGCTATTTCCTCCTCGTAGTCCTCGATGCCCAGCCCAGCTTTCTCGAGCATGTAGAGGTCGTAGAGGTCCCTCAGCTTCTGGACACTCCTAGTGAGTATGGCCCTGACCTTCTCGCAGAGAATCTCCCTCAAGTCGTAGGCTAGCACCTCAAACTCGCGGTACCCCTCTAGGAACTCCCTGAAGTACACCCTCTCCTCCCCCGCAACGCTGACGCTCCAGAGAAGAGTCCTGGCCTTGCGTCTCTGGGGCTCGAAGAGGAGAGTCTCGACTAGGTCAACCTGGACCTTGAGGAGCTCGCCGCCGCGGTAGAGCTTGTAGGTGACTAGCCTCGAGCCGCTACCGAATTCGACGAACCTCCTGTTCCCGACATCCGCGGCGAACTCGAGGCCTAGGTCTCTCGACGCCCGCTCTATGAGCTGGGCAAGCAGCTCGGCCTCCAACACGAGCTCCCTCCTCCTCTCGGACTTGGTTAAGCCTTCCCACCTCTCCTGGCGCAGGTAGGTAAAGTCTAGGTCCACGCTGAACCTGTAATAGCCGAAGTAGCACTTAACTAGGCATGAGCCACCCTTGAACAGGTACTTCTCCCTGAACTCAGCGTCACTAGCCAGCCTGTATAGCAGCGTGTGCAGCAGCACGTCCTTCTCGACGAGTAGCGGCTTCCTCAGCCCGCTCTTCTCCACTGCGAACTGGACGAACTCAGAGTAGTCCCTCATCTCTCAGCACACCCCTCACGGTCTTCGGGTAGCGCTTGACGTACTCGGCCAGCCTCTCTCTGTTTAGCGCGTCGGCGTGCTCTCTGAGCACCGCCACCGCCCGCTCCCTGGGGATGGAGCCATACCTTGAGAGGTAGGTAAAGTCGAGGATCGTCTTCTCGAGGTCCGAGTACACGAGTCCATTCTTTCTGACGAGCCCAAAGCTCATCAGCCTCGGCTTGACCTTTACAAACCTAACCCTCTCCCCCGCTACCCTAACAGGCTTGGGCCTATAGATCGAGTCGCTGATCACGAAGACCACGTCGTAGTACTCGTGTGTCACGCCACCCAGCCTCAGCGCCGTGTAGAGGCCGAAGTACCACCTGACGCCTAGCCTCTCCATGCCTAGCGCCAGCACCCTGAGAACGTCTGGCGCCCTCCCCAGCTTGAACTCCTCCACGGTCCTCACGTAGTACAGGCCCCTAAGCACTCTGACCACGTAGCCGTACCGAATCACGTAGTTCACGAAGTAGTCTAGATCCACGCTGAACCTACTGCAGAGCTCGGCGAGGTCGTCCTTTGTCGCAACCCTCCCCCCGTACCTCGAGAACAGGTACCTAGTCGCGAGCCTCACACCTAGATCTGTGTAACAACCACTAAAAAAGTTGACGCTTGTTACACAGATCCTCGGCATTTCGTGCTGGTACCTAGAACGCTGGATGGTACTACTCTAAGACCTCGAAGTACTAAACAGAACCAGTCCAGATTCCTGTAGAGCGTATAGTCTATCATCGGTCACAGGTAAACTTAAGAACACCAACGCTTAAGCCACCCAGTCGCGAGTGAGTGGTTTAAGCCTCTTTGATCAGGTACCCTTATTGCGTGGGTTGCTTGGTTACGCGGCGTGTGGTCATCCATGACATGCTCTCCCAGTTGTATATAGCGTTGAGCTCGTAGGCGTAGAGGAGGAACCTGTACACGAGGAGCTGCTTGTCTTGCCTGCCTGCCTCGATGATGCTCCTGGCGTTTCCGACAACCACTAGCTTGCTCCTAGGTCTCGTTAGGGCGACGTTGAGCCTGTTGGGGTTGGAAGCGAACCTCAGGCTGCTGGGTGAGGTCGCAGTGACGGAAAAGATGACGGCTTCCTTCTCCCTCCCCTGGAAGGCGTCGACTGTGTCTACTTCGGAGCCCCGCACTTTCTCGAGGAGGAGATCCCTCTGAGCCCTAAAGGGCGTGATGACGCCTACCTCGCTTTCGGGCACGCCGCACCTCCTCAGCTCGGCGACGAGCCGGTGGCAGACTTCGGCCTCCTTCCTGTTGAGTAGCGACTTCTTTTGCCGCTCCTCGCTCCCCTGCACGTGGAGGAAGACTACAGGCATGTCGGGTCTCAGCGGTTCAATCCGCGGGGGCTCGGCGAGCTTCAGGGCGATGTTGTCGCAACTGGGATGGGGCTGTATCTCATTGCCGTAGACCTCCCTAGCGGCGAAGCGTATAATCTGGGAGTTGCTCCTGTAGTGCAACCTCAGCCAGAGAACGCGCTTGGGGTACTTCCTACAGAGGTAGACAAAGGCACTCAGCTCCTCCTGAGCTTTCTCGTTTTTAAGCACCTTGAATATGGGGAGGAGCTGCTTCGGGTCGCCGATTAGCACCCACTTCCTCGCCTTGAGCATCCCAAGGAGCGCGAGAGTCACGGAGGCCTGGCTGCTCTCGTCTATGAGTACTGTGTCGAAGGAGATCCTATCGAGGGGATCGAGCTGGGACTTTACAAGCGTGGAGCCTATTACGCGCGCTTCGGCGACGAGGCTCTCGCTGATACTACGCAGAAGCTCGTTCCGCTCTCGGTAAAGCTCCTTTAGCTCTCGCGATACCTTCCTCAGCTCCTCCTTGAACCTCTTCAGCCTCTCGCTCCTTGCGGGCTGGTTCCCGCTTCCCCGGATGTACTTGATGTGCTCAAGGTACTTGCGCCGCTCATTGCGCAACTTCTTTATATTCTCCTCGAGCTCCGCGAGCTGTTCTCCCCCTCTCTCCCTGACCTTGGCGCCGAGCATGTATCTCCTAATCTCGGGTAGAACTTTCTCAGGTCTTCCCACCCTAACGGCCATCTCCAGTGGAAGCTTCTCAAGAGCGTTGTCCACAGCGCGGTTGGTGTGAGAGGTTATAAGGACCTTCTCTCCCCTCGTTGCCAGTAGATAGGCCGCTTTTTGGATTACGCGGGTTTTCCCTGTGCCCGGGGGACCAACTACGAGCAGGAGCTCGCCATCCCGCAACGCTAGGATCTGCTCGACGACCTCCCTTTGGTACTCGTCGAGCTCAAAGCCCCCGTCGACGCTGTACATCTTCCCATCGCTCTGTATAGGCCTCAGAGGTTCGAGCTCGTAGCCGTCGATGACCAGGTCTACAGCTGGGCTTCTCACATTTCCGCTGAGGATGTCGTTGATCAGCTTGATCTGCAGGTCCAGCGAAATAAGGGGCTCCAGCTCAACGATCTGAAGCTGGCTACCCTCCGGAGGCAGGTTGCCCCCGGACTCCGATAGGACGGTGACGAGGTCCTCCGCGATGTCGATAACCGTGCCCAGCGAGACCAGCGTCCTGCCCAGCCTGTACCCGATGACATCACCTGTGTTGAAGGGGGCGCCTCCCGAGACGGTGAGGTCCACGAGACTCTCCGCGGCTGACACAACGGTGGCTTTAACGTAATGTGGCGTGGTCAGGAGCTCGCGGATTAAGTGCTCTTTTTCCTTCTTGAGAAGTTCTCCGAGGAGGCTTAGGTCAACCCCCTACACAACCCCCAACTCCGCTACGCTGGAGCCGCAATTAAACTTTAACCCTCTGCGGCACTTTTGATGGCTTCCGAGTTGTGGTGTTACTGCGTTTTAGGGCAGTAGTAGCTTGAGAGCTAGGGGTACGAGTATCGTGGAGGCTAGGGTCACTACGATTGCGACGAGGCTTGCCCTGACTAGGGATGAGAGGTCCTCGAGCCTCCCATTGAGGTCGTCTACGCGCCTGTTGACGTCGTCTAGGCGCCTATTTACGTCGCTGATCCTCGAGTCTATGTATGCCATGAGCCTCTCGAGGTCGTGCTTCGTGGCCACCTCTCTGAGTGCCCCCTGGATTAAGGCGAGGCGGACCTCGGGGTCTGAGACTAGGATCTCGGCTAGCTCGCGCCTGTAGCGTGGCTCCTCCCTGAGCTGGCGCAGGAGCTCCTCCGCGGACACTTCCCTCACGGTTTAGTGGGTTTTCGGGGCTTATAAAGCTGTCACGGCCTGCTGGCTCCTAGGTGGCTCTGGGGAGGCCTAGGGCTTCGAGGAGCTCGGGGTCGGGCTGGAGGGGCTGGGTGAGGAGGTGCTTCTTGCTCAGGTAGAGGTTCATGGGCGGGGGCTCGCCGTAGCGCTTCATGTAGGCCGCGAGCACGGCTCTCTCGACGCGGGCGGCGGTGAGGATGTCCGGGTACTGCTTGTAGGCGAGCTGGAGCTCGTCCTCTCTGACCTTGTCGATCATGCCGGTGTACTGGAGGGCTATGACGAAGGCGTGCATCCTGTGCTGGGTCCTTGCGCCCTGCCTCGCCGCCTGGAGGTGCTTGAGGAGGTTGGAGGCGACTCGCCTCTTGAGGTTCTCGGTGGAGGCGATGTAGAGTATGCCCTTCGGGTCGACGGCGAGGACGCGGGGTATGGGGACGGGCTTGCCGGAGCGCACCCAGAGGAGCGCGTAGACGCAGGGCTTCCTGGGGAGGGTGAGGGTGTCGGGCGTGACGTCCACGAGGCGGAGCACGGGCATGCTTCAGGCCTGTTTCTAGCCGCCGGTCCCTCTAAAATACCCTTCCACGTTCCCGGGCTCAGATCCTACCGTAGAGGTACATGAGCAGGAGTAGGCGCCGCCTTCTCCTCCTGCGCCTCTCCTCCCTGCGCTCGAGCCTGCCCACAGCCATTCAGCTCGACGCAGGCTCTAATAGTTTGCCCTCACGCGGTGGCGCTCTTCAGGAACTCCCTGGCCTCCTCGAGGCTCTCGAAGACGCGCCTCGTGTAGAGGTTCTTCTCAACGGTGAACCTCGAGCCGCACCTGGGGCACTGCGTGGTCTTCGAACCCGCCTTCGCTATCTTCAGCTGCCCGCACCGGGGGCAGGAGACCACGACGTACATGCCCGATGCCCAGCGGGTGAGGGGGGTATATTACCCTTGCCCCGAGCCCTCGGGGCTTCGTCGCTCCTCCCCCTGGAGTGCAGTGTACTTCACGTACCTGCCCTTGACCTTCTCGGCAGGGTACCTCTGCTCGTTCAGCTTGAGCTTCTCCAGTATGGCCTGCTCGAGGTCCACGCCGAGCTCGTGGGCGAGGAGCAGGAGGTATATCGCCACGTCGGCCAGCTCCTGGGACGCCATCGCCATCCCTTCCCCCTGGCGGAGGTACTCGAGTATCTCCTCGTCCGTCTTCCACTGCAGCAGCTCGAGGAGCTCGCCGACCTCGACGACGAGCGAGATGGCGAGGTTGCGGGGCATGTGGTACTTGGCCCAGTCGCGCTGGTCCCGGAACCTGACCACCGCCTCCTCGATCTCGTGTAAGGTGGCCACGCAACGCCTACGCGGGCCCGGTATATAGGGCTTCCGCGCACCAAAAAGTTAAATTGCGACGCTCGATTCACGGGATATGCTCTGGAGCCTGCTCGCCGTAACTGCTGCGCTGCTGTTCTCGCTAGCCGGCGTGCTCTACAGGAAGGGCGTCTCGGGCTCGAGCCTGCACCCCCTCCTGGCCAGCGGCCTCCGCGCCGGCCCCGCGTTCACCGTCATGCTCCTCGCGTTCCTGGCCTCGGGCGGCAACATGGCTAAGCCCCTCGAGTTCTACGCCGTGGCCACGGCCTCAGCTGTCTTCGCGTTCTTCCTGGGCGACTCGCTCTTCATCTACGGGCTCTCGCGCTCCCCCGTCGGGGTCGTGTACCCCGTCGCCTACACCTACCCGTTCCCCGTCGCGCTGTTCAGCTTCCTCCTGACCGGGAAGACCCCCAGGCCCGCCGCGCTCATCGCAGCGGCCCTCGTGGCAATCGGCATGTGGGTCGTCTACAACGGTGGCGGCGGCTACACGGCGAAGGGCCTGCTCGCGGGCCTCGGCGCCAGCCTGAGCTGGGGGATGGGCATAACGCTCGCCTACATCGCGCTCAGGTACGCTACCCCGGTCGAGCTGAACCTCTACAGGACGGGCTTCCTGCTCGCCGCCACCGCCCCAGCCCTGGCCAGGCGCGCAGACGACGTCAAGCGAGCCAGGGTGGGCTGGGTGATGCTGGGCGGGCTGATGGGCATAGGGCTCGGGCCGCTGGCCCTCTTCACCTCCATGAGGATGTCCGACGCCGTGGGCCCCTCCGTCGTGTCCTCGGGGGCCCCGGTCTTCGCGGTGCTGCTCGCGGCGCCCATCCTGGGCGAGAGGGTGGAGGCGAGGTACCTGGCGGGCGCCCTGCTCGTCTCCGTTGCGACTGCCGTGGTGTCCCTATGGGGCTGAGCGGCCTCACTCCTCCGGGACGTGGCTGGGGACCCTGGCCCTCTCCTCCACCATCACCCAAGCCTTCCCGTCGTCGCTGAGGAACCTCCAGAGTAGGGGCTTGTCCAGCTCCAGGTGGCTCTTGACGAAGAGGAGGCCCCTCGTGGCCTCCGCCCTCCAGCCGTGCAGGATGTCGTAGACCGAGGGGAGGAAGGCGGCGTCGACCTGGCCCACGTAGACGGCGCGCCGGTCGGCGATGAAAGAGACTCCCCACGCGGGGAGCAGAGCCAGGGCTTTCGCCACCCTAGCCGCGTCCTTGCCCTCCAGCTCGAGGGCCACCTTGACGGCCTCCGGGGGCTCCGCCGCTCGCGGAAGGTGGTGTACAGCCAGCCCGGAAGGAAGTGGAGCTTGTAGTGGTAGCTCCTTGTGGTCTGCGCGGGGATGGGGAGCCAGAAGAGCGGCTGCAGCCTCCTGAGGAGGTCCGACGGCCTCGCGAAGGGGCCGAGCATCATCTTGCCCGTGAGGTATACGAGGTCCCAGACGTCGGGCATGTCGAGCGGCTCTGCTCGCTTGAGCGCCGGCAGGAGGGAGTCGACGAGCTTGGGCAGCCTCTCGGCGTCCACGGGCCTGAGGCCCTGCAGCTTGCTGATCGGGATCCAGTGCTGGACCTCCTGGGCGGCGAGCGCGCTCCCCTCGCCGAGCGTGGCGGCCAGGTCCCGGACGTAGTCGTCGACGAGGACGCGGGGGACGAGGCCGTGGACGAGGGTGTGCTCGCCCCTGGGGGAGCTGAGGGTCATGACCTCGAGGGAGCCGTAGGGCAGCGAGCCGGGCCACGTGGTCTTCTCCGCTATGTAGACGACCCTGGCGAAGCCGAAGTAGGCGTCGTCGGGGACCATGACGAACCTGCCCCTCAAGGACCACTCGTTGTAGAACTTCACGGCGGTGTTGGGGGAGACGCCCGCGAGCCTCGCGAGCTCCCTGAGGCTCCTCGCGAACGGGAGCGAGTACAGGAGGCGCATCTCGTCCACGAGAATCGGCATCGGTACACACCACCAGCGCCCGCTTAAATACTGTCCGGGCTCGGCTCCGCGGGGGGTTTGAGGCTCCTCTTCAGGGGCCTGTGCCTCTCGAAGAGGCCTTGGAGGTTCCTGAGGGAGAAGAGGAGCACGTCCCTGTCTCCGGTGAACGTGAAGCCAGCCCTGGAGTAGAGCACGTAGACCTCCCTCCTCTCCCCCCTGCGCCAGGGGAACTCCTCGGCCTTCCTCGCGAGCCCGTACAGAACTCTCTGGTCGACCGGTTGCGTAGACCACTTGACCTCCGCGAAGTAAGCCATCTTCGACGTCTCGTCTATGGCCACGAAGTCGATTTCGACGTCGCCCCGCCACCACCTCCCGATGCGGGTGAAGCCCACAGCACCCTCCCTGGCCAGCAGGGAGAAGTGCTCTAGCGCAACCTCCTCGAAGGCCTGGGAGACGTGGAGGTCTAGGTGGCGCGCGACGGCGTCCAGAACCCTGTCCTCCAGCTCGAGCTCTAGGAGGTGCGTGTTCGGGAACACGAAGCGGAACCAGAACCTGACGAAGTGGTCCTTCACGTAGTACCTCGCCCTCCCCCTCCTCCCCTCCTCCAGGAGGGGGTACCTTCGCTCCACGAGATCCAGTTCCCGCTCGAGGACGCGCAGGTACTTACCCACTTCGCTGTGCTCCACTCCTGCCTTGTCGGCTATCTCGCCCAGCTTCGTGGCGCCGGACGCCACTGCCTCGAGCACCGCGAT
Organism: Infirmifilum tikiterense; assembly: GCF_054696565.1. The sequence goes on from NZ_CP182482.1 coordinate 1,453,498, forward strand.
GTACCTAGAGGGGTCCCGGAGCTCCATCGATAGCGAGACGAGGGGCTCCTCCCTCAAGGGGGCAGCCCGGGAGAGGACGAGCCTGCGGAGGTTCTCGATAAGGGGGGCTCTGTCGTCCAGCAAGGCGAGGTATCCCGGCGTCCCGCCGAACACCGCGAACGTTCTCATCCTGTCCTCCTCCGCGTACGCCTCGGTGAAGAGCCTCGCAGCCCTGTAGGGTAGGGGGCCGAGCCTCAGTATCCTCGACGCCCTCCCGTACAGTGGTGACTCGTGCGAGAGCCCTATCCGCTCCATCATGCCGACGGACGAGCCTGAGAGGACGAGCTTCAGCCTAGACCGCTCCTTCGCCTGGTCCCAGAAAGCCTGGAGCTTCGCGACCGCGCCTGTGCCGTGGAGGCGCTGGAACTCGTCGATCACAATGAGCTGGGCGCGCGAGCCCTCGAAGAGCCTGTAGAGGTCGTCGAAGTCCCGGATCAGGGGCTCGTAGGGTAGCTGGACCTGGCTCAGGAGCTGCCTGGCCAGATCCCTGAGTGCGAGGTCGGGGTCTGTGTGGTTCACGACGAGGTAGACGCCCCGGCGGCCCTCCAGGAGCTGCCTGATCAGGAAGGTCTTCCCGATCCTCCGCCGGCCGTACACGATGACCAGCTCCGGCTTGTCGCTGCTCAGCGCCTCCTCAAGAGATCTGAGCTCGCTGTCCCTGTCTATGAAGTATATACTCATACTCATAAGTCTCAGACTTTAAAGTCTCAAACTCTAGATTATAAAAATTCCCCCGTTAAGCCGGATTTTGTTGAATCGCAGAAGGCGAGCCGCACTGACGGTCTTCCTGAAGGCTGAGGCGTAGCGGCGAGGAGAACTGCGCCTCCTTTTTGGGCGTTGCGCTTATTTCCCAGCAAGTCGCAGGAGTAGTGGGCGAGGCAAGGTGGGTTCCTGTAGGGCCAGGTTCGTGGTCCACGAGCACGACGCGAGGCGCGCAGGGCTACACTACGACCTGAGGATCGAGGTGGGCGGGGTGCTGAAGGACTGGGCCTTCAGGAAGCAGCCGCCCCTGGAGCCCGGTGTCAAGAGGTACGGCGTGCAGCAGGAGGACCACGGGCTCGAGTGGCTGGACTTCGAGGGGGAGATAAAGGAGGGCTACGGGGCTGGGACGATGAGGATCTGGGACAAGGGGGAGTACGAGCTCCTGGAGTCCTCGGGCGACAAGCTTGTCTTGAGGCTTTACGGCTCGAAGCTGAAGGGGACTTACGTCCTCCTCAGGTTCAAGGACGGCTGGCTCTTCTTCAAGACGAGGTAGGCAAGGGTTTTAGCGCCCTCTGCCTCCAATTTTCTAGCGGTGATGAGGCAAAGCCCTCCGATTGGTGAGGAGGCTGCGCCCAACTGAGAGCCTAGCGTGGCCTCAGCTTCTTTGCCAGGTCCACTAGCTCCGGGTGCACGTACTCGCCTTCCCTTATGATCACGCCCATGTCGCTAGTGAGAGTTGGTGTCAGGGTGATGCCGTCGGTGTGGGAGGATGCGGGGCCTGCCTTGCCCTTGAAGGATGCAGCCTTACACCCAGCAGCTCTTCCGCAGCATCCCCCGGGTGAGCACGAGGCTTGTCCCCAGCACGCCAACACTAGCGAGGAACGGTTCCTCTTCAGGTTGCCCGTACGCCACAGGTGTGAGTTCGCCAGGGAGGATTGCTTCAAGAGGAGTCCTGATCTCCTGCAAGTCGGCGGTAGAAGGGTGAGGTGCCTTCTGTATGAGTGACAGGTTTCTAGAGGCAGTTGACCTGTACAAGTACTTCACCGTTAGGAAGGGCTTCCCGTTCAGGCAGGCGAGCGTGATTAAGGCCGTCGACGGGGTATCTCTCACGGTAGCGAAAGGCGAGGTACTAGCTCTGGTTGGCGAGTCGGGCAGCGGAAAGACAACGGTAGCGCGCATGGTGCTCGGCCTACTCAAACCAGACAGGGGTAGGATAATGCTCGAAGGGGTGGACGTAACCAGCGAGCTGGGCTCAAGGAAGTACAGGTCTATCGTACAGGGACTGTTCCAAAACCCAGCGTCCTCTCTCAACCCATTCATGAGGAACCAGGAGCTCATCGCGGAGCCGGCCGTGTACCTTAAAGGGCTGGACTGGAGCGAGGCCAAGGAGAGGGCTCTGAAGATCGCAGGCGATCTGGGGCTTGACCCAGACCTCCTGCACCGCCACCCGGTTGAGATCAGCGGGGGTGAGGCTCAGCGCGTCGCCCTAGCGCGGGCCCTCACCGTTGAACCTAAGCTTCTCGTGCTCGACGAGCCCACTTCCGCCCTAGATGTGGTCGTGCAGGCCCAGATAATCAAGCTCCTCCTAGATGTAAAGAAGCGCTTCAACCTCTCGTACCTGCTTATAACTCACGACATGGGGGTGGCTAGAGCGCTGGCCGACCGCGTTGCGGTCATGTACAGAGGCATCGTGCTCGAGCAGGCACCAGCAGATGAGCTCTTCACCAACCCTCTTCATCCCTACACCAAGCTTCTCATTGAGTTGGTCCTTGAGCCGGACAAGCCTATAGAGGAGAAAGTCATCAACGCATACGGAGACGAGAGTTCCGAGAGAAGTGCGGCCGGCTGCAGGTTCGCTAGCAGGTGCCCGTACCGAGCAGACGTTTGCACGGAGAGAGAACCAGAGCTTCTGCCGGTGGGAGAGTCTCACAGTGTAAGGTGCTGGCTCTACGGGAAAAGTTAGCGTTTTCCCAAAGGTGTCCCTTCGTTCTTAGCACCGCAACTAGACCCGGGTTGTTGTAATCAGCATCGGAAACCCTGAGTTTTATTTCCGTTACCCCTTGAGGGAAAGCCTTTGGCCAACGTCTACAGAATTACGGGGGGACAGGCCGAGGAGCTGCAGGGGCTCACTGCTTGCAGATCCACCCTTTCAGGAGCGAGGGGTGCAGGTGCTTTTTACCTCCCTTCAGAGCATCCCACTCGTGGAGGATCCTCACGGCCTCGCTAGCCACCCTAACAGCGTCCTCAACCCCCGCCTCTGGGACGAACTCGTCTGTCACCCTGTTGGCTAGGACAGCTAGCACCGCCCCGGCTCTGGCCCCGTAGATCGACGCGAGCGTGAATACCGTGGAGGCCTCCATCTCGAAGCTCAGCACCCCGGCTGCCTGTAGGTCGGCCATGAGGCTTGGGGACCAGCTCGGCTGGTAGCCCTTGAACCCCGGCCTGGACTGCCCCGTGTAAAAGGTGTCTGTTGAGGCGACGATGCCCACGTGGTACCTCGCGCCTAGGCTCTCGGCCGCCTCGATGAGCGCCAGCACGACCTCTAAGTGTGCTAGGGCTGGGTACTCCGCCATCACGTACTCCGGGCTGGCGCCGTCGAGCCTGACGGCCCCGGTGGCGATCACGAGGTCGCCGATTCTGATGTCGCGCTGAATGGCCCCCGTGGTCCCGACCCTTATGAGCGTGCTGGCTCCGACCCTCAGCAGCTCCTCGACGGCTATGGACGCGGCGGGGCCCCCGATACCGGTGGACGTGGCTGATATGGGTGCCCCCTTGTACCTACCGGTGTGGGTCGTGTACTCGCGGTGCTTCGCGACCTCGCGCCTCTCATCCCAGAAGCTGGAGATCAGCGGAACCCTGTCGGGGTCGCCGGGGAGCAGAACGTATGGGGCGATGTCGCCGGGCCTGCACCTGATGTGGTACTGCAAGCCTCCCCCGAGGTCGGGGCTCCTGGCCGAGACACCTGCCACGAGTGGCTGGGGAGTAGCAGGCTAAAAAACCTTATTTCGTCGTGTGCTCGCTACGGCTTCGAATAGAGAAAGGGTAGGTTAAGAAAAAGAGGGTTGTGGTTAGGGGCTAGGGTTTTCAGTCCTCGATCGTTGCCCTCTCGAAGGATCTGACGCCTATGAAGAGCAGGATGGCCGTTAGGGCGAGCAGGAGCGCTATGTCCTCGGCTGGGTTAAAGTAGGATACTCCAGTTAGCCAGTACCGCATGCCGTCCACGGCGTAGGTTGCGGGGTTGAAGTAGGCTATCGCCTTCATCCAGTCGGGCATCGTGGTGATGGGGTAGAAGATGCCGCTCATGAAGAGCAGGGGCATCGTTATCAGGTTTACGATCATCTGGAAGCCCTCCATGCTCGAAAGCTTCACAGAGAGGGCTATGCCGAAGCTCGCGAAGCCCAGGGACAGGAGCAGCCCGTAGAGGAACGCCGGGAGGACGCCAGCGGGGTTGAGGACTGGGGCTATAAGGAAGACCAGTGCAAGTATCACCATGGCCTGGAGGTTCACCACCAGCGCGTCGCCGAGCGCCCTGCCCAGGATCACCTCAGCCCTGGACGCGGGCGCGACGAGGGTCTCCTTGAGGAAGCCGAACTGCTTGTCCCAGATCACCGACACCCCGCTCATGAAGGAGCCGGTCATGACGGTCATGGCGACCATCCCCGAGGCGAGGTAAGTTAGGTAGTCTAGCCCTCCGAACATCGCCCTCGCTCCCGGAAAGCTGAAGGCCCTGCTCCACCCCATGCCGAAGAAGACCAGCCATATCAGGGGCTGGACGATAGTCATGACGAGCCTGGACCGCGCGTTTACGAACCTCTTCACCTGCCTGTATACCATCGGAACTATTCCCTTCATAACCTACCACCTCCTGTGGGGCGGCCTGAAACCGCCCTCCTCGAGCGAGTCGCGGAGCTCGCGCCCCGTCAGGTGGATGAAGACCTCGTTGAGAGTGGGCCTCTTGTACGTGACCTCCACGATCCTGAGCCCCCTGCTTCCAGCGAGCTCGAATATCCTGGGCAGCGCGGTTGAGGCGTTCTTGACCACGAGCTGCACGGTGTCCCTCGAGACGGGCTTGCAGTTCTCGATGAAGTCAGCTTCAATACAGGGAGTAGCCTCAAGGTGGCCGTCGAGCTTTAGGTAGACGACCTCGTTGCCGAGCATCGACTTCAGCTCCTCCGGGGAGCCCTCGGCCTTTATCTTGCCGTGGTCCATTATAGCTATGCGGTCGCACAGCTGGTCAGCCTCGTCCATGTAGTGCGTCGTCAGGAGGATGGTCATGCCGTGCTCCTTCTTTATAGCCGTTATGTAGTCCCAAATCTTCACCCGCGTCTGGGGATCCAGGCCTATCGTCGGCTCGTCGAGGAACAGTATATCGGGCTCGTGGAGGAGGGAGCGGGCGATCTCGAGCCTCCTCCTCATGCCTCCGGAGAAGTTCTTCACAAGCTTGTTGGCGTAGGGCTTCAGCTCCACGAAGTCGAGGAGCTCGTAGATCTTCCTCTTTAGCTCCTCGCCGCTGAGCCCGTACAGCCTGCCGTGGATGTACATGTTGTCGTAGGCCGTGAGCTGGTTGTCGATGCTCGGGTCCTGGAAGACGATGCCTATGCGCTTCCTCACCTCGTGGGGCTGCTTGACCACGTCGAAGCCCGCCACGAGCGCCCTACCGCTGGTGGGTCTCAGGAGCGTCGTAAGGATGTGTATGGTGGTGGTCTTGCCGGCGCCGTTCGGCCCCAGGAGGCCGTAGATCTCACCGCTCTTAACCTTGAAGCTTACGTGGTCTACTGCCGTCACGTCCTTAAACCTCTTAACTAGGTCCTCCACGACGATTGCCTCACTCACCGCCACCACCCCTCAGGATCCCCAAAACTCTGTACTCGAAGTCCATAACAGCTCTCCTAAGCTCCTCAACCTGCCTGTCACTCAACCTATCCATACTCACCAGCACCTCGTCGACGACCTGGAAGACCCGGGAGAGGCCCGAGTCGTTAAACCGCCTGAACGACCGGGCGAGCCTCAAAACCTCCTCAACCCGGCTACGGTGGCTCTCGAGGACCCTCCTCCCCTCCTCGCTCAAGCGGTAGACCTTCACAGCCTTACCACCCCTTTCAACCTCATCAACCTCCACTAGCCCGCTCCTAACCAGGCTCCTGAGCAGTGGGAAGAAGGCGCCACTGCTCGGCATGAAGCCCGTCAGCTCGCCGAGCCTCCGCATGATCCCGTACGCGTGCGTGGGCTCCTCGCTGAGTATCTGGAGCACGAGCAACCTCAGGCCACCCCGGAACCTGCTCTTGAACCGAAACCTCTGCATACATGTCTGCAGACTGTCTATAGATATTACTTATAAATCTTTCGCTGAGGGAGGCTATCCCAGAACCAATCAGTATTTATCCCTCCCCGGCGGATTCAGTTACGATGATTGAAGGTCTGGAGCCCTGAACAGTGATGAGAGCTTTAAACCTGAATTCTCAAGCAGTCGCGTCGAGACTCGCAGGAGGGACTGGCTACGGTTAAGCGTGCCGCTCCGTTCACGGCGGAGGTCGAGGGTTGTCTGGAACAGTGGGGAAAGGTACGGCTCACCTCAATTAACTGATTTTAGACGTGTGTAGATTTTATAGCCGCCGCTGCATCCTCCGAGCCTCTTTGGCAACTGGCCTTTCCCTCACCCTATGCGAAAATTCTAGTGGAGGGAGATGTGACAAATGAGGTATATTGTTTTAAAGGGGAAAAAATTTAAAACTATTTATTGTATCAAAACTGTATGCAAGCCAGAAGTTCAGCTACTTTAAAGTGTTCCTGCTGGGGTTCGGCTTCTTCGGCATAAGCGTCATCTGGTCGGTCTACAACTCATACGTCCCGATATTCCTAAAGGAGCTCGGGCTGGCCTCGTGGCTCGTGGGCTTCATAATGACTATCGACAACATCTTCGCCGTAGTGCTACTGCCCTACCTCGGTGTCCTCAGCGACGTTACGCGCACGCGTATCGGCAGGAGGAAGCCCTACATCCTCCTCGGTGCCCCGCCCGCGGCCCTCACCTTCGCGCTGATACCGTTCTTCAGGGCCGAGTTCCCGGCGATGATGGCGGTGATCATCGTCATGAACCTGTCTATGGCGCTCTTCAGGTCGCCGGTCATAGCGTTCATGCCCGACATAACGCCGAGCGAGAAGAGGAGCCAGGCTAACGGGATAATAAACTTCATGGGCGGCGTCGGGTCCCTCCTCGCCTACTTCGTCGGCTCACAGCTCTACAAGATGAATCCCACCTACTCGTTCGTGGCCTCAGGGGTCGTCCTGCTCCTAGCCAGCCTGCTGGTGATACTGCTAGTCGACGAGCCGGAGGAGTTCAAGGTCAAGGAGGCCGGGGGTCCCAGCTTCACCGAGATCCTGGGGAAAACGTTCAGGCAGAGCTTCAGCGAGCTCGCCGACAACCTCAAGCTAGCGTTCACGGACCCCGACAAGAGCCTCCTGTTCATGCTCTCCTCCATCTTCCTCTGGTTCATAGGCTACAACGCCATCGAAACCTTCTTCACGAGCTACGCCAAGTGGTACATGGGGCTAGACGAGGCCACCGGGTCCTTCATCCTCGGCTTCGTCGCGCTGGGCTTCCTCATTTTCTCCCTCCCGGCAGGCTTCATCGGCTCCAAGCTGGGCAGGAGGAAGACTATGACTCTGGGGCTCCTTCTGCTCGTCTCCCTCCTGGCGGGCGTCCACCTCGCGGCTATCAGCGTTACGGGATCGGTGCTCGTCTATACTGTCGAGGCGCTGTTCTTCCTCGGGGGCTTTGCTTGGGCTCTGGTCAACGTGAACAGCCTGCCAACAGTGGTGGACATGACGACGCGCGAGAAGCTGGGAGCCTACACGGGGCTCTACTACTTCGCGTCGCAGAGCGCGGCAATCCTCGCCCCGCCCATCGCGGGCCTGTTCATCGACCTTCTAGGCTACCCGACGCTGGTGCCCTATTCGAAAGCGTTCCTTCTGCTCTCGGCCGTAACCCTTCAGTTCGTGAGGAAGGGAGAGGCCAGGAAGGGCTTCTAGAGAGGCGTGGGGAACTCTTTTTTATTTCGTTTTACCGTCTCAGCGAAGCTTAGCGTAAAGCATATCTGCGCCCGAAGCGAGTCCTGACTGTGCAGGAGGAGATACTCGCAGAAGTGGTGCGCGAGGGAGAGGTTGCTTTCCGGCTCCTAGGGCTTACGAGCAGCGAAGTGGGCCGCCTCCAGTCCCTGGCCCCCAGCATCCTAGAGCGCGAGGAGGAGATTGTCTCGAGCACCCTCGAGGCGATCAAGAAGATGCCCGAGACCTCCTCGATACTCCAGGACGAGAGCGCGGAGCTCGGGCTACGGATGGTCCTCGAGAGCCTCCTGACGTTCCTCTTCATGGGCGACTACGGCCGCGAGCACGCGGAGACGGCCTTCAGGGCTGGCCTCGCGTTCATACAGCTGGGCCTCAGCGAGGGCATCCTCGTCGGATCCGTGGGCCACCTAGTCGGCGAGGCCGCGAGGTTCCTCGATTCTCCCACTGACGTTCCGGCGCTCGTGAAGGCGGCTTACTGGAACCTAGCCGTGGTTCTCCACGCCTACCAGCACCTCAGGATGTTCATCATCCGCGAGGCCGCCGGCATAAGCGGGAAGGTGCTGGACAGGCTTGTTAAGCTCTACACCGCTCAGGTCCTCGAGAAGATGGGGGTGAAAATACACTCTTAAAAAAAGCTACTCGCTTTTGAGGAAGACGACGTAGAGGAAGTACCCGGCCGCCGCGAACAACGCAAGCAGGCCCGCCGCGGTCACGGCGTAGAGCGCGGGGTCCAGGGCTAGGGGGCTCACGTTCCTCAGGTCGAGTGCCCTGCCCAGTATTGTCCTCCAGGGCTCGGGGACGCTTGAGGCGATGAGCGGTAGGTTGGCTACGAAGAACGGGTACTGGCTGAACGCGTTCAGGTACTCCCCGTTCAGGACGGTGAGAGCCGCCGCGGTCGCCGCGTAGATGGAGCCGAGGTAGCCTGCCCGCGTCGAGGCCTCACCCGGCTTGAACACCGTCAACCGGAGGAGTATGTAGGCCTGAGCCAAGACGAGCAGCATCTTTACCGCGAAGAGCCACGAGTAGTCTGAGAGCCTCTCAACACCCTGGACCGCCCAGCCGAGCCCCTCGAAAATGTTGTTGAACTTTATCGGCGTGCTGGTTAGGGAGACGGTGTACCACGCGCCGAGGAAAGCCATAGCCAGGAGGCCAGCTGTGCCCCACTTCAGCCCGTCCCTGTACAGATCCTCCTCGACGCCACTGAGACCGCCGCCCCTGAGGCCCTTAACCGCGAGCAACGCGGAGACGAAGAGGAATCCCAGCGTGAGCGCGCCCACCACGCTCTTGAGGTACAGGGGCAGGAAAGTTGGGTTGGCCAGGGCCTTGGCGACGTCGAGCCAGGGCTTCCCGTCGAAGCTCAGGCCAGCGGGCGTGTTGAGGAACGCGAACACCGCCCTGAAGCCGAGCGGGATCAGGTAGGATGTGAGGGCCAGCAGGACGCCTGTGTAGAAGTGCGCTGTGGGGCTGAAGGCGTCCCAGCCGTACCAGTAGGCGACGATGGCGAAGAAGTGGAGGACTATGGCTACGATGGCTATCCCGAAGGGTACCATGGCGATGTTCCCCGCTACGCCGACGAACTCCGGGTAGAAGCTGAGTAGGAAGACCGTGAAGGCTGTGCCCATCACGCCCGCAAGCCCGTAGGTGGCCGCGTATATCCTGAACATCCCCCTAGCGGTCTCGGCGAGCCTGGCGTCCCCGCTGAGCTCAGCCCGCCTCTTGAGGATGGGCACGAGCGTCGCGAGCGCTATCCCGACGTTCACCGCGACTATGTGGATCCCGAACACCAGCGCCAGGAAGAACACCGGAGCCTCCACCGCGATCACCCCTTAACCGAGGGCTCGTAGAGCACCTTATAGGCGGCGTATATGAGCCCGGCCAGCGCGCCGAGGAACAGCAGGGCCACGAGGACGTAGGCGAGCGGGTCGGCGGGGTTCGCCGTGTGGGCGATGTCGACGGTCATCACGCCGTAGATCGACCAAGGCTTCCGGCCCATCTCCCTGACGGCCCAGCCGAGGAAGCTGACCAGCTGCGCGGCAACAGGGGAGAGCGCCCCTGCCCACAGCACCCAGCCCGGCAGGCTGGCCCTGCGGTAGAGCAGGAAAGTGAGTAGCAACGCGTAGAGGCCGAGGAGCACCGCCAGGCCGATCTTAGTGTAGTAGAGGTAGTGTATCATGAGGGGCGGCCTGCAGTCCGACACGCCCGGTACCCCGAGGAGGGTGCAGTAGTCGGCTGGTATCGCGTCGTAGCTCGGGAGCTTCGCCTCGAGGCTACCGTAGGCTATGAGGGGCATCAGCTTCTCGAGCCCGAGCACCCGGGACACGCTTAGGATGGACGAGCTCGTCCCCTCCATGGCCGCCAGCTTCTCCGGGTTGTACTTCGCGATCTCCTCGCCCATCACGTGCCCGAACACGGCTCCCTGGAGGACTATGGCGACCAGGGACGCCACCGCGCCGAACTTCAAGCCGAGCATGTAGTAGTCCCTGCTCTTCTCGTCCCTGGACTTAATGAGGAGGAGCGCGTAAGCACCGAGTATCGTGAAGGCGGTCACCGTCACCCCTGCTCCTATCGAGTGGACGAGGGTGCCCGGGTACACGGGCGACTGGAACGTGACAGTGGTGTACCCGACGGTCTGAACGGTCAAGACCAGTATCTTGTCGACGACATCCTTGACCAGCAGGTCCCCGACTGCCCCGAGGGCCTGAGGCTTGACGACGAGCCTCAGGACGCTGTCCCTGACCCTCACCCCGCCCCAGGCCTCGGCCGCCAGCCTCGCGACGATCTTCGACGGCATCAGCACCGCGACCCCTTGGCCCGTGTCGCCGACGACCTCCATCCCGAGCGACTGGAGCTTGCCGACGTCCAGCGCGCCGACGATGTCCTTCGGCACCACGAGCAGCACCTTAGGGTAGCCCTGGTCGTACTTCCAGCCCGTGAGCGGGTCGTAGGCCGCGACTATGCCGGTCGGAGCCACCATGTAGCTGTTCACGCTCGTTATCATCGCGCCGCTGAACCAGGCGCCGAACATCGCGAGGAACGCGACCGCTATCTTCGCGTTCACGGAAAGCTTGGACCAGCCGAAGACGAGGAGGTATATGAAGACGATCTCCGTGAGGAAGGCGAAGATCTCGAGGTACAGGGGGTAGTAGATGTACCGCCCAGCCGCCTCGAGAAGATTCGGCCACACTACCACTAGGCCGAACTCGCTAGCCGTCCCCGTGGCGGCTCCGACCGCGAAGACGAGCCCCAGAGCCTTCGCCATCGTCCTCGCCATGCGCTCCCAGCGGGCGTCCCCGCTCCTCCTGTACGCTAGGAGGGCTACCAGCACCATCAGGGGTAGGCCTAGCACGTACTGCAGTATCAGCCAGTGGATCTCGATGCCGATAATGCTCAGAATCCTGTCCCAGGCTGCCGGGTAGCTCAGCCACTGCTCCAAGAGACCCATTTCTGCCTCACCGGCGATTAAAAAGCTTAATTCAAAATAATAAAAGCTTTCCGTTTGAAAATCGAACAACACCATGTAAAGTTAGATAATCATACCAGCCGTTTCGCAGACTTAAAACCGACTGATCTCTAGGCCGCAGACGAAACTACGCCTATCAGGAGGCCTACCTCGTTTCCCGGGCATGCGAGTCTTCGAACACGCGCCTAGCGACCTCGGGGTCGAGCCGCTCTAGCTTCTCCCTGAACCTTGAAAGCAGAGCCCTCTCAGCGTCGAAATCCCTAGCCTCGTCGGGCAGTAGCTGAGGCACGCCTTCAACCACGGCAAACCACCTGCCGCACTTCGGGCACACAAGCACGCCGCTCACCACCTCCCGGCTGAAGCACTCCTCGCACTCGCAGCTCTCGCACTTCGCAACCTCGACGCCCCTGAACGCGCAGACGTAGTCGCAGAAGGGCTTGCTCGGCCAGGGGTACTTCATGGGGCCCCTCCTCTCCTCCAGCACCACCAGCTTCAGCGGGAACGCGTGGCAGTAGGGGCATGCTAGCACGTCGAGGGCGTAGTACCTCACGGTGAGCGTATTACCAGCTTACGTTTAAATATTTCAGTCGACACGCGTACAAGTGCTCGAGGTAAAGCCCATCGGCTACGTCTACCACGGCTACACAGACGAGCAGGTCAGAAGAGCCGGGGCCGTCGAGGCCTTCGTAGAGGTCGACGAGGAGTACGCTGAGGCGCTGGGCGGGATCGACGGCTTCTCGCACCTGATACTCATAACCTTCATGCACAAGGCGCAGCGCCTACCCCTGAGGACGAAGCCCGTCAGGATCTTCAAGGACGTCGTCCAGAGGCTGGGGGTGAGCGACGAGTTAATGCCGGAAGTCGGGGTGTTCGCCGTCGCCAGCCCCTTCAGGCCGAACCCCATCGCCTTGACAACAGTCCACCTGCTGAAAAGGAGCGGCAGGGTTTTGTTCGTGGCCGGCTGCGACTGCTTCTCAGGCACCCCCGTGCTCGACATCAAGCCCCTCACGAGCTACAGGTTCATCGACCCAGACGACTACAGGGTCCCCGACTGGCAGGCGAGGCTCGACGAGGTGTTCGAGATTCTAAGAAAGCACCACCCGCACCGGCACCGGTGGGACAAGCCCAGCTTCAGCATATCCGTCAAGCGCGACGAGAATGCCTAGACGATTGCTTCAGCATAGCCAGGCACGCGCGGAATAACGGAAAAACCGCGCCATTGAGGCACCGTCAAATAAATGAGAGAAAAGGTATTTTTTAGCAATCGCAAGTAAGGGCGACCCAAGCGGAGTGAGACCCTGAGCAACTTACCTGGCCGTTAACCCAGAAGACGAATTGGCTGAACTGCGTCCACTGAGTTGAGGGCGAGAAGCGTATGCCGTAATAGCAGATGAGATACTTGCCCTCCGCCCGGACAGAGGCGGAAGTCGAGGCGACGGAGCTCCTCGAGCTGAACCAGCACTTGCTAACGACGGGGGCTTGTATCTGGTCGTAGGAGACGTCGTTGACGGCGAGTATGGTGCTATTAGGTATGTAGTCGATCCAGGCGGCCGCGTGCGTCGTCACCAGGTTTGCGCCGCCGATCTGGGTCGTGTAGTGGCAGTCGACGTAAGCCGTAGTGAACTGGGGCACGACTACGTCGAGTTTGGCTGGCTCGTCGGTGTAGCTCTCGTAGTAGATCGCGCGGCACTTGGATATGCCTACCATCCTCTCGGTACCCTTGTCCGTGGTCACCTCCTGGGTGTACGTGGATCCCTGGAACTCCCGCTCGTCCACCTTCCTAAGCTTGAGCTCGATAAACCTCACGTCGCCGCGGTGCAAGACCGCGAGCACGCGACGCGTTAGGTTCGAGTCCGAGAAGAGGACGTACACCGCCCCTGTTCGCTTGTCAGCCACGGCGAACCGGGCTGCAAGGCCGTCCGGTGGGCTCAGCTGAAGCGAGCTTGGGTCTAGGGGTGCGTAATCGGGCCTGAGCTCTATGGTCCCAATCTGCACGTAGTCTAGGCTCGCGTAGCCGGTGATGCTGCGGGCCACTTCCTCGGCCTCCCGGTAGGAGCTGGCAAGCGGTGCTTTAACAAAGGAGCCTGCCAGCAGTGATACAGCCAGAGCCAGGAGTACCACGACAGTAGCTGCGAATAAGACCCTTGACCTAGCTACCCTATTCACCCTCCGGCCTCGATTTACAATACAGAATACCAATATAAAAAACTTGTTGTGGCTTCCCACCCGGAAACTCAAAGCGCGTAGAGCGTGGCGGCAACGCTGGAGGCAGGTGGTGTTCAGCAACGCCTAGAAGCTCATCCCGCGTCGCACGGGATGAGGACAGGAGAACGCTCCAGAAAGCTTAAAACTCGGAATGCCCAGTGGTACACGGGTGCTACTCGTGGAGAAGAGGATCGGCTACCTGAGGCCACTGAAGCCCTCGGGGAGGCTGGGCTACCTGAGGCCTCTCAGGCCTGGGGAAAGGAGTGGGGGTGAGGGTAAGAGTCAGGATTGAGAGCGGTGGGAGGCAGCTCGTCGCGACCGCGCTCCTCAACACGGGCTACGAGACCAATGTACCGGAGGTTCTCCTCCCCTCTGAGGGCCGCTGAGGAGCTCGGGCTCTTGCCTCCGCCCCCGGGCTCGAGGACGGAAACCTACGTGTCGGCTTCAGGCTACGTGAGGGTTGTGTGGGTGCCTGGGGCCGGCAGGGTCACCGTCCTAGCGGGGGATAGGGACTCGGAGAGCGTGCCCGCCGACATCGTGGTCTCCGAGCTGAGCGACGAGGTCCTGCTCAACGACAAGATCATCGGGAAGCTGGGGATAGTGCTCGTTGACCCAGGCGAGGGGCTCTGGAGGTTCAGGGACGAGGACAGGCTAAGGGGTAGCGAGAGGCCCCAGCGGTGGCTATGAGGCGCCGCGTGAAGCATGCAACGGTCTCCAGCCGTCCCAAGCCGCCTAACCCCCAGGGAATCCAGCCTGGGCGCTGGCAACGCCGATGCCCCTCTGCTCGACCACGCTCCATGCTCTCCTGCCAACGTAGTGAGTGCTACCTTCTCCAGCAAACTAGACAGGTACCCCCGCTCCGACCTTGCAGACTACCCCGTGGCGGTGGGCATCTAGCTATTCTGCTTGCTCCCAGGAAAACTCTTCTCGCCACAAAAGCCCTGCCTTTTCACCCTTGTTATCCCGATACCTCGGGGTGCTGACATCCAGGCTCCAGCTGATGCCCACGCGAGTGGGGGTCTCTACTGAAGCACAAATATAGGTGAGGCGCTGTTGCGAAGGCCTCGACGTCGACCGGTTCGCGGTCGTAAGCGCAGGGCTTTGGGCTTCGCGCCAGTGGGAAAAAAGCATTTCAGGCGGCTCTAGAGGCTAGAGGTATGCTGCTGGGCTTCGAGAGCTTCGAGGAGTTTGTGGAGTGGTACAGGGAGCTGGGGAAGCTGAGGGTATTCTGGGCGAAGAACGCAGCATCTATCTCGCTGGTGGGCTTGAGCGTGGAGGCCGCGGTAGTTAGCGTAAAGTGGCTTGTGAGGAGGAGAGTAGTCGATGCAAGCCTAGTTGTCTGTAGCTCGCCCGCGCCCACAGACCTGCCCGCACTTCTGAGCAGGGTGGGCGGATCGGCGGTGATCCTGGTCGTCCCTAAGGGCACACCGTTTGACGCAAGCCTGGTCGACGCCAAGTCGGTTCTCTACTTCTGGGGCCCGAACGCCGAGGTTCTGGAGCCCAACAGGGAGGTCGAGGTCAGGGTGTACCGCGAGTGGAGCAGCGAAGACATGGCCGCGTTCGAGAGGGTGCAGAAGCAGAGCTGGGGCTTCTTCGTGCCACCGAGACCTGGAGACCACCGGGTGGTCGCCGGCTTCCTGGGCGGCGAGCCCGTCGCATTAGCATACCTCAACGCGCGGAACTTCAACATAGACTACGGGGTGCACGTCGCCAGACGCTACTGGAGGAGAAGGGTCGGGACGAGGATCCTCGCGGAGCTCCTCAGCCTTGCCCGGGAGCTTGGCGCGAAGCGTGTGAGCGTGGTGAGGGTGTTCAGGAGCGCCCGCGGGACCACAAGCGACCTCAGGGCGGCGAGCTTCTACGAGGCAAACAGGCCGTCGCTGAGCCTCGAGGTGTACAGGCTGAAGACGCGGCAAAGCGGGGCTCAGGGGTGATCGGTGAGGGGTGGCGCGCGCCGGCGAGCCTCAGACCTCCCTCCCGATCACCAGCTCCACGCCCTCTTCTCTGGCCCTCCTCCTGAGCTCCCTGGCTACAGCCGCGTCCGCGGTCTCGACGATGAGGATGCGCCTCGCCCTCCTCCCGTAGATCTCCTCCGCCCTCCTCGCCTTCCTGAGGAGCTTCTCCAGCTCGTCGGGCTCCGCGCGCGCCGTCACCTCGCCGACGATGAGCGGGTCCTCGAGGAAAATGTCCACCTCCTCCCCGTCAATCACGGCCCGCTTCAGCTCAGCGCCCTCCGGTATCTCGCCGTGCCTCCGGAAGAGGTCCGTCAGAAGCGTCCTCACGAACTCCTCGAACGTCACCCCGGCGAACTTACTGAGCTGCGAGAAACCATGGAAGAGCGCACCCCATACCTTCTCTAGGCCCTCCTCAAGCCTCCTCTGCCCCTCCTTGAGGTCTCTGACCTCCTTCCAGAGCTTGTTCGCCTCCTCCCTGAGCGCTTTGATCTCCTCCCATATCTTGGCCTGCTCGCGCTTGATGCCCTCTATCTCCTGCCAGATCTTCTTGGTCTCCTCCCTTATAGCCCGTATCTCCTGCCAGATCTTCGCCTGCTCAAGCTTGATCTCCTCGATTTCCCTCCATATCTTCGCCTGC
The DNA here is from genome assembly GCF_054696565.1 of Infirmifilum tikiterense. The sequence continues at coordinate 1,469,558 of NZ_CP182482.1, forward strand.
TCCTCTCTGAGCCCTTTGATCTCCTCGCGGAGCGCCTTGACCTCCTCCCATATCTTCTCGAGGTTTGAGAGGAGCTCGGAGTAGCCAAGCGCGCCCATCAGCGCGTGCCTGAACTCCTCGTCCTCCGCGACCGTCCTCAGGATCCTCAGCCTCTCCTCCTTGCTGAGCAACTCCAACCCCGCTCCCTGCGGCAAACCACTCCATCTCAGCTTAAAAGGGTTTCGTGCACATCCGACCGTTCGCGTGCGAGGAAGCCGGTTGGAGTTTGCACCCCAGTCCCCGGCTGGATTGCAAAGGCTCTTGGGAAAACGCCTCACCCGTATGCTAGGGATGATTCCACCGACGTAACTTTTATATTCGAAAGCCGCGTGCATGGACCGTGTCTAGCGGCTACGACTGGCTCGAGGACCTCGAGGACCCCTGCGTGAAGGCCTTCATCGAGGAGCAGAACCGGAGGTTCAGGGAGTTCGTCTCGCCCCTCGCTGATGCCCTCTACCAGCGCGCGCTGGAGCTCCACAGCCTGCCCTACGTGGTCGACGCGGCGCTCTTCGAGGGGGGCCTCTACGCCCTGACCAGGGAGCGTGGCACCTTTACCGTCAAGAGGTACAGCACCGGCGACGCGGAGCCGCAGACGGTGCTGGACGCGCGGGAGCTCGGCGGCGACACCGTCGTTGCATCGATCAGCGCGAGCAGGGACGGGAGGATGCTGGCCGCCCTGCACACGAGGGCCGGCTCGGACTACGCGCGCACGCTCATCGTCGACACCGAGACCGGCGAGCGTATCGAGGGGCCAGAGGGCTACGTCTCGCCCCCCGTCTGGCTCACGAGGGAGAGGTTCCTGTACGTCCGCACTTACAGGTCCGGCACAGCTCCGGACGGCGTCGAGGCGCCGGCGAGCAGGGTGTTCGAGGCGGAGCTCGGGGCCGGGGAGGAGCTGGTCTTCGGCGAGGGCCTGGGCACGAACTGGCTAGTCCACCTCGCGGGCGACGGGGAGTCGGTGTACGCCGTAGCTTTTCACGGCTGGTCGAGGTCCCTCGTGTACGAGCTCGCAGGCGGCGGCTTCAGGCTGCTCTACGACCCCGGAGGCTCCAAGGCCTACCCGGTGGGCAGGCTCGGGGGCCGCAGCTACGTGCTTAGCTACGAGCACAGCCTGGGCCAGGTCGTCGAGGTTGGCCGGGGGGCCAGGGTAATCTTGAGGGCCGAGGCCTACCCCATCGAGGACGCCGCACTCGTCGGCGGGAGGCTCCTCGCGGTGAGGCTCGTCGACGGCGCGAACAGGCTCGAGCTCTACAGCCCGGAGGGAGAGCATGCAGGGGAGGTGGGGCTAGGCGAGGGGCCGGGCAGCGTCACCATCCTCTCCAGGGGCTTCGGCGCGGCGCTGGCGAGGTACGAGTCCTTCGACACCCCGAGCAAGCTCTACCTCGTAGACCAGGGGGGCGCGAGGCTGGTCGAGGGCTCCTCGCTTCCCCTCGGGCTGGAGGTCAGGGAGCTGTGGGTCCCCTCGCGCGACGGGACGAGGGTGCACGGCTTCGAGGTGAGGAGCAGGGCCGCCCCTGACGACAGGGTGGCGGTGGTGTACGGCTACGGGGGGTTCGCGCTGCCGGTCAAGCCCCGCTTCCAGCCAGAGGCCGTTATGCTCCTAGAGGCCGGCGCGGCCTTCGTCTCGACGAACCTCAGGGGTGGCTTCGAGTACGGGGAGGAGTGGCACAGGGCCGGGATGCGCGGGAACAAGGTGAGGGTGTTCGAGGACTTCGAGGCGTTCCTGGAGCACTACAGGGCTAGGGGCTACATGACCGTCGCGACCGGCAGGAGCAACGGGGGGCTCCTCGTCGCCGCCGTACTGGCTAGGAGGCCCGAGCTCCTCGACGTGGCCCTCGCCGGCTACCCGCTCACCGACATGCTCCGCTACCACAGGCTCCACCTCGGCAGGCTCTGGACCACCGAGTACGGCGACCCCGACGACCCCGAGGACAGAAAGGTACTCGAGTCCTACTCCCCCATCCACAACCTCAAGCCGGCCGACTACCCCTTCGTACTAGCGTACACGGGCCTCGCCGACGACCGCGTCCACCCTTCCCACGCGCTCAAGCTCACCGCCAGGCTCCTAGACCTCGGCGCACCCGCGTACCTGCGCGTCGAGACAAGGAGCGGCCACCTCGGAGCCACACCCGAGGTGAGGGCAAGGGAGACAGCCGAGCTCGTCGCCTTCACCCTAAGAGCACTCGAGGAGCAGAAGCAGCGCCGCAGCAAGCCTCAGGCGGCTCAAGAAGGCTGATCTATCTCCGGTCGCGGCGGTCAGGGCAGGACGACGAGCTTCACGTACTCCGCACCCGAGGCCGTGCGCAGCCTCACCTCGATGCTCTGGCCGGGGATGAACACCGTTGCACCGCATTTCCCGGACTTGGACACTGAGAGCAGTATCGTCGCCGAGCCGCCTGGGAGAATCGGGAGAGGGTTCACAGCCACATTCGGGGTCGCCTGCACGGAGCCCCTGCACTCGCTGATGTCCACCCACACCTCGACACCGTCCCGCGTGCGCGCCGCCACCGGTCCCGGAGCAGAGCCAGACCTACCTGAAAGCTCCACGACCCCCACCCCGCAGGAGCCCCTAACCACGCCCTGCCACGGAGCCTTCAGAAACACAGAGGGCCCTATGTGCGGGCCGCTGAGAGAGCCCGTAAAAGGGTCGTAGACCACCGCGACCACTCCGGGCTCCAGCACAACCACTTAAAAGACTGCGAGAACCAGCAAGCCGATTCCAACAGTTTTACGCATACACCTTCAAGCAAGAAAGTTATTGAGAAAAATAACTTTATAAGCACTGCTCCAACAGACCTAAAAAAGATTTTTCCTTTAAGGCAGAACCACAAGCTTCGGGTAGTCCTTGCCGCCGGAGCTGTGTAACTTAACTTCAATGCTTCCTCCAGCAGTAAACTTTGTAGGACCGCATGTTGTACCCTTTGCTATTGAAAGCGTTATTGTCCGGTTGTCGCCAGGATTAAAGGCAATCGGGAGTGTGGGGCCTGTAACATTTCTTGAACACGTCGAAATATCGACACCATTGATTAAAATGTTCGTAATGGATGTCGGACTTGTACCCCTGTTAGAAACATGAATCGTAACATTCCAACCTGTACCATTTGGTGTCGCATAGATCGTCTCAATTGTAAGTTGCTCAAAGCCTGTGAAGAGCCCGATAATGCCTGTCATCCAGAAGGCCACTGCGATCGCGACGGCGATGGTGACGGCGACTATGATGACCGTTGCTATTACGGGGCTTATTGCCTGTCTTTTCGCCATACAATGGTTATGCGGAGGGCTTGCTTATAAACCTTGCTGTTGCCCTTGTTTTTGGTCTGCACTTAAAGGCTATTTTCGTCTCTGTTAAACATGCTAATAGCGCTTTTTATTATCTAGGTGAAACTACATAGAGACTTACTGTGCTTCCAGAGTCAAGATAAATCGGGAAGCGCAAAAGCGTCAGTGTGGCTTTACCCTGCGGCTCGCCAAGTTTTCGGCTTAGCTCTAGAGCGGCCGGCCACTCCGACGTCTTGGATACAAGGGTTTGTATCTAGATGGTGAGGGCTTCGCAGAGTGAGTGATGACTATTTAAGGCTCCTCGGATTCGAAGCGCTTATTAGTTAGGATAGTGCAATTATGTGGGTGTTGGATGCCCAGGAGGCTGAGGTTCTCCGAGAAGGGTTCTCCAGCGGCGTTTCTGCCAGCGCTAGTGGGGCTTACGTTCTTCGTCGCAGGCTTCGAGGGATACCGCTCCTCAAATGACCCTTCCGGCCGCCTCGTGGCGCTTTTCTTCTGCGCGCTGGGGGCATTGCTTATGAGCGTCGCCGCGCTAGCCTGGGGCCTAGCGCTGGCGCTCGGATCACTGGAGGTAGAAGTGGAAGAAGCCGACCAGCAGTTTCCATCAAGTTCTCGCAGCATTGCAGCTTTTTAAGTTTTCCCTCGCTGGCCTTCCTTGCCCCGCGGGCCCGGGTGCTTGAGAGGCACTACGAGGCGTCGAGGTACCCGGCTGCGCCTAGCACATTCACCCCTTCACTGATCCGAGGCCCCTCTTCGGGTACTCATGGGCTCCGCGCCGGATGAGCCTGAACGCCTGCTCCCCGCACGCCCGCTCCTCGAGGCTGTAGCCGAGCAGCGCAAGCAGGCCGCAAGCCCTCTCCGTCAGGTAGACGTACCTCACGTCGCCGACCAAAGCCTCTTTGACAAGGCCCGCGAGGCGCAGCCTCTCGAGAACGCTAGCTATGTACCTCGTGTTCCTCGTGCCGAACGCCCTGCTGAGGGGCTTCGGCTGCCTGAGCCTCCAGAGCGCTTTAGCGAGGCCCGTCAGCCTGAGCCACCTAGCAACGCAGTCCCAGATCTCTCTGTCCACTCGACTGTCGCGCTTAAGCGGATGCCGGGGGATTTAAACCTTCACACATGCTGTGCTTTGAGCTGTACGCGCTGAGAGTAGTCAAGCAACCGTATGGGCTAGTAGAGCAGCAGGGGCGAAGGCTCAAGCTTCCCCGTCCTAGGGTCGACGCGGAGCCCGAGCATCTCCAGCGTTGCAACCCCGATGAGCACCCTTCCGATGATATCGCTTACCCACACCTCTGTGACCGTTTCCCTGCCCTCCACCGAGACCACGGCGGCGCCACGCTCAACCTCCACGAGCCCAGCCCCTGTCTCGACGACGTCCCTCCTGACGGCTTCGATGCCCAGCGTCTCAGCTAGGCTCCTCGGGATCGCGGTCAGCGTCGCCCTAGCGTCAACGAGCGCTTCAACGTCCGCGCACTTCGACTTGTCCAGCGAGCATATCCTCACCCTCACAGAAACGTGGCCCATCTGCTCTCACACTCAGGTGGAGCTTTGCCTATAAATGCGTTCACTTCTGAGGTTTAAGCTGGCTCCGGTCCCGAGGAGCACCTCCTAAAACCGAGCAATCGCGCTCGTACTCGGCTCGAGTTTTCACTGGAGGTTCGCGCCTCTCTTTCTGCTATCTTATCATTGTAGGGATCCAGTTCACGTTCTCTCCTCGAATTCCCGGTCCCACTCCTCCCTGATCTTATCCACTTCCTCTGACAGCCCCTCCATTCTGTCCACACCTCTCAGCTTGAACAGCCTAACCCTCAGCCTCTGACTATCACCTTTCTTCGCCTTGAGTCGCAACCCGTCCACCTTCTGGTAGCCATGTTCTTCTCTTTCTCTCTACAAATCCGGAGAGCTATTAACTCTAACCCTTCAGCAGCTCCTGAAATCAGTCTCAATGCAACATATGTCCCATTAATTGTAGGCAGTAACTGCCTATAAATCTTTATAAAAAACTATGGCATTGTGAATCGCGTGGCTTTACGTGTGTCAAAGTTACGGTGGGCTGTGCTGTTAGAGCTTGCGAAAGCCTGGAGGCTGAACCTTGACGTGCCCGTAGCCCGCATCGTAAGGGTTTTCGGCCTTAACTCCGGCCTCGTCTACAAGTTCCTTAGAGAGCTCAGGGATGACGGCATCGCGAGGGAGGTGGGCCGCGGGAGGTGGGCGCTGCGCGACACGGGCAAAGCCAGGGCGCTCGCGGAGTACGTGCTCGAGACAGCTGAGGGTAGCGGTTCGCACGAGTACTGGGCTAGGTCGGTGCCCGAGGTCTACTACTACATCGCCGAACCCCCGAGCATCGAGTGGCTCGGCTTCCCCGAAAAAACGCTGGTCGTCGTCGACAGCCTCCTCCAAGGCAGAGTAGACCCGCCTGAAGGCTACCTGCCGGTCTACACCAGCCTGAGGGGCAGGGCCTGGAGGTACGACTGGGACCTGAAGGTGTCCATGAGCCTACCCGAGCAGAGCCTAGCCGACCTCCTGGCATACGACCCAGCCTACCCCGCCGAGCAGTACATCTACCACAACCTGAGTTGGCTGAACCTGGACGAGATCGCCCGCAGGACAAACCCGCGCAGCCTCCGAAGGCTCTCAACCTTCCTGGCATTCCTCAGGACGGCCACCGGCAAGCAAATAGCAACCGGGTTCGACTACTTCAGGCTCGCGGACCCCGCCATCCTCGAGAAGAGGCTCGGAGAGTACACAAGCCTGGTGTTCGCCAACGGGGTAGCGGAGGAGAGGCGTGTTTAAGGTGGACGGCTCCGCGGGCCCGGGTATAAGCGGGGATCAGCTTGAAGAACTGAGGGCGCGGCTTCGCGTGCTCACGCCTAAATTCGCCCTCCTGCTCGACGTGGCACGCAGGCTCCCAAGGGCTGAGGGGGGGCAGATGACGCCAGGCGCGGCCTGAGCCTGACGTCGGCGAAAGTGTGCCCCATGAGCCCCACAGGCTTCAGCGCTCAGGCTACTAATAATGTTTTGACGCGCTCCGGCCCCGCACGTTAGCGGAAAGGCCTCGGCTCAGCCCCACCCAGCCTCCGAGGCCAGCGACCACACATGTTCTTGGAATCCTGGATTCCAAGAGTTTATATAGGTGTTGGAATTGAGAATTCCAAGAGTATGGAGGAGTTTAACCCGTGGTGGAAGGGGGCTAGCAAGCTGGACGAGGACTACGATATCCGAAGGTGGGTGGAGAGCCCGGTCAGGTGGGTTCCGCCGCTGCTCCACGAGATTATAGGCGCGTTGAAGCCTTTCTCGCTGCACTTCCTCTTCGGCCCGAGGCAGGTCGGGAAGACGACGCTCCTGAAGCTCCTCGTAAGGGAGCTCCTCGGGAGGGGGTGGGATCCGAGGGCGATCTTCTACTACAGCTGCGACATGCTGGGGGATTACCGGGAGCTCGAGGAGGTGCTCAGGGGGTACTTGAGGCTCAGGTCCAGCTGGGGGTTTAGGAGCTCCGTCATCCTGCTGGACGAGGTGACGTACCCGAGGGAGTGGTTCAGGGCTGTCAAGAGCCTGATCGACCGCGGGTTGCTTTCAAGCGACGTGGTTGTGGCGACGGGCTCGCTCTCGATGGTCGCGAGGAGGGAGCTTGAGGCCTTCCCGGGGAGAAGGGGCCTCGGGAGGGACTTCCTCTTGACGCCTCTGAGCTTCCGCGACTTCGTCGGGGTCGCTAGGAGCGACGTCCCAGTGACCTCTAGCCCCAGCGACCTTCTAGGCTGGCTCGGCGTCCTGGAGGAGCTGCTTGAGAGGTACCTCGAGTGCGGGGGCTTCCCGAGGAGCGTCGTCTCGTGCCTGTCCAAGGGTGTTGTCGACACGGGTTTCGAGCGGGACCTGCTGAACTCCATTGTTTTCGACTTGAGCAGGCTCAGGCGAAGCGAGGTCTTCGCGAAGAGGGTTGCGAGGGCGATCGTGGAGAAGGCACCGAATGCCTTCAGCTTAAACAGTGTCGCGAGGGAGTACGGCCTCAGGTCGCACAAGGTGGTTTTGTCGTACATCGACCTCTTTGAGAAGCTGTTCCTCGCGCGCAGCCTCCTCTACGTGGATGTCTCACGGCTCGTCGAGGACGTCAGGAAGGAGCGGAAAGTCCACTTCGTCGACCCCCTCCTCTACCGCGTGGTGTCGAGGTGGGCCGGTGTGCGGCAGCCTGAAGAAGGCGCGGTTCTCGAGGCTGTTGTGGCTGAGCACGTCGCCAGGGCGTACAGGGTTGGCTATTGGCGCGACGGGTTCGAGGTCGACATCGTGGTCCCCGAGCAGGGTGTGGGATTCGAGGTGAAGTCCAGGGACTCCGAGCGCCTCAGGAGAGTGGGGAGAGTGGCTGTCTACACCGCTGCGCTGCGGGCCTCGGGGCCGGGGACCATCCCACTGCCGCTGTTGCTCCTCTACTACGACAGGCTGGGAGATCTCCTCGGGTTATCGCCGGACAGCTAGAGGCCAGCCTTCCTGAGGGCGTAGTTTACCGCGATGACCGCGGCCGGTATGTAGGCGAGGCTCAGCCAGTCCTGTAGCGCCAGTGGGTAGGTCTGGAATACGGGCTGGAGAGGAGGAGCGTAGACAATCGCGACTAGCACGAGGAGCTGGGCCAGGAGGCTGAGGAGGATCCACCTGTCCTTGAGGAGGCCCGGCTCGAGGGGGAAGCCCTTCCTCTTCCTCGAGGCGACGAGGTTGCCCATCTGGGCGAGCACGATCCCGGCGAAGGTCATCGTCACGCCTTTGAGGTACACGGGGCTCTCCGGGTCCAGGCTGAGGCCCGGCGACCAGCCTCCCTGCCGCCAGGCCTGGAGGCAGCCGTGGAGCGCGAGCGTTGCCGCGACGAGCCCGACCGCTAGGGACCTGAGGAGCACTCTCTTGTCGAACAGCCTCTCGGTCTTGCTCCGCGGCGGCTCCTCCATTACGCCCTCCTCGGGTGGCTCCCTGCTCAGGGCGACGGATGGGAGGACGTCGATGCCGAGGTCTATGGCGAGCACCTGGGTAACGGTAAGAGGGAGGGGTATCCTGGCGGTTATGAAGGCCAGGAATGGGAGGAGCTCTGCCCAGTTATGGGCGAAGACGTAGGTTACGAACTTCTTTATGTTGTCGAATATCGCTCTCCCGGCCTCGATGCCCTTCACGATCGAGGCGAAGCTGTCGTCCAGCAGGATGACGTCCGCGACCTCCCTGGCCACGTCTGTACCTGTGACGCCCATCGCGACGCCCACGTCGGCCTCCTTGAGCGAGGGCGCGTCGTTGACGCCGTCGCCTATCATAGCCACCACCTCGCCGTTCTTCTTCAACACCCTCAGCACCCTGAGCTTCTGCTCCGGCGTGAGGCGCGAGAACACGACCTCCTCCTCCCGCAGTATCCTCGCCAGCTCCTCGTCGCTCATGCTCTCCCGGTCGACGCCCCTGATCACCCGGGCGTTCTCCCCCACGATGCCAGCCTTCACCGCGATGGACTTAGCCGTGGGGCCATAGTCGCCGGTCAGTATCACTATCTTGATCCCTCCCCTCTTGGCCTTAGCGACGAACTCGGGGACCTCGGGCCTCAGGGGGTCTGCTATGCCTATGAGCCCCAGGAACACGAGGTTCGAGTCCTCCTCCGTGTTCGAGCCGAAAGCCACGCCTATAACGCGCAAGCCAGCTTCCCCGTACTCGCGTATCTTCTCCTCAACCCTGGCCTTCAGCGGCCCGTCGAGGGGCCTGACCCCTCCGTCCACGAGGATGTGCGTTGAGGAGTTCAAGACCCCCCTGGGTGCCCCCTTGAGGAACAGGTATGTTGCGCCTCCTTTCTCGTACACGCTGTACATCGTCTTCTTGACGGGGTCCAGCGGCTTCCGGTACTTCAGCTTGTACTCTTCCAGGAGCATGTCCCTGTCGACCCCGTACTTCAGCGCCGCGACAATTATCGCCCCGTCGGTCGGGTCGCCTATCACGCGCCAGGGCTCACCCTCCCTCTGCGGAGGCTGGAGGTGGGAGTTGGAGGAGAGGGCGGCTGCCTCGAGGAGCTTATGGAGCGCGGAGTCGCTCCTGTCGGCCCTTGAGCCGTTCAGGAGGAACTCCCCTACGGGCTCGTACCCGTTGCCGGTGACCTCGTAGTCCCTATCGTAGACCCAAACCCTGGAGACGACCATCTCCCCCTTGGTTATCGTCCCCGTCTTGTCCGTCCCGATAACCGTCACGCTGCCCAGGGTTTGGACCGCCGAGAGCCTCTTCACGAGGACGTTCCTCCGGGCCATGTCGAGAACCGCGAGCGCGAGGGCCATCGACACCGTGATCTGCAGGCCCTCGGGGACCAGGGAGGTCATGACGCCGATCATGAAGAGCATGCTGTCGTAGACGGGCTGGTGCAGGAGCAAGAGGCTCGCCGCGAAGAAGGCAAGGCCGACAACCATCGCCACCGCGAATGTGTACCTCGCAAGGGACGCGATCTCGCGCTCGAGGGGGCTTTCCTCCTCCTCGACCTCCTCCGCGAGCTTGACGATGTCGCCGAACATCGTCCTGGGTCCCGTGGCGAAGACCACGGCCTTCCCGCTACCCCTGACCACGGTTGTCCCTGCCAGTATCACGTTGGGCATCTCGAGGTAGGACGAGTACTCCTCCTCCAGGCCGTCGACGTACTTCGGCTGGGGCGCAGCCTCGCCCGTGAGGGGTATGTTGCTCACCCAGAGGTCGTGGGCCTCCAGCAGGACCGCGTCCGCCGGCACGCGGTCCCCCTCCTCGACCAGTATCACGTCGCCCGGCACAATCTCGCTGACGTGCACTAGTGCTGGCTCCCCGTCCCTGAGGACCTTCGCGTAGGCGGGCACCCAGGCTTTGAGCTTCTCGAGGGCCTTCTCGGCGCGCCACTCCTGGAGCGTGTTGAGGAGGGAGTTGAGCAGAGTTAGCGCGAGGATGGCGAAGCCGAGCTGGGATGAGCCTATTATGAAGGATAAGATAGCCGCGATTATGAGGAGCAGGGAGAGAGGGTCCGTTAAGTGCTTAAGGAACCTTTTAAGGCTCCTCCACCTCCTCCTCTCCGCGAGGAGCAGGTTTGGGCCGTACTGCGAGAGCCTCCTCTTGGCTTCCTCCCAGGAGAGCCCAGCTGGGGAGGAGCCCAGCGTGGCAAGGACTTGCTCTGGTAGCAGTGGCTTTAACGACCCCCACCGGAAGTACCCTCAGCCGCATGACGCGAGGAGTTCTTATGTGCTTTACTCTCGAACCCGAAAATTAAGTAAAGCGTTTGTTAAAAATGCTTTAAACGCCGGCCCAGCTGAATTAAGGAATTGCAGCCTCTCCCAGGATCTCGTACTTCTCCGCCTGCCATACGACGGCGATCGATGCTAGGGATGTGAGCAGGGATAGGAGCGCTAGCTGGGAGATAGGTATTCCTTCGAAGCCCTCCATGCTCGCAGAGGTCGTGACGAGGAAGCTGTAGGTCAGGACCTGGCCTTTAGTGCACGCCCCCGTGAAGGGGTCGCAGCGCAGGATCTCCGTTGTCACGGTTCCGGCCCCTGAATCAAGCAAGCCGTACTTGTCGAACGTCAGGGAGCCGTCGATGCTTATCTCGACGGATTTCTTCTCGACGATCCCCTTGGTGGTGAGCTTCACTGTCACGCTTTGCCCCCGGTACGCTTTGCTGTACACGAGGCCTGTGGCGTTAAGCCTGTTGAAGACGACCCTGACGCTACCTGTTGAGATCGGGCTGTAGTCCAGCTTCCCGCTGTTCAGCTGCACGATGACGCTCTCGTTGTCGTAGACGCCCGTGCAGGCCGGGGTGCACTCCATCACGCTGAAGTCCAGGATCTTGGTGACACCGCCGGCCGAAGCCCCAGCGTAGGCCGAGTAAACGGCTCCGACTGCCGTGAGGGCGATGAGGAGCACAATGATGGCCTTAGCGGCTCCGCCGAGCCCTGGCTTGACGAAGAAGACGTTGTAGAAGAAGCGCCTCATGGACGCGTAGACTCTGAGCAAGCCCAGCCTCTCGCGGTTCACGACGAGCGGGAGTAGTGCGATGCCCCCTATGAAACCGCCCGCGTGGGCGAACACCGCGACGCCGAGGCTCGCGCCCAGGTAGCCCTCGAGGATCTGGGTGGCGAACCAGAATATTATGTACGCTGCGGCGCGGGTGGTGAAGCACAGGGGTATGAAGAAGTAGAAGAAGCACATGGTGAGCCTCGTGCCTGGGAAGAGGAGCAGGTACGCGCCCAGAACGCCGCTTATCGCCCCGCTGGCCCCGAGCGCGGGGACGAAGGCGGAGGAGGCCCCCTCGATGGGTATGTACGCGGTGTGGAAGACCGTGGCGAAGACGCCGCTGAGAAGGTAGAGCGCCAGGTAGCGCTTGGATCCAAGAGCGACCTCGACCTGCCTCCCGAAGGCGTACAGGTACAGCATGTTGAAGAATATGTGCGCCAGGTTCGCGTGAAGGAACATGCTGGTGAAAACCCTGTAAAGCTGGCTGGGCTTCATGATGAAGGCTGGGACGAAGGCGAGCGACTGGACCCACCGGTCCTCCACGGCGAGGAACCCGTTGCCCACAGATGTCGCGAGGTACACGAGCGTGTTGAGGGCGACGAGCGCTATCGTGGCCAAAGGCCTACGGCTCTCAAGCTCCTCGTACCTGGGGTAAGCGATACCCATTCAAGCTCGTGAACCCATCCTCGCAGGCCACTATTATACTTTAGTATCCACGCCGTGACGGGAAAAACCCAGCTCCAGCCCCCTCCTGACCCCAGTGGTGACAACAGGCTCAAAGCAGGGACGCTAGAGTCGTTGCGTGCCCAAAAACAAAACGAAGTTGCCTGAAACCAAAGCTAAAAAATGGGAATTGGGAGGGCTACTGGCTCTGCGCTTTGACCGGGATCTTCTCCTCGACCCAGCGCCAGCGCTTGGTCTCTGGCTCAAGCAACTTCCACAGCCTTGGAACATCCGTGTACAGGTCTAGCTTCATGTACATTGTTAGGGGCTCGACTACGTAGGTTTGTGGAATTTCGACGAGGAGTGGGTGGTATGCGCATAGCGGCTGGCCGAGGTAGAGTGCTTTGCCTTGGCCGATGATGGACATCCCTAGCCTGGGTAGTAGCGCCAGCGCTCTGGCTACCTTCTCTGCTTCTTTGCCTTTCATGTAGTATGCGGTGAATGGGAGCTCTTCTTGGCTGGTGTACTTGAAGTATGTGTTGTACCTCCAGCCTGGCTGGATGTGGACGCGGTAGTGGTAGCTGAGCACCTGCTTCGACGGAGCCTCAACCTTCTCCCCCTCCGCGAGCAGCCTGTTGAATATCTCGGTGGGCCTCGCGAAGGGTCCCAAGAGGAGCTTCCCCCACAGCAGGACGAGGTCGACCTGGTCGAGGACTGGGAGTGGCCTGAGGTTGGTCCTGGGTGGTATGAGCTCGTGGGCCCTGTCCACCAGGGAGTCGAATTCCCTAGGTGCTATGGATTCTAGCTCTGGGTGGGGTAGCCAGGCTACGTAGTCTGTTGAGGCGAACCACTCGAGCACATGCACCTCCTCGGAAAGGCTCTTGATGTAGTCCTCCACCAGCGGTTTGGGAAGGTAGGCCATTATGAGCGTCTTCCTGCCTTCGAGGGAGGTTAGCGTCCTTACGCCCGTCGTGCCGAATGGAAGCTTCTCCGGGATTTTGTCTACGAAGGCTATGAGCCTTGTGAGGTTGTAGAAGCTGTCGTCCGTGATCACCCTGAAGGAGCCCTCCTTCGAGAGCTCTTTTACAACGCGCCTCACAGCCGTGTGCGAGACCTTTGCGTTCCTGGCTAGCTCGCGCAGAGTCCTCGAATAGGGGAGCGCGTAAAGTAGCCTCTTAACGTCAACCCTAACAACCATTCCCCTCAGCCAAAAAACAACAGAAAAAAACCAGTATTTAAACCTTCACTTCGGAGTCGGAAACGGGTCATTCTTAGGGTCGGCGACACCCAAAGTGGCTGCGAGCGCGAGCGAGATGAGCAGGGCAAGTACTGCGGGGGTCTTCAGCTGCTCGAGGAACACTCTCAGCCATGCCTTCATGGTTATCGAGCCCTAGATACGGGGCTCTCAAGATAATCTTTTTTACTTTGTATCATTCAATGCCGAATTTTATTTCCATTCTTTAATCAACTCCCGCTTGGAGTTGTACTTTTACCGGAGAAGCCGTGAAGGAGATAATGTTCCTCAAATGAATGGAGTTAATTTAATTAAACTAAGGCGGAAGATTGGATACTTAGGCGGTCTTTGAAACGAGCTATCCTTATCCAGCTCCCAGTGCTTAATGGCTTTAGGTTTATTTTAGCTTTTTGCTAACGATGCAATGTTGCCAAAATACGTAAAGCATCTCTGAACGCGAAATCAGCAGGCTATGCCTTGAGGCGTGCAATTTCGGGCTAGAGGTCGGCTTTGCTCCGCTCGAGTAGCTCCCACAGGTCCCAAGCCTTGACACCTTTGCGCTCCTCCAGCCACCTCAGGTACGCTTCGTCCAGATTCCTGGACCTCACGACGTAGTTGAAGAGGTAGTCGACGTACTCCTGCACCGCCTCCCGCGTCAGGGGCTCTAAGCCAAGGGTCTCGCTTGGAGGGTATGGGAGGCCCCAGACCTCCACGCTCTCAAACCCCTCTATCGGCGTTGATGAGATTACGGCGTCGTAGAGGCCTGGGTCGAGGCTCGGCCTGCCCTCCAGGAGCCTCCTCCACTCCTCGAGGTCCACCTCACCCCTGACCCGGGCCCTGAAGGCCAGGACGGCGAGGTCGCCCCCCCCTCTTCACCTGCTCCGAGTGGCTGGCCCCGTAGCACTTTACCCTCGCCTCCGCGAGGGGGAGGGCCCTGATGAGCGGCTCCTCGGTCCAGAGCCAGCTCCTGTAGAAGTCGCCGTAGATGTCTCGTAGCGCGAGCTTGAGCCTGGGCCAGTCGATCAGCCCCTTCGCGTAGAGGTTCAGCGGCTTCTCAGCCTCGCGCGGGTAGGGTAGCGCGACGAGGGGCTTCTCTCCCGCCAGCTCGCCGCTGAGCACGCTGGCCAGCTTGAGCCTAGCTAGCCTGAGCCTTGGGGCTAGGAGGGCCACGGGCATACCGCTCTTCTTTCGATCAGCTTAAGCCTTTCCCGGGACTTAAACTTAACCTCTCCGCACCGCTCCCTGTAGGCTACGGCTTCCCCACCGCTTCCCTCAGGAGGCTCTCAACCTTGTCGAGGGCCTTGAGGCCGGAGCCCGTGAGCGGGGCTAGGATGCTCTCCCCCCTGTCTACTAGGCCTTCCTCTTTGAGCCTCACCACTGCTGGGATGACGGTCGCGCTCGTCGGCTCCACGAGCAAGCCGCGCTTAGCTAAGAATCTGAGGCCCTCAGCCACCTCCTCCTTGCCGACCACGACGACTCCCCCACCGCTCCCCCTTATGCTCTCGACGACCTCCTCTAGCCGGGGGGGCTCCCGGACCATCACCCCCTCGGCCACGACCTCGAGCTCCGCTTTCTCGTACCTCCTGCCGTACAGGGCCTCGTAGAGCACGGGGTTCGCGGCCGACTGCACGCCGTAGAGCCTAGGCGCCGCGTCAGCGTAGCCGTTCTCGCTCAGCCGCCTGAAGCCGAGGTGTATCCCCAGGATGAGCCCGCCGCTGCCCACGGGGGCGACGACCGCGTCGGGTACGCCTACCTCCTCGTAGAACTCGTAGGCTATCGTGGCGTTCGCCTCTGGGAAGAAGGGGCTCCAGAGGTGGCTCGCGTAGAACGCCCCAGCGAGCTCGCCCAGCGCGCGCCTCGCGGCCTCACCGCGGTCCCCGGGGACCTCTATTAAGTTGGCCCCGTAGAGCCTCACCTGGAGCTTCTTGCCTTGGGGTGCCGACGCTGGCGTGTAGACCCTGCACCTAACACCCGCTGCCGCGGAGTAGGCGGAGATCGAGGCGCCCGCGTTCCCCGAGCTGTCCTCGACTACCTCGGTGACGCCTGAGGCTTTGAGGTTGGTCAGGGTCAGGCTGGAGCCCCTGTCCTTGAACGAGCCCGTGGGGTTGAGGTACTCGAGCTTGAGGTGGAGCCTCACGCCCGAAACGTCCAGCCTCACGACAGGCGTGCCCCCCTCGCCGAGCGTGACCGGCTCAGCCCCCTCCACCAAGGGCAGCGAGGCCCTGTACCTCCACATGCCCCTCACGCCCGCCGCGGGCTTGAACTGGAAGGGATCGCAGAGGACCTGGAGCGGTGACGCGCACTCGCACCTCCAGACCCGGGCCCCTAGCTCGTACTCGCGGCCGCACTTGGGGCACTTGAGCGCGCAGCCCACGGCTAAACGGTGCGCGGGGCGGCTATTGTTGGTTTCGCTCAAGGAGCGTTTTCACCTCGCAGAGGCTCTCCACGTCGGCGCCGATGTTCAGGACGTTCACCTCGGGGAGGCTCCTCTTCACGAGGTCGCAGATCGCCGGGTTGTCGTCGACGAAGACGGCGTCCTGCGGGGCCAGCCTGAGCGCCTTCAGTATCTTCCGGATCATCCGGTCTTTGTTGGGGTGCGGCTCCACCACCACGACGTCGAACCACCCGCTCAAGCCGAGCGTCTCTAGAGCCTGGAGCGCTTTGTCGGGGCTGTTCCAGCTGGCGACCGCCAGCTTCACCCCCATCGACTTGGCGAGCTCGAGTAGGTCCTTGGCGCAGGGGTTGAGCCTGATCACGTCGCCCCGGGAGTCGACGACCGCGTCCTCCGAGACCCTCCTGTACGGGGGAACGGTTGTGGTCACGTCGTGGTGGCTCCAAAGCGTCCTGTCGAGGTCGAGTATGAGGACTTTCACGCAGTGAGTTGGGTGGGGAGGCGCTAAATACTTGACGCGCAGAAGAGCATCAGTGTTAGATGATGTCATCACACTTCAGATCGTCTCTTCCTCATCCCCGAACAAAGTAAGGCGCAGAACCGCTATAAGCCTTACCACACCACTATCATTGGGCTACACTTGTCCTATCTTACCCCTTACTGGCCGGAGTACTCCGGTTTAGCTTATAGCTCAAGCACGCTTATGCCCGCGCGTCGTGACCACTGCCTTCTCACGTCACAGCCCAGCATAGTCGTAGAAAAAGGCTCTGGTCTACGAGGTTGCAACCGGCGACTGTCAGGTCTCCAACATTGGCTCAGAGAGAAGATTCTCCGTTGAAATTGCTATGGGCGCGCATCGGGCTCGAGGCTCCTCCAGTTTATAACACTCAACCCTCGTATCCTTTTGAAGTGTTCCTCATTGCCCGTAATGATCGCGTAGCCGTGCTCCCTTGAGATCACGCCAGTGAAAAGATCCCTTACGTCTACAGGCAGACCCATTTGCTCCAGGTATGCTATTTCCTCCCCAGCTTTCTCAGCTATTCTCTCATCCATGTTTAGTACCACCATCCGTCTAAGGAGTTTTCTGACGTCTTCCGCCCGTTTACCATTGAACTTATAAGCACCCCAGTAGAGCTCAAAAGCGTTGATCACGGTGGTAGCCAGGTAGCCTGATTCCCTCAGCTTGGCCATCAGCGTGACTGCGGGGCTACGACCCCTCAGGAACTCCACTAAGAAATCAGTGTCTAGCGCGTACTTCTCCACTCTCTCCACCTTTCCCTAACGTTCCTAAGGAAGGCTTCAAGGGCCTCATCGCTGATATCACTCCAGCGGCCTGCAAGCTCCATTATATCGCCGCTACTCTTCACAAGCCTGAGTATCACATCCGAAAAGCTCTCCCCCGGTTTCTTCTCCCGCAGCAGGGCTTCGTAAGCCTCCAGCGATATCGTTATGGTCTTCACCGTCACATGTTAAAAGTGCATGCATGCACGTATAAACTTTTTCCTGTGCCTTTTCGAAGCGGCAAGGCACCAGCGAATCAGCGAGCTAAAGACCTCGAGAAGATTCGACGAGACTGAGGCTCCTATTCGCCAGTCTTATAAGAAGAACGAGAGTCACAGCGCGCGGATGCTCTTCATGATCTCCTCCAGCCCCCGCCGTGTGGCCTCGTACCTCGCGCTGTAGCGGCCCACGGCCTCTTCGGCCTCGATAACCCTGTCGAGCTTCGGTATGACCCTGTGGTTCAGGACGGGGAACGCCACGGCATCGACGTCCCTCCTCGTGGCGACGGTCCTCCCCTCAAGCATAGCCCACGCCTTAGCCACGCGCAGCAGCGCTATGCCCGCCCTGGGGCTCGCGCCGAGCTCGAAGAACTCCCTCGCGGTGGCGCTGACCTCCGGCCTCGTGAAGCGGACCAGCTGCGAGACGTAGTCGAGCACGTCGTCCTGCACCGCCACCTGCTCCGCCACGAAGCTCTGAGCCGCGTGGAGCCACTTGGGGTCGAGGATCGGCTCGAGGTCCTCCAGGGGCTCTGAGAGCCTCTGCGCGTGAAGCCTCAGGATGCTCTTCTCCTCCTCGAGCACCCTCGGGTAGGGGAAGACCACGCGGGTGATGAACCTGTCGAGCTGGGCCTCCGGCAGGGGGTACGTGCCCTCCTGCTCAACCGGGTTCTGGGTCGCCAGGACGGCGAAGAACTTGCCCGCTTTCCTGTCCTCAAGGGGGTAGGTTCTGCCGCCGATCGTGACCTGCCTCTCCTGCATCGCCTCCAGGAGCGCGCTCTGGGTTCTAGGCGTCGCGCGGTTGACCTCGTCCGCCAGCACTATGTACGCGAATATGGGGCCCAGTCGGGGCTCGAACTCGCGGGTAACCGGGTTGTAGACGAGGCTCCCGGTGACGTCCGACGGGAGGAGGTCCGGGGTGAACTGTATCCTAGAGAAGCCCTTGTACTCCACTCCCCCGATGCTGACCTTGCTGTCGAGGAGCCCGAACGCCCTTGCAAGCGCCTTCGCGAGCGTGGTCTTCGCGATGCCGGGAGGGCCCTCGAGGAGGACGTGGCCGTTGGCCAGCAGGCTGGCGAGGACAACCCTCTTCTCAACGCTGTAGCCCACCACAACCCTGTCGAGCACCTCTACAAGCCGCCTAGCGTCGCGGATGAAGTCGGCCTGCTCCATACCACTACTACCGATGCTCGCGCCGGTAAATATACCCTCGGTGAGCTCGAGCCGAGTGAGGTATCGCTGGAGGCAACCCCTTCAGCGACCCAGGGTTTATGTGACCAGCCCTGGATGCGAGCTACGTGCGCGCCGGACATCACAGCTTCCATGACCCAGGGGGCCAGACTGCCCGTAGGCGAGGCGAGAGACCGCAGATATATGTAGCAGGTAAGATAGGGAGAGGTGAACGTTAACGGTAAAGCCTATTTCCGCGCGCGTGTATCTCTGAACCGGTGTTAGTGCTTGCCCAAAGCGTTTTACTCCCAGCGGGAGATTAAGGGCGCCAGGATCTACGACAGCGAGGGGCTCTACTACGGCGACGCGGGCTCCCTGATCCTGCGGGAGGAGGGAGCCTACATTGAGGTGTTCCTAACTAGGAGCGTGGGGGAGAGCGTGATAGACGCCGAGGCTCTGTACGGCGAGCTGGCGAGGAGGGGGCTGTCGACTTCAGGCCTCACGCTGGAGGCCGCGGTGGAGGTGGCGAGGAGCGAGGGCATCGAGATCCCGAGGAGGAGGGCGGAGAGGGAGGTGAGCCTGCTGAAGGCGTACTGCCCCGTGAGCGAGATCGCCTGGGTCGACGCATCGATCCCCGAGTTCAGGGTGATCCTCCTGAGGACTCCCCGCGAGGCGAGCTTCCGCGGGCAGCCCCCGCTGGAGCCCCCGGCTTTCCCGAGGCCGGGAGAGGTGGACGGCAAGCCTGTCTTGAGCGTTTCGAACGGGTTCCTCGGGTTCGCATCGGAGATCGTCGTCGGCCCCGGGGAGCTGGGCGTGCGCGTTGCCAGGGGAGGGGGATCGGTTGAGCTCAAGTGGATGCAGTTCGTCCACGGGCTCAAGAGGAGGGGGGCTGGGCGTGAGGCCGACGCGCTAGCCGGCGAGATCGACCCCTACGCGAACCCGAGGCTCAGCGGCGCTCTGGTTGAGAGGGCCAGAGAGGCTGTGGCGAGGGTGCTGGGCCCCGCAGGCGTCAGAGAGCTCGAGTCGTACCTGGAGGTGAGCAGGTCGGGGTACGTGGACGTGCCCTGGAGCTCTGTCAGGAAGCTCGGGGACGCCCTGGTGGTCGCGTGAACCCCGCGGTTCCAGTCTGCACAAAGCTGAGGAGGGCCAGGGCTCAGGGCAGGGTTATTGCCAGCGGCGTCCTGGCCGAGGACAGCCCGATGAGGGTGAAGGGGCTTGGGCTGGAGTACGAGGACCTGCGGCAGTACGTCTATGGGGACGACTCGAGGTACATTGACTGGAGGGCTTCAGCGAGGACAGGGCTTGAGAGGCTGTACGTGAAGGAGTTCCGCGCTGAGAGGGAGTCTAGGCTGCTCTGGCTCGTCGACTTGACGGCCTCGATGGGCTTCAAGGACAAGCTTGAGAGCCTAGTGCTCGTACTAACGCTGCACGCCGAGGCTTCGGCCAGGCTCCGCGACAGGGTGTCGGCGGTCGTGGTCAGCGACAGGGTGGAGACGTACGAGTACACGTCCAGCAGGCTTTTGCTCGAGCGGCTCCTGAGGCAGGCCTGCAGGGGGGCTAGGGGCGGGCTGAGCCTTGGGGAAGCGCTGAGGGCTGCGTCGTCGTTCGGGAGGGGGGCCTACTGGGCGGTGTACACAGACCTCTCGAACAAGCCCGAGGAGTACGCTAGGCTCCTCGAGGCGTCAAAGGCGCTAGGCCGCGGCGCGCTCTACTTCCTGTTCACTAGGGAGGCCGATGTCTCGAGGATCGCGGAAACCGCGCTCGTCGCAGCGGCCGACAGGGAGTCCGGATCCACGGGCATGGTGGAGCTCGCGGAGGCGGCCCGCCAGGCCAGGAGGCACATCGCCAGGGTGAGGGCGGCAGTCGGGAGGAGAGCGGTCGAGCTGGGCTCCTACGAGCACGCCGTCGAGCGGGCACCCTACGTGGTCGAAGCGTACCTCAGGCTCAGGCAGGGGCTCTAGAAGGAGAGCTTCACGAGCCTGTGCCTCAAGTAGCTGTGGGCCACGTAGAGGACGAGCGCCGCGGCGAGGAGGTAGCCGCGCAGGGGTGTTCGCACTACGACGTCCTCCTCCACCACAGCCTTTCCAGTGTACTGCACGCTGAGCCGCGAGATCTCCCCAGCCAGCTTCGCCAAGACTTGGCTCAGCGCCTCGGACTCCCACGCGGTGTAGCTCTTGCCCCCCGTGAGGCCAGATATCCTCCTCAGCTCCGCCTCGCCCTCGTCGCCGCCCGGCCCCACGTAGACGGTGTAGACGGGTATCCTGAGGCTCGCGAACTGCCGGAGGAGGTCGTCGTACAGCCCCCTGTCGGCCGGGAGCCCGTCCGTCACGAGCACCGCGGCGCATGAGGCGTTGAAAACCCTGTAGGGTTGCAGGGCGTTTAGGGCTGTGTAAAGAGGGTAGGTGAACATCGTTCCGCCCATGGGGCTCAGCTTAGAAAGCTCGGCCTTGACGGCTGTCCTGTTCGAGGTGACCGGGACCGCTAGCTCGACGGCGTGGTCGAACGCCACGAGCCCCACGCTGAGGTTCTGCGGGAGCGAGTCTATGAAGCGGGCTATGGCGGCTTTCGCGACCTCGATCTTGACGCCGCCTGGTATCTGCTCCCCCATGCTGCCCGAGACGTCGAGCAGGATGACCACCGCTGGCTTCGCCAGCCTGTAGACTTCCGTCCCCGTGATGTCGACTGTCCTGGCGACCTTAACGTTCTCGACGAGCGCGGGAGACGCGAGGGCCAGAGCGAGGAGCGTCACCGAGGCCAGCTTTAGCGCAAGCGATAGGCGCCTAGAGCTACTTCGGGGCTTCACTTCAAGCACCCTGAAGAGGGGGTTGGAGACGGAGTAGAACCTGTGGGCTCTACGCCAGTATCCGCGGTGCGTGTAGGTGACGTAAGCGAGCAGCGCGGGGATGAGGAGGAGGGCGAGGGGGTTCTCTAGCTCGAGCACTTCAGGCACCCTCGAACAGCACCGCCAGGGCGACCGCTACGGCTAGGAGGATCAGCGCGTAGGTGGGTGTGTAGTCCCTGAAGCTCTCCTCCACGAAGGCCTGCCCCCTCGCCTTCAAGGCGTCGTACCTCGCCTCGCTCTGCACCCTGCTAGCGAGCTCCCCGGCACTTGACGCTGTGAAATCGTCGAGCGTGTAGTACCTCCAGCCGAGCCTCCTGGCCAGCTCGAGCATGGATGGGTTGTGCGGGACCGAGATCACCGCGCCAGTGTACTTCCCCGGCGGGACCCTCGAGGCGAGTGAGAGCGGTTCCACCCCGTAGTTGCTGGCGCCGTCGGTG
The DNA here is from genome assembly GCF_054696565.1 of Infirmifilum tikiterense. The sequence goes on from NZ_CP182482.1 coordinate 1,491,072, forward strand.
AAGAGTAGGATTGCTGCAGACGCATAGGACGCGTCGGCGAGTGAGAGGGAGAAGGCCAGGGCGTCGCCCACAGCGGTGTAGCTCTCGTTGGCCCTCAGGCCCTCCACGACCGGCAGGCACTCGGCCGGCTTCCCGGAGCAGACCACCCTGACCCTTGCGGAGAACGTCGCCACGACGACGGTGTCGTTGCTACTGAGGCTCAGCAGGTACTCCCTCAGCATCCCCTTCACCGCGTCCAGCCTGGTCCCGATTCCGAGCGCGTATGACATGCTCCTCGATACGTCCACCACCAGCACGTGCTGCACAGGCTTAGAGCCCAGGAGCGCGGCCTCGCCGAGGCCCACCTCGACCCTCCTCGTCAACACCACGTAGGGCGACGCCGACGCCAAGAGCAGGAGGAGCGGCAGGGCCAGCTTTAGAGCGGCGGTGACCCCGAATAGGCGCGTGACCCTGACGTCCGCGCACCTCTCGAGCAACGCCCTGAACCTCGCAGCTCTGCGGTAGAGGAGTAGCGGAGCCGCGGCCAGCGGGGCCGCGAGGAGCAGCTCTGGGTTCTCGAAGCCGAAGCCCGCGAGCACTAGTCGTCACCCGGCGGGGACCCCCACCCAGCTCCGCTACCCGCGCCGCCCGTACCACTGCCTCCGCTCGAGCCCTCGCCCTGGAGCACGAGGGACTTCAGCAGCGCCAGCTCGTAAGAGGCTTCAGGGTAGGCCTTAGGGTCGATCGACCTCGCCAAGGCTACCGCGTCCTGCGACGGCAACCCCGCACCCTCGCCCCGGCAGCGGGCTTCGAGGTAGGATCCGCCCAGAGCGCTGACCAGCCGCGCCGCCTTCTCGAGCTCAGCGAGGGCCTTCAGGGCTCTCGTGGCGTTGCCTACGGCACTTTCAAAAACCCTCCTGTGGGATTCCAGCGGCAGAGACTCCTCGTCGACGAGGGCCAGCTTCCCTAGGGCGTCTTGGAGCTCGCCCCTAGCCTTGGGGATGGATGGAAGCAGTGCCCTCGCGGCCAGCTCCGCCTGAGTCCCGTTGCAGCGCGCCAGCCCCTCCAGGAACGACTCCAGCGCCGGGTGTAGCCCGCTCATGGCGTCAGCGGCGAGCTCCATATCGGCTCCAGCCGAGGCGAGTAGCGAGTAGTTGCCGGAGGAAGCCCTGAGCTGCAGGCCCAGCTCGCTAAGCTGCCACTCACCAGACTCGGTGAGGTTTGCGAGAAGCTGGGCGAGCTGCTCGAGGCGGGCCCTGTTCTCCGGAGAGCCGGGGGCGCCGCTCCTTAGCGACCGGAGGAGGTTGAAGGTCGAGAGGTTCACCCCAGAGGCAACCTCTGTGAAAGTTCTGGGTAGTTCGCTGATCGCGACGGCGGCCCTAGTACCGCGGGGCCTCAAGTAGGTAATGGCGAGAGCCGCGGTCAGCAGCAGTAGTACGGCAGCAAGCAAGGCTTCCCTTCTCCAGCCCATGCACTCCACTAACTCAACAAAACGGAAATATTAATGCCGCGCCTCGTAAGTGAGGCTGATATGGGCGCGGCCATCCGGGTCAAAGGGCTCAGCAAGCGGTTCGGCAAAAACTACGCGATCCGCGAGGCCACGTTCGAGGTGCCTGAAGGGGCCGCGGCCGCGCTCCTCGGGCCCAACGGGGCCGGCAAGACCACGACCATAAAGGTCCTGCTGGGCCTCCTCAGGCCGAGTGGCGGGGACGTGGAGGTCCTAGGGCACGACCCGGCGCGAGAGGAGGTTGAGGTAAGGAGGCTGGCAGGGGTGCTTCACGAGAAGCCCTACTACCCACCAGGCGTCACCGTCGGAAGGCTGCTCACCCACGTGGCCAGGATGAGGGGGCTCGGAGATGGGGAGGTGTCCCGCGTGCTGAGGTTCATGGGCCTTGAGCAGTACGCCTTCACCCCCGTCAGGGCGCTCAGCAGGGGTTACCTCCAGAGGCTGGGCCTTGCGATCGCGGTTCTCGGGGAGCCGCCTCTGCTCCTGCTCGACGAGCCAACCGCGAACCTCGACCCCGGGGCGAGGGGGGAGATCCTGGGCCTGATCAGGAGCCTGAAGGAGGAGCTGAGCACAACGATCCTTATCTCCAGCCACATAATACCGGAGCTCCAGCAGGTCTGCGACTACGCGGTCTTCATTAGCCAGGGCGTCGTCCTCGAGCACGGGAGGCTGCACGAGCTCGGCAGGAGGCGCGGGGTGGCTACGAGCTTCCTGGTACGCTCCAGGAGCCCCCGGGAGGCGGCCGCGGAGATAATCCGGGAGAGCTTCGCGAGGAGCGTTGAGGTCCGCGGCAGCGAGGTTCTGGTCGCAGTTGAAGGCGAGAAGCTCGGGGAGGCAGAGCTCTTCCTCAGGCAGCTCGCTGAAGTGGGCATGGTTGAGGAGTACAGACCCTACACGGCGAGCCTTGGTGAGCTCTATGAAAGGGTTGTGGGGGCGTAAACTCGGCGCGTTCTCCGAGTACTTCAGGTTCGTCCTAGACAACCAAGCGAAGGTAATAGCGGTGATCCCCGGGGTGGTCGCGCCGCTGAACGTCCTGCTCGCTCTGAGCGCCGCGGCCTTCCAGTCCCCGGGACCGGAGTTCCTCGCCGTGCTGTACAGTATCACCGGCGTGGCGCTTCTCATAGTCATGTTCGTTGCCATCAGCCAGTACGTAGGGGACATGAACTCTGGTAGCTACGCGCTGTTCCTCAGCCAGCCGATCTCCCGGGTGGCCTACGTCTCGGCGTGGGCCCTCAGCTCCGTCGTCGTGCCCGTGGCCTCGTACCTGCTGAGCCTCGCTGCCCCCATCGCGGTGATAGACGTCAGGCTCCTGGGCTGGGTGAGGCTCGAGGACTTCGCGACGCTCCTGGTTGAAAGCCTCGAGCTAGGCCTGCTAGTGTTCACGTTGGCGACGCTCACGAGGAGCGCGCTGCTCTCGCTGGGCGTGGGCTTCCTCCTGTACATAGCGCCCCTGTTCGCCAGCTTCCTGACCATGGCTCTCACATCTCCTATGGCCCCTCAGACCATCCGAGTCCCACCCGCAATCCTCGCCCTACTAGTAGCGGCCTTCGCGCTGAGACCTTTCACCCTGAGCTTGGCGCTCGGCAAGTACCTCCAGGCGGTTTTCCAGGGGTACGAGGCGTTACTAGGTCTAGCGCCTCTAGCCGTCCTCTTGGCCTCGCTTACGCTGACGGTCGCTTACGCGGAGAGGAGGTTCGAGGTGAGGTAGGTGCTGAGGGTGCTTGGGCTCACGCTGGTGATCGCGGGAGCTTTCACCGCTCTCGCGCTGCTGCTGGCGTCTGCGTGGGGGTACACCACCACGACCCACGTGAGTTACTGGCCCTATTTCCTTGACGTGGAGAACTGCACCGTGCAGGTGCTGGGCCCCATCCAGGTCCCGGAGACTGAGGGCTTCTCCTACAACATCTCCCTCATCCACCCCTACATCACAGCCTACGTGCAGGTGCCCAACGCCACTTGTGTATACACTTCAGGCAACACGACGGTCTTCCTCCTCGACGAGAGAGACTACCCGCAGGTTATGGCTGTGCTCAGCGCCTCTGGCGTTAGGCTCGCGGACACACTCTCGGTTTTGTCGCGGAAAGCCCTAGCGAAGGTGCCTGTGAGCACACCTAGAGCCCTCGTGAACACCACTCCAGTCATCGTGTTCACGCCCCCCGTTAGTCAAGTGCGACTACCCGTCAAGCCTGGGGTCTACCGGGTCGTCACCGTGAAGTGCGTGGCGAGCAACTGCACCCAAATCCCGCTACCCCGCTTAGTCGAGTTCGGCCTCATGCTCGTCGCCAAGCTTGAGCCCACGCCGATCCAGTACCTGAGGAGCGCCATCATAACCCTCATCGGGGCAACCCTCTACGCCTACGATGCCAGCAGGCACAGGTACGGCTACAGCCCCTCGCGGCTTAAAGTCGCGCTGGAGGCCCTGAGGAGGCTGAAGGTCAGGATCACAGAGGCAGTTACTCGAGCCCCCACTTCATCTTGAAAGCCGTCAGCAGGGCGGTGACGATGAGCCAAGCGGCAACGCTGGCCGCGGGTAAAACCACGGGGTAGGCGGAGGCCTGCCCTGTAAGGACCCTACCCAGCTCGACCAGTGCCGTCGTCGGGATCGCCGCGCAGGCTGTCCTGATGGGCTCGGGGAGCATTAGAGGCGTGTAGTAGACCGGCGGCAGTGTCGTTGTGAGCGTGTAGAGGGGGTTCGTGACGGCTGAGATGTTCATCGGGTTGCGTATCCTCAGCACGACGGAGAGGGACAGGAACAGGCCGAGGAACATGCCCACCACCGACAGCAGGGCCACCAGGAACAGGCCCCAGAGGCTGATCCCAGTTATGTACGCGAGGACTACGATCAGGGGCAGGTCGCTGGTGAAGAATGCTAGGAAGGAGCCGAGGACCATTCCGAGCACGTACTCGGGGAGGGTGAGGGGTGAGGCCACCCGCCTCTCGTACTCGTTGGACACTCTATCCCAGCCGATGTCCTGGGCCGCGATGTTCAGTCCGATCCCCCAGCCGCTCACCACGAGGAGGGCGACCACAAGGTGCTTCAGCGCTTGCATGCCTCCCCAAAAGGTCAGCATGAACACCATGCCCAGCGTCACGACGTAGGACTGGGCTATCCACATCCACTGCCTCCTGAATACGACGAGCTGAGCGTAAGCCACCCCCAGCACTCTCCAGAGCGCCTCCACTTTACCTCACCGCGTGCAGGTAGACGTCCTCAAGGTCCACCTCCCTCACAGCGTGCACCGGAACCTTCAGCTCCTCCAAGATGCTGTAGAGCTCGGCGCGGCTACTGGAGTACACCACGACCTTGTCGCCTAGGCTGAGGTGGGGGAATCCGCGCAGCTCCTGGGAGGGGCTGTCGATCACGGCCTTGTACTTCCAGGGGAACTTCTCGAGCAGCTCTGCGGGGCTCCCGGTGAGCACCGTCCTCCCCGAGTTGATGAAGATCACCCTATCAGCCGCGAGCTGGGCCTCGCTGAGGTTGTGGGTGGTCATGAAGACAGTTGCCCCACCGCTGGCCGCCTTCCTGACTGCCTTAAGGACCTCGTAGCGGCCCTCGACGTCGATCCCCGTGGTGGGCTCGTCGAGGAAGTAAACCTCCGCGGGTTCGGCGAGGACCGAGGCGACGACGGCCCTCCTCTTCTCGCCGCCGCTCAGCTGCCAGAGCCTCCTGTTCCTTATCTCCCAGAGGCCCAGCTCCTCGAGCCACCTCCTGGCCTCCCTCCTCGCGCTGAAGTAGCTGTAGCCCCTCATCATGAGGGCTGCGGTGACCAGCTCCTCGGGCGTGAGGTCGTTGGCCACGTTGTAGCCTTGAGGCAGGTACGCGATCCTCCTCCTCACCTCCCTGTACTCCTTGACGACGTCGAAGCCGCAGACCCTCGCCCAGCCCTTATCTGGCCTGTAGTACGTGGTCAGTATCCTCGTGGTCGTCGTCTTGCCGGCGCCGTTCGGCCCGGCGAGGACGGCCACCGTTCCCCTCTCCACGGAGAGAGTGGCCTCCCTGACGCCCCACACTTCGCCGAACCTCTTGCCTAAGCCTTCAGCCTCCACAGTCATTTCGAGTCACAATAAATGCACTGAGCCTTATATATAAGTTTTTTCTTTTATATGAGTGCTTCAGCGCGCCGCGGAAATGGGAGACCGAACGACCAGAGCAAGAGGACGGGTCAAACACATGTGTTGTTAGGAATATCCACGGCTTTTATTTTGACTAAGATGCAGGTTCAACACGGACACCGATAGATGGGAACAGCTGGACGCGTAAACCCGGAGACCGAGCAGGACGCTTGGGAGTATACGAGCGCGATGAGCAGGTGCTAGAGCGTCCTGGCAGCCTCCTTGTAAACTGGGTCTAGGAACTCGTAGTCCTCCACTATGCTCAGCTTCCTGAGCGATTCGAGGATATTGTGGAGCACGCTGCTAGGCACTATCCTGCCCTCTGCCTCCTCCAGCCTCGACTTGAGCTCACTCCACCTCTTCACACCCTGAGCAATCAGCTTTAACACAAGGGCATACCTCCTCCCCCTAGCCTCAACTATCTCCATCAGCTCCCTCTTTGCGACCTCAACCGCCTGCCTCCTCAACTCCTCAAGCCCAATCCTCCCGCGCGCCGAGACGACTGTGCTCCCGGCCAAGGCCAGCCAGCCCGGTATCCCGTCGAAGAAGCCGACTATTGCCTCAATGTAGTGGGAAGGCACCTCTACCCCGGCCTCCCTGAAGCCCTGCCTAAGGAACTCCGCGGAATCATCCCTAGAAAACCTACCCAGGGTAATAGTGTCCACTCTCCTGCCATATAGGGGTGACGACGGATCATCTACCCCCAGGTACTCGAAGAGGAGGCCCACCTCGGAGCCCGTTAGTATAAAGGTGATGTTGTCATCGTAGTCGTATGCGTGGGCGAGCGCCTCGAGGAACACCCCGCCACGCGGCCCCCTCAAGCACTGTGCCTCGTCGACAGCTATTATAACCCTCCTCTTATTCAGGTAGTCTAGGAGAACGGGCAGGGGCAGCGCGCTCCTGCCCTTCCAAGCCAGCTCAACCTCGAAGCCCATTATCCTTAAGCCCCTAATGGACTCCAGGATACTCCTCATGGACTCGATAAAGCCCTTGTTTGACATGCCGCTCGAGAGGAGTGCGTAGAGATCCCTTAAGCCGTAGTTCGCTGGCAACCCTCGTGCATCCATGAGTATGAAGGGTATATTTACCTCGCTGAGTAAAACCCGGAGCACACTCGTCTTCCCAATCCTCCTAACGCCAGTTAAAGCTACTAGGGGCCTCTCCTCATCGATTAACCTGTGTAGCTCACTGAGCTCCGCGTCTCTATCGAAGAGCTCGCTCCTAGTGGACTTGGGCCTGGGATCAAACAGCATAGTTCACCCCCTGAAAAATAGTTCACCCCCTGAACTATTTATTTCTTTTCCATACCAGTAGACGAAACTCAACAAGACGGTCGATCACCTAAGCCAATATACTGCTTAATGACGTGGATGCTCGCGAGTAATTAGAGGCAGGTGCTCAGCGAGGACGAGCTCACAGTAGCGGTGAAGCGTGACCTGCTAGTTGCATTGATGCAGGGTGCTCAATATAGCCTTTCGCGTAGTCAGGGTTTGCACACAGTTTATTAGCGGCGGCCGCGTCTTACTCTTTCCGTGAAGGTCGCGCTCCACCAGATGGTTGCTGGGCCCAACAAGGAGGAGAACCTCCGCAGGGTCCTGGAGGAGTTGAGCAGGGCTGACGCGGACCTCCACGTCTTCCCGGAGTACCTCATGGGGGTTGGTGAGGGCGGCGTTTCGTGCGAGCACGTCCACGCTCTGGCCGAGCCGCTCGGGGGACCCTTCGCCGCCAGCGTGGTGGAAAAGAGCTGGGAGCTGGGCACCGCTGTAGCGTTCTCCGCGTTCCTGAGAGAGGGCGACGGGGTCTACAACGCCGCCGTCCTGGCGGACAGGGGCAGGGTGGTGGCTGTTTACAGGAAGGTGCACCTCTTCGACGCGTTCGGGTACAGGGAGTCCAGCGTCTTCGCTCCAGGCGACTCCCTAGCCGTGGCGAGGCTGGGCGACTTCACGGTGGGCTTAGCTGTGTGCTTTGACCTGCGCTTCCCAGAGCTCTTCAGGGCCATGGCGCTCCGCGGCGCCGAGCTATTCATAGTGCCCTCGGCCTGGTACCGGGGGCCGTACAAGGTGGAGCAGTGGCTCGCGCTCACGGCCGCGAGGGCCCACGAGAACACCGCCTACCTCATCGCGGTCGACCAGACTGGGAGCCTTTTCGCGGGCCACAGCACTATCGTCACCCCGCTCGGGCATAGGCTCGTGGACCTCGGGGAGCGCGAGGGGGTCATAGTCGTGGAGATCAACAGGGGTGAGGTCGAGGAGGCCAGGAGGCTTATCCCCGTCCTCCAGCTGCTGAGGCGCGACCTCTACGTCAGGTGGTACGGGGACAGCGGAGCTAAACGCTCCTCGCATCCCTTAGTCAACGGACCCGGCGCTGGGTGAAATTCGAGCTTTTCTAAGAGCTATTGCTCCCAACTTAGGGCTAAAGTAATATAGCTGTCTATGTGAGAGCTGTGGTGTAATGATCAGAGTTGTAGCTGTTGACGACAAGGGTAGGGTTGTAATCCCAAAGGAGCTTCGCAAGCGGCTTGGCCTCCGCAGGGGCGAGCAGCTGTTGCTAGTCGCGGTCAGCGACGACACCATCGTTCTCAGGAAGCTCGACGTCAGGAAACTCCTGGCAACAATCGCTAGGGAGGTTAGCGAAAAGGGGGTCCCCTTGGAGAAGATCGACCTTGAAGTGGAGAAGGAGGCAGACAGGCTTGCAACGGAGAAAATCAAAGAGATTCTTAGCGGACACTAACGTGTTCACAGCAGCATGCATAAAAATAGGGGCGACCCTAATATCCAACGACAGGCACTTCGAGGCAATAGGTCGGGCCAAGCCCATCAGAGTGTTGAAAACCAGCGAAGCCATAGGAGAGATTCTAGGGTGAGCGGCAAGGACTCCACACCCACGCACCTTCATGACACGAGGCCACGCCCTCGAGGCAGGGGCGGGACTCCGTACCCCTACAGGTTCGTTGCGGAGAGCTGGGATTCGGGGGCTTGATCACGCTTGAAGCAACGCGGCCACAGCACTGGGGACTTCACCGAGAGAGCCCACAACCGCGACCCTGAGCCTCGCGTCCAACAGCGCTTTCTCGCGCCCCCAGTCGAGCAGCACTGCGCCCATCCCGGCGTTGAGTGCTCCCGCTAAGTCCTCCTGGGGGCTGTCGCCCACGTGGACGGCCTCTGAAGGGCTTGCCCCCAGGGCCTGGAGCACCTCCTGGAAGGGCTTCACGCTGGGCTTCAGCGCCCCCACCTCGTCGGCGTAGACCTGGACTCTGAAGAACCTGCCTAGCCCCGCCTTGTCCAGTAGGACCCTGGTGAGGTAGCCTGGCCAGAAGATCACGTTGCTCGTGACGGCTAGCGCGTAGCCTTGCGACGACAGCTCCTGGAGGGCCTCGGCGGCGCCGTCGAGGGGTAGCGCGCGGGCGTCGACCGCGTTGACGGCCCGGGCGACGGCCCAGTAGAGCTCGTACTTCGAGGCGATGCCCAGAGCCTCGAGGAAGATTTCGGTGGAGCTCTGGACCACCCTAGACTCGTTGACCAGGCCGGCCCGCCTGGCGGACTTCACGGCGGAGTAGGCCCTCTTTACGCGGTTGAAGACCTCGCCTGGGTCGCGGCCTGTCGCCTCGGCGAGGGCCTCTGCGACGGCCCTGTAGAACACGTCGATGCTCATCAGGGTGGACCAGACGTCGAAGCTTACGGCCTTCACGCATCTAGAATGGTGTTTCCTGGATTTAACTTTGAATTACTAACGTAGCATAGGTACGTAGCCGAGCTACCGAATCGTTATTAACGGCGATCCGGCTCTAAACCGCGTGAGACGCCGAGTACTGGTCGCTTCAGCCTTGTTGGCCGCTTTTCTCCTTGCGGCAACGCTATACCTCCTCCTAGCCCCTAACCCGGCGACTACGTTTCCCAGCAGGCCTCAACGCTACCTCTTAAAGAGGCGGCGCAGCAAACAACCGTTAAACCTGCGGCTCCCAGCGCCGCGGCTTCAACCCCGTCGGTTTCGCAGAGGAACATAACCTACTCGGCGGAGGTCGAGGTCTCGGTGGAGAACGTGTCGCTGGCTGTCACCAGGGCCAAATCGCTGGCCGGGGAGATAGGAGGGTACGTCGCCTCGGTGCAGCTCGAGGCTAGCGGCGGTGGAAGCGCCACTGTGACCCTTAAGGTGCCGGCCTCGAACTACGGGAGGGCGCTCGACGCGCTCTCAGGGCTAGGTAGGGTCGACAGGGTGGTGGAGAGGGCCTTGGACGTGACGGACCAGTGGGTAGACCTCTCCGCCAGGCTGAGGAACCTTAGGGCCGAGGGGGAGGGGCTGCTCCAGCTTCTCGACAAGGCGTCAAGCGTATCCGATGTACTCCAGGTTGAGGACAGGCTCTCGTACGTGCGGTACCAGATCGAGTTCTATGACGCGCAGTTGCGGAACCTGGAGCGCAGCGTGGTTTACGCGACCGTAACGGTCACGTTTAAGCCCTCCTCGAAGCCTGTGGAGTGGCCCGCGCTGGACGTAGTGGGGGCTGTGCGGAGCGGTGTGGCTTTCGCTGTGCTAGTGGTATCCCTTATCATCGCCGGGCTGATAGGGCTACTTCCCCTAGCGGTGCTCGCCGCGGCCGTGTACCTCGCTTACCGAGCCCTGGTGAAGGCTAGGGCTTCGCGCCGACGGCTATGAAGTAGTCCTTGTAGACCCTGAGGTCCTCGAGCTTGAGGTACTCCGGCAGAAGCCGCTTGAGCTTGGCGAGAGCCTCCCTGTGCTCCGAAGGCGGGTGCGGGGAGAGCCTTGAGCCGGGTGTCCAGTCCACGATCACGGCTACTCCGCCTCGGGCTAGGACGCGAGCACAGCCCTCCACGAACGCCTCCGCGTCGGCGAGGTGGTGCAGCATGGCGACCGTCGCCAGGAGCTTAACGGATTCGCCGCGAAGGGGGAGCTTGTGGGCGTCGGCGCACATCAGGTCTACCGCTCCCCGCTCGTACGCGTGATGGGTGACGGCCCTCGCCCTCTGGAGCGTGGAGCAGTCCACGTCGATCGTCAAGACGCTGGCTTTACTCCCCGAGGCTTCGACCAGCGCTCGCAGGCTCTCCCCCAGGCCTGTGCCCACGTCGACTACGACGGCTGGTTTAAGCTCCTCGATGTACGTGGAGTACAGCTCACGCAGCTCGTCCCGGAGCAGCCTTACAGGCATTGTCCACGAAACGCCCCGCGGTTTAAAAGCTTAGAGGGGGCTAGGCCGCACCAGACGCAGACGAGCAGAGACGGGTATGAGGTGACCTAGGAGCCCGAGCCGCGGATTCCCCGCATACGGAGGGGATACGCATATATTCGGCTTCGGGGGAGTGGTAGCAATGAGCTTTCCGGAAGTCCTGCAGGTCGAGCCCACGAACACCTGTAACCTTTCCTGCGTCATGTGCGTCAGGAGGACCTGGCGCCAGGCGTCGTTCGGGCACATGAGCTTCGAGCTATTCCGCAAGGTTGTGGACGAGGCCGCCGGGCGGGTCAGGAGGCTGGCCCTCTACGGCTTCGGCGAGCCCCTAAACCACCCCAGGTTCATCGACCTCCTGGCCTACGCCAGGGAGAAAATGGGGGACGGCGTGTTCATCCACTTCGTCACGAACGGCACGCTGATGGACCGCTCCACAGCCAGGCGGGTCTTCGAGGCCGGGGCCGACCAGGTCGCGTTCAGCGTGGACGCTCCCGACCTTAAGCCGCTGAGCGAGATACGAGTCGGCGCCCAGCGCTACGACGTCCTGGGCAACCTCAGGGAGGCGGCGAAGGCCAAGGAGGAGTACTCGGCCAGGGCCGGAGTGGCCGTGGTGCTGATGAGGCGCAACTACAGGATGCTCCCAGAGATCGTGAGGCGCGCTGGGGAGCTAAACCTGGACTTCATCGTCGTATCCCACATGGTGCCGTACCACCCGGCCCTCGCCGGTGAGGCTGTCTACAGCACCGCGAGCAGGGAGGCGGTAGAGTTCTTCAAGGAGACGGGCGGGAGGCTGGACAGCCTCGCGAGGGAGGCGATATACGACAGCCTGCTGGCCCACTACACGTACTCAAGCTCCGGGAAGCAGAGGCTGTACCTCCAGCTCGTCGAGAAGATCGCGGCCAAGGGCTACAGCGTGAACGCGGACATCGCGCGGGACGCGCTACAGCGCGAGCGGCTGCTCCGGGAGGTCGAGGAGTACATAGAGGAGGCCAGAGAGGTCGCTAGGACCTATGGCCTGGAGGCAAAGCTGCCCAGCGTCTACGCGGACTCGCTCAGGCGGAGCTGCCCCTACATCGACGAGAACGCGATGATGATACTCTGGGACGGCAGCGTCGCGCCTTGCATGGACCTCGCCTACGAGCACCCCCTCTACACAAACCTTCACGAGAAGAACGTGAGAACTGTGCGCTTCGGTAGCGTCGCGTCCCAGAGCATCGAGGAGGTGTGGAACAGCCCCAGGTACGTGCACTTCCGCAAGGTGAGGAAGAACCTCCCCGCGGGGGTGCCCTGGTGCGCGGACTGCCCGTTCGCGACGAGGAAGTGCTGGTTCATCGACAGCAACGAGTACGACTGCTACGGCAACGAGGTGGGGTGCAGCGAGTGCGTTTACAGCGCCGGCCTAGCCCACTGCATAATCTAGAGCCTCACCAGGCTGTGCTGGACTGTGATGACGCCGCTCACCCTTCTCAGCCTGGAAGCCAGCTCCTTGATCTCAGCCCCCTTACCCTGGACCGCGATGACCTCGACGCACTTCTCCTCCGTTAAGTGGACGTGGATGCTCCCCCTAACTAGGTCCGTGTAGTCGTGCTGAGCGTCCACTACCCCGTAGACCGTCTCGCCCCTCGAGTGGTCGTAGACGACCACAAGGCCTCCAGCGTAAACCGCGTCGTCCTCAAGGGTCTGGTTGTAGAGAAGCATGACCGCGTCTCCCACGAGCCTGGACCTGTTCGCGATCCGCGTCTTAGCCTCGAGCTCCTCGAGGGCCTTGTAGATCTCATCGGGGAGAGTGACAGACACCCTTCTCATACGGACACGCCTCCACAACACTATACTACAATATTGGTTATAATGCTCACCGCTTCTTGGGGACATCCATCACTTTAAAGCCTGGCCCTGTTATCATCCTGAAGTCCAGGAGCAGGAGGTGCCTCTCGTCCCCGCCCCCGCACCAGTACTCGCCTCCAGCGATCTCCGAGTCCAGGATCACTGGAAGCTCCCTGAGGTGCCCGAGGGGAGGGACGCCTCCCGGAGGGTAGCCGGTGCTCTCCGCAACCTCCTCGGGCCTTGCGAGCCTCAGCCTCCTGTAGCCTAGTAGCTTAGCGAGCCTAGCCTGATCCACCCTGCGGTCTGCCCGCACGACAACCAAGACGGTTTCGCCGCCGTCCGAGACGAAGACGACCGTTTTGGCTATCTGGGACTTCTCGACGCCGAGACTCATCGACGCGTCGTCCGAGGTCGCCGCCGCGCCTACCTCAACGAGCCTGTAGGGGATCCCCCGGGACCTGAGGAACTCCTCCAGGTGGCTGGGGCCGAGCAAGGGGGTTCACCTGGTGATCCTTATCTCCCGGAGGTCCTCGAGGAAGCTCCTGCCCGGCCCCTCTGTGAAGTGCTTCCGGGCGGGCTCCAGGATCCTGGCGAGCTCCTCCGCGACGGCCGCCTTGAAATCGAGCGGGTGGACCTTCCGCTCCCTGAACTTCTCCTCGAGTTCACGGTAACTGCTGAACACGAGCCTCTCGCCTGTCTTCTTGTTGATGACCTCGAAGGGCTCGCTCCTGTCCCTGAAGATTATGTAGCGCGCGATCTCCAGGATGGGGTTGAGCTCGACCTCGCCCGCGGGGCAGAAGGCTTGCATGATCTTCCTCCTAACCTCCTCCTCTGATTCGTGTATGAAGATCGCCGTCTCCGGCTTGGACTTGGACATCTTCACATCAGCTAGGATGCCGGTGAACTCCTCCTTGTTGCCCGAGCTCTTCGCCTCCACGAGCCTCTTCCAGGCCTCCTGATCCAGGCTGAGCCCCGGGAGGAGGTGGTGGTGGAGCGCCACGGGCTTGTACCCGAAAGCCTTCTCACCGATGTCTATCGCTATCACGTGGGCCTTCCTCTGATCCATCCCCCCGTGCGCCACGTTCACCCCAAGGGAGAAGATGTCGGCGACCTGCATCGGCACATAGAGCAGCTGGGCGAAGCTGAGGGCCTCAGCCTCCTTCCGCCCCAGGATGGTTATCGACCTCCTGACCCTTGACAGCGTCGTCTCCATGGACACCTTCACGACGCTCGTAAAGTAGTCGAGGCCGAGCTTCTCGTAAACCTCGCTGCCCATCAGGAAGCGCGTCCTATCCGGGTCGCCCCCGGCGATCCTCAGGGAAACCCTGAGGGCCTCCTTGAAGTAGCCGCCGGCGACGCGCCTGATCGTCGACAGGTCGCCTCCCAGCTTCTTGTTGATCCAGCTGTGGTAGTCCGCCAGGAAGACCTGCGTCTCCACGCCAGCCCGCTGAAGGTCGGCGACCTTCTGCATCGAGATCAGGCCCGTCCCCAGGTGGACGAAGCCCGAGACCTCGAAGCCGATGTAGTGGACAAGCCTCTCACCCCGCTCAGCCAGCTCGCGGAGCCTCTCGGGCGTGAGGAGCTCCTCCGTCGGCTCCCTCAAGGCCATCTCAACCAAGAGGTCAGCGTCCAAGCAGGACCCCTGCCGTAGATTAGGAGCCATACTTATTTGATTTATGCCCTATGCCTCTCGGATTTCGGCCTCTCACCCTCGTGAAACTGCACGTTGAGTGGGAAGGGGTTGTGGTGCGGAGCGCACCGGTGAAGTTCGGGACGCGTGCTGTTCTACTGGCCCTCTCATTTTTAAAACGGGAAAAGGAGGATTCCGGCGATGATGCTCCCCTGAGCCCCAAGCACATGTGCCTAGCTTTACCCGGATGCGCCGTTTGGGTGAAACCTAAGACTGTCGCTACACGTAGACATAAACCTACGCCGAAAACATCTGAGTCAAGCTCGAAACACCGCGAGAACTCAGTACAGCGCGTTGTTTAATCGGCTTCTCGAATGCTCATCGGCCGTTTTCTTGCAAGAAGCGAGGTAGCAGTGTTCGGGGAGGAAATACCTCCGGCCCCCTGCATTTTCTCATCGTTCCAAGCTTGGAGGTGCTCTGCTACTCAGAGCAAGCTTTTCCACACAGCGGGTGTGGAAGGCCCATGCAAGCCTGAACAGTCTTACTCTGCATTGGTCTTAGGGAAAGGTTTAAATTTTACTGGAAGCAATATCTCTCGGACACATTAATGTCCAGCATCGAAGCCCGAGTAACAGAGCTTGAGAGAAAATTAGCGATACTTGCGAAAGCAGTTAGCGTTATGATGATAGAGGGTGAGGAGCTATCTGAGGAGGAAGTCGAGGAGATAAAGTCTAGGTTGGATGACTTTCTCAAAGGACAAAAAGGGGCCTTCATGGATCTCGATGAGATTATTTAAAGTGATTGTCCATAGAAAAGTCTTCAAGGAGCTAAGTGGTCTAAGTCCAGAAACTAAGAAAAGAATAACAGAAGCTCTAAAAGAGATGGAAACAAACCCCTTCACAGGAGACATCAGACCTGTTAAAGGCTTAAAAGGAGTGTTCAGAAGAAGAGTCGGAGACTACGGGATCTTCTTCACAGTTCTCTTTGAAGAAAACAATGTTGTGATCCTGTATATTAGCCATATATCGAGAGCATAAAAAAGCCTCCGACACAAGGTTAAGCTCGGAGAGGTTGAGCAGTACGAATAGGGGATAGGTCCGCGCCAATACTGAGACCTCACCTATTGGACAGTGCGATACGCATACTGAAATAGTAATGGGGGCGTTACGTGCTGAAGGCTCACGCGCCCGAACATTAAAGGCACGCTATAGTTTTTCAAAGAAAAGTCACCGGTCAATTTGAGGCACGCGGCTGGACTCAACCTATGCAAATACTCGAGACCCTGCCCTGCCGTGAAAGGAAGATGTAAACATGTAAACTTTATAAACTTGAGCAGTTACACAGCTATTGTGGGTGTAGTAGCCGTTAGGGGCTTAGACGAGGAGCTATACAGGAGAGTCAAGGCTGTCGCGACACTGAGGGGGATAAGGGTGAGGGACGCCTTCGAGGAAGCCCTCAGGCTTTGGCTGAGCATAAAGCCCGAAGTCCTCCGGGAGCTGGAGGACATCGAGAGGGAGGCCGAGCTGAACAGGAGGGCCTTCGAGGAAGCGCGCGAAAGGTTACTCGCGGAGCACGAGGGGCGCTACGCGGCCTTCGCCGGCGGGAGGCTACTCGGAGTGTTCGACAACCTTGAGGAGGCGGCCAAGGCGGTGGAGGCATCAGGAGCCAGGCACGGGGTCATCGAGCGACTGATCCGCAAAGTGGGGAAGAGGGAGGTGGAACTGGGTTGGAGCCTGGTCGAGCTGTAGCTGAGGGCTACTACAGCAGCAGCGAGAGGCCGCCCGTTCCAGTCGTAAGGCTGAACGTCTACACGCCATCTGGGAGGAGGGGAACCACTGTAGAGGCGAGGGTGGACACAGGGTTCTCGGGGACCCTCCTGTTGTCGATCGAGGAGTACCTGAGGCTGGGCCTGCACCTCTACGAGGACGCCGAGAAAATCGAGGGGCTCGTCGCGGGGGGCTACCGCGTGGAGCTCAGGGTTTCCCGCTGCATTGTCGAGCTGGGAGGGTTCAGGGAGGCCTGCGAAGTGTACACCACAGTCTTCGCGAGGAGGAGCCTGCTGGGCAGAGGGCTCCTAGACAGGTTCACCGCGCTGCTTGACGCGCCCAGAGGGGTCGTGAGGCTCGAGGCTCCCCCGGCGGCTCAAAAGCGTTGAGCGACACCTAGAGTTGCTGAGCCAAGCGGGTTTTAATCATATTGAGTCAACCCTAACGCCCTTACAGCGGTGAACGGTAAAACTCGTAAACCGCTGCCCCCGAGCAACGCTTCGCCTAGACTTGTCACTTGGTGTACATCTCCCCCTGATAGCGCCAAACCAGCTATCATGAGTAAAACGACCATCCCACTTTCGTAAGAACAATTTGAAAATCCTAGGGCAACTTCTCTTCGAATGAAGCAGATTTTCCCCTATTCCTACTTTCAGCTTCCTTAAACTATACCCCGGTGAATTTCATTTGAGCGCCGAGAAGCTCGCACCCCACCACCTAGCGAGAAGAGAGTCACTCAAAAGTAATGATTTCGAAAATAAGTAGTAAAGAAGAAGGTTTTTAGGTTTACCTATTGACCCCGCGCTGGCTTCGGTTCAACGGGGCGTTGCACCTGAGAGCGGCGCCTCGTACCGATGATCAAGCCGAGGGCCGCACCTGCTACGCCGGCAAGGGGGATGCCCACGTAGGTCATTGTCCTCAGAGCATCAACCTCCCTTCTGAGCCCTTCAGCCTCGCCCCTGAGCTGTTCGAGGTCTCTTTTCGCGCTCTGCAGCTGGTTCTCCAGGTCTGCCTTCTCCCTTGTAATGCTTTGAACCTTTTCCTCCAGGCTCGCCTTCTCGGCGGTGAGTGCGGCCAGGGTGCGGTTGAGCTCCTGGTTCTGCTTCTGCAGGTTGGCCAGCTGCTCTCCCAGCCTCACCTCAGCTTCGGAAAGCACCATGGCAGGAAGCGCCGTTGCCTCAGCTGGTGCGAGAAGCTCGGATCCCGGGAACACGGCCTTGAAGAGAAGGCTACCGCTAACGGTGATGTTTAAGATGATCCTGAACCTCCCATCGCTACCCGTCAAAGCTCTCGTATAGTTGAGCCACGTCTTTCCGTTATCGATGCTCACGTAGATCAAGACCGCGGCGCCCTCCACGCTGGGTGTTAGTTCCCCGACAAGGGTAACGCTCTTCGGCTGAGTCGCAAGAGCGCTGAGGGTGAGGCGCGTCGGGTTCTTAACCGCGATCTGAACAGTCGGGCTAGTTGAGCCCTGATACTCGCTGTTTCCCGGGAAGCTAGCGAAGGCTTCCCAAACCCCCACCGAATCAGGGGTAAAGGTGTAGCTGAACGAACCCTTGTCGTCGGTCTGTAGCTCGACGTTAATTCTAGAGCCATTGGGAGCCTTAATGCTCAGAGTGACGCTGACCTTCATAGCTGGTGTGATGTTGCCGATGATCGTGACGGCTTCGCCGCGAACGCAGGACACCGGGTAGGCGGTGATAGATAGTCTGGTCAATTTTTTCGATGGAGGCGGAGGTGGAGGCGGGGCGGCCTTCTGGAGCACTACGTCGATCCTTATCACGCCCTCACCGGTCTTTGAGGCCGAGCCGCTGTACTCGCCCTTCACCGCAGTGACAGTAACCGTGACGGGGACTGAGGGGACCGTCAGGTCAACCTGATACTTTCCATCCGAGCCTGCCGTCGTGGAAGCGGTAACTGAGCCAGCCTTAACAGTCACAGAGGCTCCGGCGGCCGGAGATCCATCAGGCATCTTGATGTAACCCCAGACGGTCACCGGAACCTGCGCGCTCACGTGCTTAAGCAGTAGCGAGAGCACCAGCGCCGCGACGACGAGCAGGGTAAGAGCCTTCCTCGCCGACACGACGGTCACCCCTTGTTTACTTCAACCCACCGAGCAGGCAAAGTGAGGTACACGAAGTAGCCATAACCCCTCTCAAGCTGGAAGTCCTTGTCCGGGGTGCTGACCCCGGGGATGAAGCCGGAGAACCTCTGCGCAGAAACGTCCCACTTCCAGACCGCCTGCAGGCTCCCACCGACGGCCGCGGCGAGGTCTGAGGCGCGCATCGGCAACAACTGTTCCCCGCTCAGCGCTATCAGGTTGTAACGGGCGGCGAGCTCCCGGACGTGCGCCCTTGCGAGGAGCAACCACTCGCTCTCGTTGCCGAGACCCGTGCCGAGGAAGTCGGTGTAGACGTAGACGCTGTACTCGCCCACGGCCAGCTGGCTGGAGCTGATGTTGAGGAGCACCACCTCCCACGCACCGCCGAAGCTGCCGTCGGCTGGCTGCGCTGCGAAGCCGGTGCAGGAGCCCTGCGAGCAGAGCACATAGTAGACCGCGAGCACCGGCAGCCCAGCTTCACTCGAGGCGTTCACGACCAGAACTGAGCTCCCAGCCGAGTAGAGGACGGAGACAACGTCGAACTTAGGGCCGAGGCCCCAGTAATTTAGCACCACCTTAAACGCCGCTTGACCGTAGGCCGCAACCTCGCCTGCGCGCATGGCGTACACCCTAACCAGGTAGTCTCCAATGGGCGCGGCTGAAGGTATCTGCACAATCCCGGAGTACGTCCCGTTGCCCTCGTCCTGCATTGCCACCCTTGCTAGCAGGCTCCCGTCGGGGCGGTAGACCTCCGCGGTTACGTTTAAGCCCGGGAGCGGGGTGGAGGCGTTGTACACCGTTGCCGAGAGCAGCACCTGGGAGCCAGCCTGGTACACTGCCTTGTCAGTCCTCGGCACGAGGTAGACGGACGTCGAGAGCCACCTCAGGGCGTTCCTCAGGAGCGCGTCGCGGTCTGAGGCGTTGAGGTAGTGGACGGGGAAGGCCACGTAGACGACCCTCGCGTTGGAGCCCAGCGGCAGGCCGTCGTAGACCACTACGGCAGAGTAGTCTGTGCCGGTGTAGCGCATTACCTCAACCCCCCCGTTGACGGGGTAGACGCCATCAGGCCATGGGGGTTGCGCGGAGAAAGCAAGGACAGATATGCCGCTCGTCACCGGGTGGAGCAGCGTAGCCTCGACGGGACCTGCCCCAGCATTGTCAACGAGGTAGCAGGCGTGGGCGACCCTCACCATGAACTCGTCGCACCCGTGGTCGAGTCCGATGTCCTCGCCCTCCAAGAGGAGCCTGCCTCCGGCCTCGACGAACTGTATGAGCGTGCCCGCCTCCGTGGGGCTGACCGCCCACCAATAGCCTGTTCCCGAGTGCCAGACCACCAGAGGGACGTTCGCGTTGAGGAGCATGTCCAGGGGCGGCTCCCCGAGCTCACTCTCCCTCCACACGAAGACGCTGAACCCGAGGGAGGACGCTACGGCCTCGAACTCCTCGGGCCAGAAGCCCTCGTCTGGCTTAAACCTTGCGTCGTCGTCCACCACGATGAGGACGGTGTTGGGCACGAGCTTTATCTCCTGGACCGTGACGTTGACGGTCATGGGGACTCGCGGGTAGTAGAAGGTCCTGGTGCCCCAGGCATCGCCTTTGCTCGCGTTCAGGCGGTAGGTGCCCGAGCTGATGCCCCGGAACTCGTAGTACCCGTCCGTAGCGACCGTCTCGTAGAGCAACTGGCCGCTGAAGTAGTCGTACAGCCTGACCACAGCGCCGGCGACGGGCTGCTGGTTAGGGTCGAGCACCCAGCCCCTGAGCACCGGCTCGGGCGGGGGCGGCGGAGGGCTACCTGCGCCCTTTAGGATTGCAGAGGGGTCGCCGATGAGCGAGCCGTACTCCACTACGGTGTACCAGTCGAGGTCCCAGCCCGTCCCGAAGGTGCTCAGGTACTCCTCTAGGGCGAGGGCGTGCATGAGCCCGGGGCTGGGGCCCGGCAATAGCGCTGTAGCGTTCTCGAGGACCTTGAACGATCTAATGAACATCACGTCTAAAGCATTGCTTAACCCGTAGGTGGTCCAGTACCCGATGTAAGCATAGGCTAACTCGGCTGCTCCAACGTAGGCTATCGCCCCTCCCCTGTGGAGGATGAATGCCTCCGAGATCGCCACGTCGGTGTCCGCGAAGTCGTTCGTCAAGCAGGCTGACGCGAAGACAACAGCTGTCTTGTTCCCGTTTCCGAGGAAGAAGAAGACGTCACCTGATGTAAAGTACCCTTCATCAGACCAGCTCCCAAACCACCAGAGCCATGTGTTGCCGTGCCCCGCGAAGTTGACGAACCCGTAGCCGTTGCTGATCTCCCGGATCACGTTGCTGCGGGTGAGGTTGCCCAGCCCCTCGTAGAGCTTGGTCCACGAGAAGTCCTCAGGCAGGGCGTACTGCTCGATGTAGTCCTTGGTTATCTCGCCCTCAGGCCGCAGCGGATCCCAGAAGGTCACGGTGCCGAGCAACAGGATCCTCCTGAACCAGCTGTTTTCGGGCTGGTACCCGGCGATCTTGCTCACGACGGCCATAGCGGTGGCCTCGTCCCTCACAGGGAGCCTGCCGACTACGATGTCCGGGTAGCCATCAACGCCGTCCTCCCCGGGCTCACCCCAGTCGCTGTCGCCGTCCGCGTTCCAGGAGCCGTCAAGGTCGGCGTAGTAGAGGTCGGTCTCAACGTAGGGGTTGATCCAAGCGTAGTCCTCGATCCCGCTCCAGTGCACCCTGCGGGTTGGGATGAGGTTTGTGTCGCCGAAGAGGATCACGTAAAGGCTTCCCGTCTGGGAGGCGAGGTCCTTCAGGTAGTTCCTGATCTTCTCCGGCTTGTCGACGCCCTGGTAGTTGCTGTATATCCAGTCGGTTGTCACGACGATCGACTTCAGGCCAGTCTGGTTCTTGATCTCGGCCAGCTGGTTGGCGTAGGGGCTGAGCTCGGGGGGAGATATGATGACTAGGTTCAAGTCCAGTAGGGGCTTGGGCTCCTCGCTGGAAGTGTACTCGACCGTCACCTCGGCGGAGCTGATGTAGCTGATCCGCCCCTCCGCGGGCACGTACTGGACGGGGAATATCCTGACAACTACGATTGTCGCTCTCTCGCCGCGAGCGTTCAAGCCGCGGTGGACCTCGTACTCGTAGACCTTGCCCGGGTACGGGGCCTTTGAGCTGTAAATCTTCGGGTCCTCTACGTAGACCTCCCGCGCGGTGGCGTTCTTCGCCTTGTCAAGCCTAACGGGTTGCGGTGAGGGGAGTAGCCTGTGCTTTCCAGGGAGCTGGGCCTCCCGGTAGCTCACCTTCACTGAGAGAACTTCGGCGTGGTAGGGGAGCTCGAACTTAATGACCTTCACAGGCACTATTGGTGCTCCCGGCCTCAGATAGGGCTGGGTGTCCACTACGCTGACCACCTCGTAGCCCTCTACGGGTGCCTTCACTAAGGAGGGCGCCTTGAAAGCGAGGCTGGAGGTAAGGGTTTTAGGGCCGTTGGGGGCGGCGGAGAAGCGGGGGGTGCGAGCCGCAAAGGCGGTTAGAAGGACTGCTAGAAGCACTAAAGATATCAGAGTTCTTGTGTAACTCCTCATACAGGAAATTTATTTTTTAACACTTGTATTTATTTTTTATCTTATGTTATGTTCGGTGAGGCAAGCTTATTAAGCGGGCCCTCATCTGCTTTGCTGTGCTTAGGACAGCGGGCGTTCTGCTACTCACACTGCTCTTCCCGCCCCTTCTGCTTGCGCAACCGCTTCAGGTGCTCCTCGAAGTACCAAGGTGGGTTGACGATTCAGCAGGCTTCGACATCACCGTTAGAGTGACCGGCGTCGCCGGGCCTACCCAGGTGAGCCTGAGCCTCAAGGGTGGTGGCTTGGCCTTCGAGAAGACGCTACGGGTTAACCTCAGCGGCTCCGATTACGTCGCGGTGCCCGTCGTCAGGCTCCAGCCTGGCGTCTACACCGCCGCGGTCACCGTATCCGCGGCGAGCGCGAGCGCAGCCTCGAGCACTGAGGTGTACGTTGCCCCCTCGCGTGCGAGCCTGCTACGGCTGGTCTCCAGGCTGTCCGAGGTTGAGGGCGAGCTCTCCAGGGTTAGGCCGGTCGTCAGGAACTCCACCCTCCTGGGCGAGATCGACAGCGAGAGGAGTAGGATCTACACGGGTCTAAGCCGCCTAGCGGCGCTAGTGGCAGCTCGGGAGAACCTTAAGGAAGCTGCCCTGCTCTACGGAGACCTCTACAGGTCCATAGAGCGAGTATACGGGCTCGCCTCGTCTGCCGGAGGCTACGAGCTCTTCGTGTGGTCGGCCCTCGTCCCCCTGGACTCTTCGCTCAAGTTCCCCGCCGACGCAACTTACCTCTGGGCAAAGCTCGCCGCAGCCTTCCTGCTCCTTGTGCTCCTCCTCGTCGCACTCTACCCGCTCTACGCGGCTGACTACCGCGAGCTGGTCAGCCTCGTCTCCGACCGTAAGCCAGACGGAGAAGTGCTCGACGCGGTCTCAGCGCACGCATCCGAGATCCTCGAGGCCGCGGGAGGCGAGATCACTTCCTTCGAGAAGCCAGGAGGCTACCTGAGGCTCATCCTCGCCACCTTCCTCGCCTCGATCGGCCTGATGACCAACAACGTGACCGCCATAATAGGCTCGATGCTCCTCTCAAGCCTGATGGGCGTCGCCGTAGCGGGGGCCGCAAGCCTAGCAACCCGCACACCGGGCAACAGCGAGGCGCTGCGCTACTTCTACAGGGGGCTGAGGGACACCGCCGTGGGGATAGTGGTGATAGTTCTATCCTCGCTCGCCATCTCCCTGGCAGCCAGCCTCTTCGTGCCCCTCCAGCCGACCCCCGAGCTGGAGGCCAGGGGCTCGCCGAACCTAGCCGACGCGGCCGTGGCGATGTGCGCAGGCGCTGTAGCGTCCCTCTCAATGATCTACAGGAGAGAGGTGGGACCCCTCGTGGGGGCCGCGATAGCCATAGCTCTCGTCCCGCCCGCCGCGGCGGTGGGCGTTTCGTTAGCGATGCTCAACCCCCGCCTCTTCACCGGGGCAGCCTCCCTGCTCACTATCAACGTGCTAGCCCTCATGATCACCGGCTACCTGGTGGCGAAGATCTACATACTCGCACCTGTCTTCCGCCACGTGTGGGAAAGGCACGGCGGGGGCCGGAACCCCCTCCTCGGGTCCCTAGCCCTTGTCGAGGCGTGGGCAGACGCGGTGCTAGGGGTCGCGAGGGGGGCTTCCCTGGGCGACGCTCTAGCGAAAATAGGCAGGAGGATCTACTCGACGGCCCTCCTCCCCCTAGCCTCCCTCGGCCTAGCCGCGCTGGCGACGAGCACCATATCCAACCTCCTCTCCAGCGCGCACGCCTCAGTCATCGCGGCAGTAGCGGACAGCCTTACAGCCCTCCTCCCGACAGCTATGCCGAGGTGGGCCGCGCTTCTCGCCAGCACAGCGCTCGCAATCGCCGCTTCGGCAGTCGTAGCCTCCCAAGTGAGGGAGTACAGGAGGAGAGGCAGCCCCGGGAGCCTGGCGTGGGTTGCTGTCTCCTCGTTCCTCCTGTGGCTTAGCCTCGGCTACATCCTCGGGATCCACCTGCTGAGCTCCATCGCAGCGCTTTTCACCGTGGCCCTCGCGACCGCCATCGGGGTGGCACTTTACAAGCCGATAAGGGGGAGGGAAGCAACCCTACTGGCGAAGCTCCTGGTGGTGCTCACCCTGACCCTAGTGCTGGTTAACAGCGCCTCAGCCTTCACGCAGCTGGAAGCCCGGCGCAGGCTAGCAGGGGGCTTCACGCTCCTCGCCAGGGAGGTCGTCGCCTCGCACCTGGGCGTGCTCCCGGAGGACGTGGAGCTCAGCGTTGAGGGGGCGAACGCCGTGAGGGCAGTCGTCCGGCTCGACGTGAACAGGCTCGAAGAGCTATCGCGGGTCAGCGGGCTGGAGGCGATGATCGAAGAGGCCATACGCGCGCTCACAGGCGTGGACGTACACGTGAGCATAGACCTCACCATCAAGCCACCCTAAGCTCCCGCCTCGCACAAAAATGATCCGGGACCTCGAGGAGGTGCCCGCGCAAACCATCAAAGGTGCGGGCCTTGATGTAAACTCGATTTTCCTCTACTGAAGGATGGGTGTAGCAGCGTTTGAGCCCTCCGCCGCTAAAATGCACCCCTGTTCCCTCTCAGCAGAGGTAGCTGCGCTGGATTTCTCAGGTAGCGTGTCACAGCCCTCATTATCGCGCGTTTACCCTCGATAGAATTAGACGGGTAGATGATGATTTTTCTTTCCTAACTGATATACGCGTTTCATGGTTAGATATACCAACCAAATATTTATAAATTTAAACGAATTGGTCCGAGCGGTGAGGAAGTTGTCGGATAAGGGTGCTACAGCTGGGCTGCTTACAATCGGCGAAGAAGTCTACCTGCGCGCATTGACCGGGTACTTCATCGGCTCTGAGCTGCTCAAGGGCGCTGGCAGGGTTGCGCTGGTGCCTTTGAACGACAGGATATGCCTCTCGATAGCATCGGCCACCGCGGCCACCTACTGGGCGCTGAACGGGAGGAGGGAGAAGCTGGTGTCCGTCTTCGAGTACAACCCCGCGAACCCGCGCGAGACCGCTTCCCGCGTGGCTTCCTGGGGCCCAGACACCGTCATGATCCTCTTCGGCGGCGAGAGCAGGATGTCCGACGTGAACAGGCACACCGTCGACTTCCTGAGGGCCCTGTCGGGGAGCGGCTTCAGGGGCAGGCTCGTGATCCACGTAAGGACGTGGCTCGCGACCAACAGGCTTCAGGCAGTCCTGGCCGACAGGGAGCTGTCCAGCTACCTCGAGTCGCTACCCGAATTGAGGGTCTTCACAGCCGACCTCGCGGCGAAGAAGTTCCTCTTCCACAGGGTCGCGGTAAGGGGCGGGCAGGCATCGCTGGAGACCTTCGCGCAGGCCGACCTCACAGACGAGCACGTCCACCTCCTGAAGAACTCGCTACCCCCGCCCTAAGCCAGCCTTCACCCGTTAATTTTTTTCTCGAAGCCTCCAGGTTAGAAGTCTCACAAGCTTAGACGCCGGACCCCCTGAGGGGCTTGTAGCTGAAGAGCCTCCACTAACAACCGACGCTCAACTGCGGGGCAAAAGGGAATCCCCTGCGACAGGCCTTGAGCGCTTTTAGCTGTGCAGGCCGGCTCGGCGCCTCAGCTCCGGGAGAAGCTCGCCGTACACCTCCACGCCGTCGAGGCACTCCCTGTAGAACTGGTTCCCGCGCCCCACCGCCTCCACGAGCTCGTCGAGTCCCACCACGGTGATCTCCACGTCTGTGGAGCCCACAGCCCTCAGGTGGAACCTGTCCTCGTCCCTGACGCGCTCGACCACCACTAGCAGGTCGACGTCGCTAACCCCCTTCACGAACCTCCCCCTCGCCAGGGAGCCCGCGACCACGACGGAGAGCGGCCTGAAGGCCTCCACCAGATCGGCTATGATGGCGCAGAGGCCCTCGAGGAGCTCCGGGTCCTCAACGACCCGGCTAAGCCTCCTTAGGACCTCGGCGCTATCCTTCAGCTTCTCACTGCTGTGCATGGTACTCAAAACCTCTCTGAGAATATAACCCCCCTGGAACACTATGAAAAATATTGTCTTTGTGAGCTAGGCTCCGAGCCTCAGCTACCTCCTATAAAGCATGACGGTGGCGATGTGGCTGCAGACCCTCGCCCTGCGCACGTAGCCATAAGCGCGGAAGAAGTCGCACCCATATTTCCCTTCGCTTATCCACACGTTGTACCAGTGGTAGGTGTCTCCCACCCCCGGCAACGCCTTCACCAGCCGGTGCCCGCTTTTAAGCCCTCTGCACCTTCCTGGGAGGTGCGGCGAGTGGTTTCACTTTCAGCGTTCACAGCGAAAGGGAGATAAACCCCTGCAGCACCGCCACGATTGAGGTGTAGGGCAGTTGGCCGCTGCTGCCGCTGAGGCGTGGCGGCCGCCGGGTGCTCCTCCCCGGAGGCCCCGAGAGGGGCAGGCCCGAAGAGGGCGATGCGTCGCCCCCGTGTGGCGACCCCGAGGCCGAAGAAAGATGACGAAAAATTTAAGGGGGCCAGTGGGGGCAGAAAAGGAGGAGCACACACCCACCCACTAACCCGCGGACGAGCTATAAAAACCCCGAAGCGAACCCGCGGGGAAAGCTGAAAGCCTGCCCCAGCGCAGGCGAGGCATCAGGTCGTGGCGCCCGCGAGCCTGGAGACGAGGCCGGCAACGACCCTCACGTACTCGAAGCCCTTCTCGAACACCGGCTTGTGCTCCTGCTCCTCGTACACCGCGCCGTAGAAGACAGCCCCGTGCAGCCTGTCCCGGACCTCGACGAACACTAACGCCAGCTCCTCGGCCCGGCCGCTTTCGAGGCCGGCTACCCGGAGCGCTCTCGCGATGAACGCCCTCCACGTCTCACCCCTCTCGGGCGCCACGCGGCCCAGGGCGAGCTCGGTAAGCGCGAGGGTGACACGCCGCACCGAGGCCCAGAGCTTCTCGGCGGCGTCGTAGGGGTTGCCTTTCCCAAGTAGCTCAAGCGCCCTGCTCATGTAGGCCTCCGCGAACTCGACATGCTCACACACCCAGACTCGCTCGTATTCAGCGCCTCCTGCACGAACTGCCACGACACACCCCTCTGAAAAGAAGCCCGCTGGCATAAATACCCCCGTGATAATCGGGGCTCAGCACAGGGTAGCGAGCGACTCAACAACACACGCAAGCCCCGCTCGAGCAGTCGCACTTCAGGAGAAGCCGAAAAACGGGCTAATGCCCCAGGGCATCGGCGAAGTATTACGCGAGGCGCCTCAACCCCCGCTTTGGCAACACCTTAGACTCTCATAGATTCGTTGCGTACACAGCAAATGCACGGAGGCTACCAGCTTACTAGCCGAAGAGAACGGATCAACGCCACCTAAGAGCACTATTCGCCAAGGGGTGCACGCACGAGTTATTATGCTTCGAGCGCTATGGCCTCCGGAGCATTAGCACATGAGGTTAGTGGAGGTCTAAAGAGCGAGAACTGACCCCTAGCGTTCCCTCGTCCTAGTTACAGCGTGTTAGAGCCTCAAGTAGGCAGCACGAGGTGGAAGCTAGCAGGAACGTGGAGGCGGTAGCCCCAGGTACGTATGATCCGAGGCAACACACTCGGTGCTCCAGCACGAGGGAGTGAAGCGCCAACCACGGGTTACATCGAAGCTCCAGAGGAGGATCAGGGGTCTGGGCGACAGCTGCCCCAACACCGCGAAAAGACGTGCCGTTTGTTCCGAGTAGCTTCTGTCGCGCCGCTCCAGGCTCAAAGCGACACCACCGTTGTAGCTCAAAGCCCGCTCAAAAGCGCTGAGCGGTGTGCTTTAGCCCCACGACTAATTCCCGCTGGTGCAACTGCCAGCTACAAGCGCGTTTGCTTGCACCCTGGTTGGCGCGGTCTGTGCCGCACAACTTTTCCCGTGAAGCGCTGGGAAGCTGCGTGAGCCTCCAAAGCACGCCACCGGAGGAACTTTGAAGCCCATGCCCTGGTCTAATTACCGAAAACCTTGAAGCTCTCAAGCCGACACCACGACCATCAAGTTTTTAGGAAGATACAAGCACTCCCAATCGATGAGCGAGCTCCACCTCGCGGCGGCTAAGGGGGACTTGAAAAAGGTTAGAAAGCTCCTCAAGCAGTCTGGCCGGACGCCGCTACACTTGGCCGCTTCTCGGGGCCACCTGGATGTTGCTAGGCTACTCGTAGAGAGCGGCGCAGACGTCGACGCCAGGAGCGAATTCGGCTATACGCCGCTGCACGTGGCCGCTATGGAAGGCTACTTGGATGTTGCTAGGCTGCTCGTCGAGAGCGGGGCGGACGTCGACGCGAGGGATAAGAAGGGGAGGACTCCCTTGGACCTCGCGAGGAAGGGAGGGCACAGGGAAGTCATGAAGCTCCTCAAGTCGGCGAGGCGGGGGCGGTTGGTTCAGCCAGCTAAGCAGAGGCCCGTGGAAAGCCAGCGTGTGGAGCAGCTCCTCGTGTCGGTCGAGGCCCCTCAACTGGCTGCTGGTGAGTGGGGTGTTTTGAGGGTTAGGCTGGGCGGCAGGGCGAGGCTTCTTCTCGAGGGGGATGTGGAGTGGATCGACCCTGGCGAGGCTGAGGGCCCCGTCGAGGTCCCCGTTAAGCCGAAGACGGCTGGCAGGCTGCCCGTAGCCGTTGTCGCGAGGAGCGGGGGCGTGGAGGAGAGGAGGGTAGTCTGGCTCGAGGCGGCTGAGCGGGCGGAGCGCTCTCCGGCCCGGGAGCGCGCGACGCTACGCGCCTGCCCGAGCTGCGGCGCCCCAGTAGAGCCCTGGGCGAAGTACTGCTGGAGGTGAGGGGCCCGTGAAACACTGATAGAGCGGCTACGGAGTTTTGCGGTTGGAGTTAAGCGTTGCTGGAGGCCTCTGCGTGGATCGACCTCAGGACGCGAGCACGTCTGGCTCCTGGAGGACCCGCTACCCTTGCCTTAAGCTGGCTTTCGTACGAGAAAAATCTCGGTTTTTCAGGGTGGGGGAGGTGGGGGTGGTGGCTTTATGAACTGTTCTGCTAGGTCTCCGATGAATGGGAACTTGTAGAGCTCCCCTTGTAGCGACTTGATGATTCCGATTATGACGACTATGAGGCGGAGGAGGCTCCACAGGATCCAGAGGGAGGGTAATGCTAAGGTGAGGATGATAAACGTGATCGCCGCCAGCGTCCACTGGGCTGCGTGGAACCTGACGAAGTAGTTCTCGGGCTCGAGGATAAGGAAGATTATGCCGGCTACTGGGACGAGGATAATGTTTATGGGGAAGGGGAAGATCCAGCTAGTTATCACGCCGAGGAGGTAGCTGAGGGCGGCTTCAGCCTTCTCGTCCAGCCCGAGCCTGGTCGGTGCCATGATATATTTTCACATTCGTTCTTTATATGCTTTTTGCTGCTTGAGGGTTTTTCAGTAGGAGTAAAAGAGTTTTAGTAGCTCCTCGCTCACGGCTTGCCGCGCGTAGACTCCCTTCACGGCCCCATCGAAGAGCAGCACGGTCTTGTCGGAGAGCTCCGCGACCTCCTGGGGGGAGTGGGAGACGATGACCGCTACGATGCCACGCGATTTAACGTACTCCCTTATCAGCGCTCTCACCTTGGAGGCGTTTGAGGGGTCTAGGTGGCTCGTCGGCTCGTCGAGCAGGAGCAGGTCTGGTTCCAGCGCCAGCGCCCTCGCTATGGCGAGGAGCTGCCGCTGCCCCCCGGAGAGCCTCTGGGCGGGCTTGTCCTCGAGCTCAGTGAGGCCTAGGAGGTCTAGGTACCTCTTCGCCCTCTTCGAGGCCTCGGGGCCAGGGACGCCGCTTGCCCTCAGGGGTAGGAATACGTTTCCGTAGACGCTTGCGGTCAGGGCGACTGGCCTCTGGGGCATGTAGGCTATCCTGGCAGCGCGCTCCCTGACTTTGATCGAGAGGTCCGCCCCGTCGAGGAGGATCCTCCCGGAGTCAGGCTTCTCGAGGAGGGCGAGTATGCGGAGGAGGGTGGTCTTTCCGGAGCCGTTGGGGCCTATGAGGCACGTCACCTGCCCCCTCTCGGCGATCAGGCTCACGCTCTTGAGCACGGGTCTTCCATCGTAGCTCTTCGACACCTCTTGTGCTTCAAGCGGCACTCTTCCCCACCCTGAGCTTCAGGATGATCACGGCGGTGTTGACGGCGAGGTAGACGAGGGCGAGGACCGCGCCGAGAGCGATCGCGGTGTCGAACTCGCCGGCGTTCGTGTAGTAGACGATGGCTGTTGTGAGGACCCGTGTCTGGTACCTTATGTTTCCCCCGACGATGATAACAGCCCCCACCTCCGATATCGCCCGGCCCAGCGCAGCGAGGACCGCGCCCAGGAGGTTGACGCGGGACTCGTTCAGGAGGAGTAGCGCCTCGTAAAGGGCGCTGGCCCTCAGCGAGCGCACGAGCTCCCTGAGGTCCCTGGGCAACGACTCGACCGCTGTGATGGTGAGGCCCGTGGTTATCGGGAGGGTCAGGAGGAACTGGGCGACGATCATGGCCTCGGGGGTGAAGAGGAGGCCTGTCCAGCCGAGGGGGCCTTGGCGGGAGAGGAGGAGGTAGAGGAGGAGGCCCAGGAGAACGGGGGGCGTGCCCATCAGCGTGTTTATCACGGTGACTGTGACGTGCTTGCCCCTAAACTCCTTACTGGCGATGAACGCCCCCAGCGGGAGCCCGAAGGCTGAGGATAGGGCTACGGCCGTCGCCGAGACACGTAAAGATAGAAGGGTTATCGAGACTACCTCGCTCAGCGTCGCGTCGATCACTACGAACCGCCCTCCTGGTATCGTAGGGGGGCACGGAAAAAAGCTTTGGGGGGTAGGCTCCGTGAGAGGGTTCACGGGTCCTTTTGCAACTGCTCCCTCCACCAGGCGATCTGCTCTTCCTCGTATGGGTCAACGATGCCGAGCTTGGAGACGTTGCCGAAGCATGTGTTAAACAGCTTAGCGCCGCCCTTAGTGTAGCTACCTATTAAGGCTTGCCCTCTGGGGGAGATAAGGAACTTCACGAACTTGTAGGCCGCGTCGT
This sequence comes from Infirmifilum tikiterense, assembly GCF_054696565.1. The sequence goes on from NZ_CP182482.1 coordinate 1,521,690, forward strand.
AGTGAACCCACGGGAAGCGGGTGCTGTTGACGAGGGTTGCCCTGTATATGTTTAGGAGAGCAGGGTCGCCTTGGAAGAGCACCGCGAGTGAGAGCTTGTCCTTGAATGCCAAGTAGGTGCTCCTGTCGCTGAGCGTGTAGGCGTTCCTCAGCTGGTCGGTGACCATGAGCGTCTGCGCCATGCCCTGCCCGGTCTCCTTGTACCAGGGGCGGCCAGTGGCGTTCACCCCCGCCTGTTCCCAGAGCCTCAGCTCCCTGAGGTTCGTCCCGGACTTGTCACCCCTCGACACGAAAACTGCCCTGCCCTGCTCCCCCGCCAGCGCTATCAGCCTGAAGGCCTCCGCGGCGCTCTTGGCATCCTTGATCCCGGCTGGGTCGTTAGGGGGGCCTAGGATCACGAAGTCGTTGTAGGCGAAGGAGATACCGTGGACGCCGTAACCCTGCTTTATGAACTGCTCCTCGGACGGCCTGTCGTGCGTTATGACCATGTCAGCATCCCCCCTCATCGCTATCTGCAGCGCTTGGCCGGTCCCGACTGCGACCCAGGTGACGTTGATGTCAGGATAAGTGGACTCGAACTCCTTCTTCAAAGCGTCGAGGAGACCTGTCGCGTCAACGCTCGTGGTGGTTGCGATCCGGAGCACCGTCTTCTGCTTTGCCTGAGGCTGGTTAGTGAAGTAGAAGTACGCGGCCCCGACTAAAGCGAGAGCCACCAGCAAGAAGGCGACTATATTGAACCTCTTTGCTCCAGTCTGCTTCATAATCTTACCGCTATGATTTTTATCATAGCCACCAGCAAGAAGGCGACTATATTGAACCTCTTTGCTCCAGTCTGCTTCATAATCTTACCGCTATGATTTTTATCATAGCGTATATATGCTTTTTCATTGTAACCATCTCGATGAAAATATTTTATAGGTCGGTGGATATGAGCCTTCGTGTCCAACACGCCTGAAACAGTCAGCGACACGCTGCTCTGCGAGGGCAGGAGGGTGAGGCTTTTCCGCCGCGAGGTCAGGGTCGGCGGTAGGACGTACGTGAGGGACGTGGTGGAGTTCGGCCAGGCGGTGGTGATCATACCGGTTAGGGGCGAGGATAGGCTCGTGTTCGTCGAGCAGTGGCGGGCCCCGCTCCAGAGGTGGATCGTGGAGCTCCCTGCTGGGAGGCTGGAGGCCGGTGAGAGCCCTCTTGAGGCGGCTAAGAGGGAGCTGGAGGAGGAGACGGGCTACAGGGCTGGGGAGTGGAGGTACCTTGGTGGCTTCAGCGTGGCTCCGGGCTACAGCGACGAGGTGCTGCACTTCTTCCTCGCAGGCAGGCTCGAGCACGCGGAGGCCCACCCGGAGCCCGGGGAGGTTCTCAGGGTGGTGGAGATGAGCCCCCAGGAGTACCTGTGGCGGGTGGGCGGCGGCTTCGGGGACCTCAAGACGGTTGCAGGCGTGCTCCTCTATCTTTCTGCTAGGGAGCGTGGGGGGCTGTGGGGCTGAAGAGGACCGGGCTGCTGTTCTACCTCGAGAAGCTGTACAGCGTCCTGGTGGGCGCGGGCTTCGTACTCGTCATCACGCGTAACCTCAGGCCGAGCGAGTTCGGGGCCTGGAGCGTGGTTTCGTCAGTGCTCTCCTACGCCAGCATGGCTACGGTAGTCAACTACTGGGTTACGAGGTTCAGGGCCAGGGGGGTGCTTGAGAGCCTCACAACAGGGCTCACCCTCTCGTCGGCGTTCTCGCTCCTCTCTATGGCCCTGCTGTGGGCTCTCTCGGGGGCGATCAGCAGCTCATTCGGCGTCCCCTACGAGGCCGTGCTGCTGTCTATCGCGTACCTCCCCTTCCTCTACCTCAACGGCGCGATGTACTCTGCGCTCTACGCCGTAAACCCCCCTCTGGCTGCTGTGTCGGAGTTCGTGTTCGAGACGGTGAAGCTCCTGGCAGCCCTCTTCTTCGCCACCACAGCCAGGGTAACGCTGATCACGGCGATGCTCTCCGTCCTAGCCGGGCACGCTGGCCAGACGGCTTTACTGGTCGCCTTCACAAGGAGAGACCTCGCGCGGAGGCCGAGCCTCGAGCTCGCCAGGAGGATCCTGGCTTACTCGTGGGTGAACGCCCTGGGGCTGCCGGCATCGATCGTGGCGATGGCGGACGTGCCCCTGATCTCCCACTTCGCTTCTAACAGGGCTGTGGCCTACTACACCGTTGTCCTGACGTTCTCGAACCTCGTCAGCTACTCCTCTACTCTTGGCCGCGGGCTGTACCCCAGCCTTCTCCAGTCGCACGAGAACGCGGGGGAGAGGGTGGAGGAGGTCCTCAGGTTCACCCTGCTGCTGGGAGTCCCGACGGCTTTCGGGGCCATCGCGCTGGCGCCGAACCTCCTCTACCTGCTTAACCCGGACTACGCTGTCGCCGGCCCGGCTCTCGTGGCGGCGTCCCTGGCCTCGCTCGTCGGCGTCGTCAACGGCCTTTTGGCGGATGTGCTTCAAGGAATGGAGAGGCGTGACATCGAGGTACTGGACCCGGCTGCGCTCCGCGGGACCTACATCTTCAGGACGGTCGTGGTTGGGCTTGTCAGGTCGGTTCTCGGCGTCTCGGGTGTCCTGGTGGCGCTTTTCCTCACGAGGGGGGAGGTTGAGGTTGCTGCTTGGGCTCGCGCGTCGTGGCTCGCCGCCGAGGCCGCGGCGTTCCTCATGCTCTACTCTCTCGCCAGGGGTAAGGTCAGCCTCCGCCGCGTCGCCGGCTCAGCGACAAGATACGCTGCCGCATCCGTCCCGATGTGCCTGACCGCCGTGTACATCAACCCGTGGAGGATCAGGGAGGCTTTCCTCGCCGTTGTAGCGGGGGGCGCGGTCTACTTCACCGTCCTCTACCTCATAGACGGCTGGTTCAGGAGACTCGCGAAGACCGCTCTCGGGGTCCTTGCTCGCCGCTAGCGCTTATGCCTCCCACGTGGGCTTGAGCTCCAACCTCACGGACGGGTCTACCTCCGCGAGTGCCTCCCGAACCAAGGCGGGAAGCTCCTCGGGGGGTTTGTCGGCGGAGTAAAGGGTGGCTGAGAGCCTTCTGGGCTCGACCAGCAGAACGCCCACGATCCTGCCCCGGTAGCCCAGGATGTACTCGTAAGCGTGCATGTGCGCGTAGAGCCCACGCCTCCTCAGCGCTTCTAGGAGCCTAAGCCTCGCACCAGGCAGCTCAAGGGGGGAGACCATGCTTCTAGGTAGGATCAGAGGTAGATCTGCTTTTCTGCAGGCAGTGCGGGGCACTACAAGTGGTGTCTAGGCTTGCTGTGCGGCCTGCTGCTGGGCTTTCTTCCGCTGCTCGGCCATCCTGCGCCAGTTGATTCCGATCCACAGCCTTGAGTACCATAGGAGCTTCCAGACCTCGATCCTGTCTCCGTGCTCCTCGACGAGCTTGTCCGCTATCCTGTAGAGCTCCTGGGCTTCCTCGAGGTTGAGGTCGTCCTTTTCGAGGAGCTGCTTTAGGCGGCTCCACTCCTCCTTCGTCAGAGGGTTCTCGGCGAGCTCGAGGACGCGCGCCAGCTCAGACTTCGCGAACGTCACGGCCTCGGCTCTGAGAACACCCTCGTAGCCGAAGATGTCTAGGAACAGCTCGTTGACGCTCCTAACCCCCCTGCCCAGCCTGCTGACCTTCTCCTCTACCCTTCCAATGCGCTGCTCCAGCCTCTCCTCAAGCTGGGTGACGCGTAACTCCAGGGCTGACAGCCTCTCTCCAAGGTCTCCCACCTTGCCCTCCAGAGCCGACAGCCTCTCCTCTACCCTCCCAACCCGTAACTCAAGAGCAGATAGCCTCTCTTCCAGCTTGGTGACGCGGAGCTCTAGTGCTGCGAGCTTCTCTTCAAGGTCTCCCATTCTGCCTTCCAGGGCCGATACCCTCTCTTCAAGGTCTCCAATCTTCTTCTCCAGCTGGGTGATGCGGGCTTCTAGTTTCCCGACCGCGAGCTCGAGTCCGGCTACCCTACTCTCTAGCTGATCGATGTGGGATTCGAGCCCGCCGAATTTGCGCTCTAAGCCAGCGACCCGGTTCTCGAGGCTGGCGAGCTTCCTCCCGAGCCAGTAGGTGGCCCCAGAGACGGTGCCCACTACGCTTGCGACGACGGCTATGGTTTCGGCGATGGACAGCCACTCGCTCATTAAGCCGCGACGCTAAATAGCTGTTTCACTTGTATAAATGTTTGTGTTTATTAGAGCGAATCGTCGGGCTGTTTAGATGGTTGAAGAGGCCCTTTTACCGTTTCTTCGAGGTACTAACCCAAGAGTAGGCAAAAGCGAGAGATTCGGAGCCGAACCGATTGAGACGAAAAGTAAAGCAGTTTCCTTTTTCCCAGAGCGTCGCGTACTCCTGGTCCGAGGTCACCGGAGTTCTTAGCCCGCTACTTGGCCTTTAGGTACTCGTCTACGCTTTTTGCGGCCTGCTTGCCGCTCCGCATGGCTAAGCCTATGTTAGACGGCCCGTGGGCCACGTCTCCCGCGGCGAAGAGGCGCTTAACGCTCGTCGCAAAATTCTCCTTGACCTTGATGCTCCCGTCTTTGTTAAGCTCGACGCCTAGGCTCTTCACGCTTTCAGGGGGCGTCGGCCTAAGACCCACCGCGACAACCAACGCGTTGAAGTTCAGCTCGAACTCGCTTCCCGGGATGATCTCAGTCGCGGCCTTCCTGTCGGTTGTCGGCTTCACCCTCGCGAGCCTCACTTTCTCGGCCTTCCAATCGCCGAGGATCTCCACTGGAACCACGTTCTCAAGGAACTCGACTCCGAGGCTCTCGAGGTGTCTGAGCATGTGCTTCGCTGGGGCGACGCTCATGGGCCTCCTGTAGAGCATCACGACGTCTGCCCCGTACTCCTTGACGGCTACCTCCGCTATGTCGACGGCCGTCAGGCCTGCACCGACGACCGCTACCTTGCCGGTGAGCGGGGGAGGCTCGACGACCTGGTACCCGTTCTTAGCCATCATGTACTGCGTGATCCAGTCGAGTGCGTTGTAAACACCCTCCTTGTCCTCCCCCGGCACCTCCAGCCTCCTCCCCTGCCACGTCCCAGTAGCCAGGAGCACCGCGTCGAAATCCTCCAGGAGCTCGCGCAGCTGGACATCCCTGCCAACCTCGGTGTTCGTGTGGAAGCCCACCCCCAGGCCCGCTAGCTCGCGGACGCTTTCCCTGACGGAGGACTTCGGTATCCTGAACTCCGGTATGGCGAATATCAGCATGCCCCCGGGCTCAGGGAGTTTGTCGAACACGTCGACTCGGTGACCTAGGCAGCAGAGGACGCCCGCCGCAGCCAGGCCCGCCGGGCCCGCACCGACGATGGCTACTCTCTTCCCAGTTCTCGGCCCCGTGGACTTACAGGGTGCAAATTTTATAGACATCGTGTAAAGTTTATATTGATGAAAATTAATTTTTTGCGCTTTACGCTTCAGTTAAAAGTAAAGAAGATCTTAAATAATGTTTAGCCTGCGTCCTTGAGTCCCGAAAAGTTCATGGAGGCTGCTCGATTACGGTTAACCCCTCTCTGCCCTTGAAGACAGATGTCTCGGCTAGCGGTAGCTTGGGGAGAACGTCCTTGATCATGAGCAGGTCGTAGTCCTCGCTTAGCAGCGGCTTGAAGACCAAGCCGTGCTCCCTAGCGACCCAGTCCACAGTCAGGGTGACGTCGGCCTTGCCTGTCGCCACAGCGTTTGCCGCCTCCCGGTGGGTGGTGTACTCAACTCCGTAGCCCTTGAGCCTCCTCTTGAGGGCCGAAACCGGCACCCCCAGCTCGCGGGCCGCTTGCTCGAGAAGGTGCTCGAGGAGGATCCTGGTCCCGCTGCCCTTGATCCTGTTAGCGATCCTCAAGCCCCGCTCGACAACACCGGTGAGGCTATCGGGGGGATCCTTTACCCTAGGGTTGAATGCGAGCCCCATCACTCTCTTCCACCCCTTCACTAAAACCACCCTGCCCCTCAGCTGGGGGTGGTTGAGCAGGTGCTCGTTATACCTCCCGGTAGCCGGGTCGAGGATATGGACCCCCGCGACGTGGCTCAAACCCATCTTGAGCGCCTCCACGCCCAGCGTGGAGCCCACCTTCAGGTAGAGCCCGTAGACCCCCTTCTCGGCGAGCTCCGAGATGAGCCGCTCCATCACCGCGCAGTCGCTCCCCGCTATGACCACATCAGGCCTCGCGAGGTCGAAGCCCCTTAGCATGCCGGTGAGCTTCGCGCGCACTAGCCTGGCCTTCGCGAGGATTGCCTCGCCTACCGGAGTCAGGTGCGCGCCACCGCCGCCGGGCCCTCCAGCCCCCCTTTCGACGACTTTCGCACCGGTAGCCTCCTCGAGCCTGGCGATTGTGTTCCAAACCGTCCTGTAGTCGAGGCCCAGCAGCTCCGCGGCCCTCTTTATGGAGCCAGCCCTCTCAACAGCCTCCAGCACTCGCAGCTCCTCGGCTGTGACTGTGTGGCCGTTGATGTGGAATGTTGGGGTGAGCTCCGCGCGCAAGCCGTTGAGTAGGCTGAATATCCTGAGGATCTCGTCGCCAGGCACGATAGGGGCCCCGCTGATGCTTCTAACGCTCGCTCCCTATTTAAAAGTACTCGAGCACGCTCCTAGCTCTTTTGGCCTCAGGGAATGCCGGCGCGCACTCTGCGCCGATCTCCCGGCAAGCCTTCTCGACGGCGTTGCGCACCCTCTCCCTCCACCTCGCCTCAGTAGCGATGGCCTGCGGGAAGCGGTTCAGCAGTGGCCGCATGCTCTCAACCAGCTCGGGCCTGTGGTGGTAGTAGTCGTAGTACAGCTTTGAGCCCGTCTCGAAGGCGACCTCGACTACGCTCGCGATCGAGTCCTCGGAGTCGTTTACCCCCCTCAGTATGGGTCCCAGGAACACCCAGGTTTCCAGCCCCTCGGATGCCAGCTTACGCAGGGCTTCAACGCGCGCTCCGGGAGGGGGAGCGTTGGGCTCGATCAGCCTCGCGAGGGCTGGGTCGAGCGTGGTGATCGTGAAGCCGACGTCGACCTGGCCTCTGCGGGGGGCTATGACGTCAAGGTCCCTCAGCACGAGCGGCGACTTGGTCTGTATGCTCACCCGGAAGCCGTTGCGGAGGAGGACTTCCAGGCCCCTGCGGGTCAGCTTCTCCCTTGCCTCCACGGGCTGGTAGGGGTCGGTCACGGTGGACACTCCGACTAAGCCCCGCCTAACCCTCTTTACCTCGGCTTCGAGGACCTCGACGACGTTCTCCTTGATGTATACCACGCGCCCCCAGTTCCTCGCAACCTCCGGGTATCTCGTGAAAGCCCTAGCGTAGCAGTACAGGCATCCGTGGTTGCAGCCCGCGTAGGGGTTGAAGGCGTAGTCTAGGTCGGGGAGACCCGACTTGGACAGCGCGTGGCTCACCCTGACCCGCTCATACCTCACCTCCAAGGGATCCCACCTCGAGCCTAGTCTGCTTAGTGAAGTCCCTGAGGATCTTGGACTTGGAGAGCCAGACGCTCAGCGGTAGCCTCGTCGACGAGCCGAGCCTCGCTAGCACGTCCTTGATGTCGTCGTACCTCTCGGGCTTCGAGGCGAAGAGCGCCCTGACGTTCTCGCGCACGAACCAGACGCCTATCGGGAGGAAGAAGCCCTCGTATATCTCCCTGATGAGGAGCACGGTCGCCTGCCTACCCAGCCTCCTGAGGTACTCTGCGACGGCGAGCCTTGACGCGTAGTAGCAACCGCCCAGCGTCGCGTACTCGCTCCTCCCCTTGAAGCCCTCCCAGTCGCCCTCCACCTCCACGGTCGTTCCAGGGTTCCAGGTTGTGTTCGGGAACCACGCCTCAATCCACTCGAAGCTCCACGCACCCGGAGCTAGGATCGCCACGAAGTTGTTGTCCGAGTACCTGCGCTGGAAGAAGAGGTAGCTGTCGATGGAGGGGTTGCGCTTCACCTCCTCGAGGATCCTCTTCGAGATGATGTCGTCGACGGCGGTTATCGACCACCTCGTCGGCACAAGCCTCCTGCCGGCGCTCCTGCCTAGCAGGCCGACCGAGAACACCCTCTGTATCATCGACACCGGTATCCCGCTCTCGTAGAGCCTCCACACGTCCTCGTCGGCCCTCACCCTGTCGCCGCCCAGTATCCTCTCAAGGGGCCTAGGGATGCTGGGGTTATCCACTAGCCTGACCTTCTCGGCGACCCCCGAGGGTCCGAAGGGCGGGGCGTGGGGGTCTAGCTGAACCCCCCTTGGAGGCTTGCGGAACCTTACCTCCACGTCGACGGGCCTCGAGGAGCTCGAGAGCAGGGCGACCTCCCCGAGGGCGTCGGGATGACGAGCGTCGACGCGAAGGCTACCGAGAACCAGGCTCAGCCTGAACTTCAGGACGTCCTCAACCCCGTAGCTTAGCCACCTCTCGGGGAGGTCGTAGACCGAGACGTCCCCGTCGGCGGTGACGACAGCAGGGGCCACCCTAACGTTGGGGTAACCCACGCGGCCGACAAAGACTGAGGGGGGTGATGGGGCCTGAAGCTCCGCTGAGGGCGGGGGCTTCACCTCCCCCATCTTTGACCAGAGGGAGAGGAAGGGGCAGCGCGGGAGGCCGCAGAGTAGCTTTGCGCCTCGGCACTTCAAGCACAGCCCTGTGAGTCGTGTGGACATTTACCTGTGATAGGGGACGCACCGACGAATATAACGTTTCCGCAGTGTTCGGTGAAAGTGAACGAAGGGTTTTTAGGCAAGCTACGGTCTCTCTCGCTGGAGCTCTGTTGGGCACATGCAGGCTTTGCGGGCGGAGCTCCCACCTTATCTCCGAGACGCTTGGTGTGTGCCTGGAATGCCTGAGGGCTAACCCAGACAAGGCCCTCAGGGTCGCCGAGGAGGCGCACATTAGGGCCCGGAGGCTCCTGGGCCTGCCAAGCCCCCCGAGCGGGGACGGCGTCGAGTGCGTGGCGTGCGGCAGGCGTTGCCGCATGAGAGATGGTGAGGTCGGCTTCTGCGGGCTCGTCAGGAACTCTCAGGGCAGGCTTGTCCGCCCCCACCCACTGGACGAGCCTGGCTTCGCTTACCTCGACCCCCACCCGACTAACTGCGTTGCCGCGTGGTTCTGCCCTGGAGCTACGGGCGCTGGCTACCCGAGGTACTCTGTGTCGCCTGGGGGTCCCGAGAGAGGGTACTACAACCGCGCCGTGGCCTACGGTGCTTGCAACCTGAACTGCCTGTTCTGCCAGAACTAGGATAGCAGGCGCGCGAACCTGGGCTTAAGGCTCCCTCTCATGAGGCTCGTCGAGCGCGCTAGGGACCCTAGGGTGACATGCGTGTGCTTCTTCGGCGGAGACCCCGGACCCCTAGCGTACCACGCCCTGAAGGCCGCGGAGGAGGCTCTCAAAGCCCGAGAGGGCCAGGTCTTCAGGGTCTGCTGGGAAACCAACGGGCTGTGGAACAGGAGGCTCCTCCTGCGGGCGGCGGAGATTTCATACGTTTCGGGCGGGGTGCTTAAGTTCGAGTAGCAATGCTATTCTTAGTTTTTCCCTGGATCCCTCCCGTGTTCGACCCGCGCTTTCCCTCGCCCCCGAGGGTTTGGTTGGGGGGTTGCTGGTGGGTGTTCGAGCGCGGGCTCGGCGGGTCAGGCTCTTAGCACAGCATGTGTGAATGCTTATAACCCCCCTCTCGCATTTAGCCGTGATGGTCGAGGTCGGCGCCGAGGTGTGGGACTGCGTCGCGAGGTGGCTCAAGCTGACCGGCCTCGCAAGGACGCTGTGGCGCCTGCGGGAGCCGAAGCCGATCAGCAAGGCCTTCGCCACGAGGAACACGAGGCACATCGCCGTTGCGCTGGAGAGGCTCCGCTCAGCCGGCCTCGTCAGGGAGGCGGTCGTCGGCGACGTGCGCTACCTCCACCTCACCGAGCGCGCCTGCAGCCTGCTCGTGCCGCTCGGCTACAGCCCAGAGGAGCTGGCGTGCGGCGATGCTGCCCTGAGGCTCATCCGGCGCGGAGCCGGAGCTGCCTCCGGTGCAGCATGACTGTCGCTATGTGCGAGCATATCCTCGCCCTGCGCACGCAGCCGTAAGCCCTGGAAAAGCAGTAAGCTCCAACAAAGTGTAACATTGTTATACTTTCGGCGTATTCATCGGAGCAAATATTAACCCCCTCCGCACAGGGAAACACGAGGCCCGCCGCCGCACGCGTTAGGCCGGTGAAGGGTGATCCGGCTTCAAAGGCGCGGGCCAGGGTGCTTCCCCGAGAAAACTGGCGCCGCACAGGGGGCGCCTGCACTCTCGGGGAAAAGATAGTGGGCGGGAGGGGGTTAAGCGGCTAGCATGCAGACGCCGGCCCCGGGCACCTAGGCTACGCCGACCCCCTATGTACTAGTGTTTAGGGGGGAGTGGCGGCCGGGGCCTGGGAGCCCGAGAGCAAGCCCCTTTAAAACACCCTTTTTTACCCGCCCAGCCCACCATTCCACGCTCCTCTGGGACGTGGTGGGACTGGGCTGGGTGGGGGGCCGGGCCCCCGCAAGGGGGCGGCGGGCTACGCCGGTGAGGCGCCGCGCCCCCAGGGATCCCCACGCGGGCTCCCAGCGCGGCCGCTGAGGCGTGAAAGTGCCGGCACGCGGGGCCGCGCCCACGTGGCCTGGCCCTGGGCCGGTAGTGCCCGCCCGCAAGCCGGCTGCCCGAGGCCCGCTTCCACGCCCACGCGGCCTGGGGCGGGCTAGGGCGAGGGGCTGTTTTCGGCGGCTTTTCGGCTGCTCCCCGCCCCCTGGCAGCCGGCCCCCCGCCCTCGGGGGTGGACGGGCCGCAAGCGAGGCGTTGGCGGCGCCACGCCCTGGCTCCGCGCTGGGGGTGCGCGGGGCATGGGGTGTGGCGCGGGGGCCGCTCTCATCGCTGAGCCCCCCACCACTGGCCCGCTGCTGGCCCCCTGGGTGCCTCGGGGGTGTCCGGGGAGGGGTTGGGCCGGGTCACAGGCCATGTGCTGCCGCTTGCGCCCGCGTGCTCTGCAGCGGCGTGACACGCTGTCCTCGAGCGTTGCGGGGGTTGGCTGTGCCGCTCCTCCCCCGCATCCCGCCTCTCCGGGGGGGGCGGATGGGGGAGTGGTATGGCTGACCCCCGTGGTAACGGCAAATTAGCGGTCGAGGGGTTCAGGGTGCTGAGGTTCAGGGCTGAGCTGCCGGAGGAGCTCAAAGACTTCATCGAACGAGTTTATCAGCCGAGGGCCTCGATGCGCTACTGGCAGAAACTACTCGGCCTCGGCAACGAGGAGCTGGAGGAGGCGTGGAAGGCTGTGCCGTGGGCTTACAGGGACGCCTTCGACAACATCGTACAACCGAGGATGCCGAAGAGGAGGAGCTACCTGCGGTTCCCGCTGCTCTCGTGGACGCTGAAGCGCACAGGGGTGAACCTTCAGGGAGGCGAGCTGGTCGTCAGGGTCTATGGGAAGGCATACAGGATCCCTCTGCCCGAGCGCGGTATTAAATGGCTTCAGAGTCAGGAGGATGCCTGCCGAGACAGCGGTGGCAGGCTGACGAGGTACGTCGCCGTCAAGGTAGACGGGCAGGTGAGCGTCGTGCTCCACTGCTCCCACAGCCTGGGCGTGGAGGAGCTGCTCGAGAGCCTTGACGCAATCGCGGTCGTGGACGTGAACAGTAGCCACGGCTTCTACCTCTTCGCCTACGACTTGCGGAGCGGCGGCTTCAGGATCCGCAGGTTCAAGATACCAAAGGTGAACTGGAGGAGGATCAAGGAGCTGCAGCACAAGGCCGTGAAGTCCAGGAGCCCCGGCGCGTGGGCCACCGCGAGGTGCACGCTGAGGAAGGCTTACAGGCGCCGCAGGGCCGCATTGCTCAGAGCTGTGGCGGAGGCGACCAAGGAGCTCAGGGGGAAGAGGGCTATAGTCTTCGTGGACGTCCCATTCGACGAGTCACTGCGGAACAATGGCCTGCAGAGGACGCTGAGGAGCTTCGCGAGGAGGCTGGAGAACGCCCTCGGCTTCCACGGCATCTTGGCGATCGAGAGGACACTGCCTTCGAAGCGCTGCCCCCTCTGTGGAGGTAAGCTGGAGGAGGCGGAGAGGAGGGGCGAGACTAGGGTGATGAGGTGCATGGAGTGTAACATGGAGTTCGAGAGGGACAGCGTTCCAGCCTTGCACGCGCTGAAGCTGTTCCTCGGCGAAGCCGAGGTCGAGGAGCTCGCCGAAAAGCTGGCGAGGCACTACCGCCTACAGAGTAGCCAACGACTGCAAGGCGACTAGAGGCCCCGGCCCGCGGTTGGCCGCCGCTGCCGCTGAGGCGTGGCGGCCGCCGGACGCTCCTCCCCGGAAGCCCCCTCGAGGGGCAGGCCCGAAGAGGGCGATGCGACACCCCCGTGGGGCGACCCCGAGGCTGAAGAAAGATGACGAAGAGTTAAGGGGGCCAGTGGGGGCAGAAAAGGAGGAGCGCTCTCACCTTCGCCGATCCGAAGCCCGTTTACGAGAACTTCGCCGAGGTCGCTGGCAGGTTTGACTTGAGGAGGGATCCTCCCTTCCTCTGCGCCAGCACGCTCCTCGTGCCCGGCTACGTGGACTCCTACGAGGTGGAGATGATCGCCGGCTTTTTGGCGTCGATCGACAGGGACATCCCCTACGTGCTGCTCGCCTTCCACCCCGACTTCCTTATGTCAGACCTGCCTGTGACGAGCAGAAGGCAGGCACATGAGGCCCTTGAGGCCGCGAGGAGGGCTGGGCTTAGGAAAGTGTGGCTAGGCAACGCCTGGCTACTCCGAGATTGAAGCCCCCTTTGCGGCGATCCGGCTAGCTGGGCAGTGGTCGTACAGACTGGTTAGCGGGTTTGAGTATCCCGGACAACAGCATTCGTCAGATCGCTGGGCTTGACTAGGCGAAGAGCCTCTGGATCGACCCGGCCTAAGAGTGTTCCCCTCTTTGTAATTGCTACACGCTACCTGTGTTGGGTTATCTTCAGATAGGGTTACCGCGAGAGGAGAATTATAAGCAACGACGACAGGAGAAGGGTTAGTAGCAGTGCTACGAGGGGCCTAGCTCTAGACCTCTCAACCCTGAGCGCTGGCACTACAACCCACTCGACCTTAGGGGGCTTTGCAAGCTCCTGTTGGAGAATGCTTGTGACCGATGGCCTATCTGTTTGCTGGACGTTCGGGTAGATCCTCGTGACCACCTCGACTACATCCTGCCTTGTGCCGTGGAGGTCTCCCCGCGTCACCTGCCTAGGGTCGACACCCAATCCCCTGAGCTTGTCCGCGATGAAGCTGGCAACGAAAGTCCTGACGCCCTCTTCCTGCCCGGGGAAGAGGGCGTAGCCCTCGTCGAGCATGACTCTAGCGAGCCAAGCCGTCCTTATGACGAGCTTCGACTCCTCGTACTCGAGAATGTGCTCGCCGTACTTCTTGAACCACTCCTCGAAATCCCTGAGCTCCGCTTGAACCCTGTTGCTCTCCAGCAACCCCTTAAACTCCTGCGACACGGTTTTCCCACAATCGTTGCGGCCTCAAAAAGGTTTCTAGCGGGTCACAGGGCGGAGTCAAGGAACAGCATCAGGTAAAAGCCCGCAAGGAAGCCGAGGGTGATCTTCAGGGGAGGCTCGTCCTCGCGGTATATTTCTGGGATGGCCTCCTTCAGCGTCACGTAGAGCATCGCGCCCCCGGAGAAGCTCAGCCCCAGCGGCAGTAGCCATGAAGTAAGCGAGAAGAGTGCCGCGCCTAAGACCGCGAGAAGCGCCTCGCTCACCCCGCTCAGCACGCCGACGAAGGCTCCGCTACGCCTACCCCTTATCGCGGCTATGGGTAGAGCCACCGCCAAGCCCTCAGGTATGTCTTGGAGGCCGATCGCGATCGCGGTGGCGACCCCGACTGGCAGCGAGTAGGCTATTGATGTGCCGACCGCGAGCCCCTCAGGGAGGTTATGGATTATAACTGCCAGCGCTATGAGCCAAGCCTTCTTGAGCAGACCTCTCGCGGACTCGGGGCCCTCGTATCCTCTCAGGATGTGCTCGTGCGGAATTAGCTTATCGGCGAGGTGAATGGCAACGATTCCCAGCGCTATGCCGACGGCCACGAAGGGGAAGCCCGCCAGCTGTATCGCCGGGAGGATCAGGCTCGTGAAGCTCGCTACGAGCATGACTCCGGACGCGAAGGCCAGAGCTAGGGTGAGGTCCAGGCTGCCCTCCCTGTACAGGTACACAGCCGCCGCACCCAGGCTCGTGGTAACTGCTACGAACAGACCGGCGTACAGGCTGGCTAGAATGACGTTCCCTCCAGCCATACTCGCTAGGGCCGAGGAGAGACAATCGAGCACGCTAGCTGAATGCTTGGAGAAAGAAAAAGCTTTGCCTTACTTTTTGAAGGGGTCGATGTTGACCCTTGTCAGAATAAGTATCGATAGGACTGCGAATATAGAAGCGATTGGTCCCCAGATGACGAGCCCCAGGGTGTAGTCGTAGCCGTTGAAGGGGGGAAGGGAAGCCAGGTAGCCTACCACTAGGTAGGTGAGGGACTGGGAGATGTTTATCGGAATACCCTCGAAGCCCGTGAACAGGCCCGCCCTGCTCAGACCCGTCCTCAGCTCGTCCCAGTGTGCTAGGTCGGCGACGACAGCGTAGGGGAAGAGCTCGTAGGCCGAGATGCCTACGGCGCCCAGAGCTATAGCGAGTAGGCCGACCGCGATCTTGAGCGCTTGGTCTTGGAGGAAAGCGGGTAGCGGGGCGAGCAGCAGGCCCGCGGTGAGTATAACGGCGGCTTTGATCAGGGCCGGGCCCTTCCCGATCTTCCTGGCCTGCTTCCCCCAGAACGGGAAGGCTCCCATTACGAAGACCACCATCACAACCCCGAAAACAACGGAGGCGAGGTCCCCCCAAGCCCGACGACCGAGCTGACGTACTTCACCACAAGGGCTGTGATCATGGTCTCCGCCGCTGACATGAGCATCCTCACTCCCTCCCACAGCATGAATTCCCTGTACTTGAGGAGATCCAGTATGTCACGGGTGATCTTGGGTGTTAGAACGGCCTTGCTTTCAACGGGTATTAGGAGCACGCTGGGCATGTACAGGAGCACCTCCATCACCGCGAAAGCCGCCATGACTGGAAGCAGGAGCCCCCCGCGGTAGAGCATGGGGACCAGGAAGCTGAAAACAACCCCCACCACGTTGCCAAAGATGTTGGACACGTTCTGCAGGGTGGTGATGGTGATCCTTTCCTCCGGCTCCGTGATCTCGGGCATCCAAGCCTGGTAGGGGGTGAGGAGGTAGCCGTAGAAGAAGTTGAAAGCGGCGTTCCAGAAAGCGCCCCAGTAGAAGAGCTCCGACTTGTCCTCAATGGAGATGAACAGGAAGGGGACGAAGTACATGACGGCTGAGATGGCTAGTAGCGGAGAGCCCGTGATTATGTAGGGCTTCCTCTTCCCAAACCTGCTCCTGGTAGCGTCGCTTAGGTAACCCATTATGACTGAATTTATCAGAATGGCGAGCTTGCCGATCGCGCTCACGACGCCGCTTAGCTGAGGGTCCAGCTTGTAGACGTCCCAGTATACGTAGAAGCCGGCGAAGCTGAACGCGCTCAGGAGGGTCGTTGAGCCAGGCGCGCGATCCCGTATGAAAGTTTCTAAAGTTTAGTTAGCACGTTAATAAATCTATGCTAAAGTATTTATACGTTTACGTAGATGGGGTTTGAAAGCGCGGAAAGAATATTCTCCATGTGGTATGGTTCGTCGGCATCAGCAACTTCTCTCAAAACCTCGGCTCTAACGTAAGGAGACTTCACATTAACCCTGACCTTCATCACTAGAGGATCGGACGTTATGGCCTCACGGTATACCACTTCTCCTCCAGCAACGATCCTGAGAAGCTGAGCCTTAGCGCCCTCCACCTGGATCACTACGTCGAGCTCCCCGCTACTGGCAGCATCGCCTGTCCAGAGCTCGTGCTTCCCGTCGAATGCCTTAAGGATCAACCTGGGCCCCAGAGGGGACTCTGAGACAAATACCCGCTGGCTCCTGATGCCCTGAAGCAAGCCCTCCTCGCTGAGCTCCTCAACGTACACCCAGGTGGTAGGGGCGCCCGGCGCCAGCAAGCTTTTCCTCTCCTTTATCTCGTGAGCGTCGCTACCCCCTACTAGCCCCAACCTGTAGCCTTTGGCCAACAGCTCGTCCCACCGCTTCAGCGATATGTAGTTGTTGAACTCCCAGACTGAGTGGAAGACCTCCACCGCATCCGCAAACGACATATCCCCGAGCTCCCAGTCGGGACCGAGAGGCTTCGGGTGGTTCACGGAGATAAGCGCTCCCTGACTCCTAAGGTACTTCACCACTTTCGCGAGCTCGGAGGCTGAGCTTACTCGGAATTCGGGCGTCTCGCTTACCCCGTAAACGTTCATGTGGCCTTTGTAGGAGGTCATCTCAACTCCTCTCAGGAAGAAGACCCCATTTAGGAAGCCGCTCCTCCACTCCATCTCGGCCATGTGCGACACTGTGTTGTGGTCAGTGACGGACACGAAGTCCAGCCCAAGCTCGCGCGCCACCGAGGCTATCTCCTCCAAAGTTGAGTCCCCGCCGCTGTGGACCGAGTGCAGGTGCAGGTCTCCCTTAACCCAGCCCCGCTTCGCCGCAGGAGCTCCGAGCGATAGCTTCCTGACCTGCCCCTCCGCGCACTCGAGGTAAACCTTAACCTTTACGGTGTAGCTCAGCCCCGCGCGCGGAACCTTGTAAAAGCCCAGTATAACGCTCCACTCACCCGACCTTATGTCTCCTGCCGTGTAGCTTGGTGTAGCGTAGATCCGAGAGACTGTGAACTTCTTCTTATTCGAGCCGCTCCATCCTCTCAGAAACTTCATGCCCTCGACCAGCTCCCTGCTTCCCGGCTCGAAGAGCCCTATGTCGACGGCCGCTTCTTCGGGGCTTTTCCCGGCGAACTCGTACTCTACCTCAATCGTGCACACGCCGTCTGGGATAGTGAAGGGTAGGTAGGCGAAGCTCCCAGCCATGAACGGGGACGCTTCGCCCTTGAATTCATACTCGAGAATAGGCCTCACGCTGTCGAGCATACCGATTAAGAGGATGCTATACGCGTATATTATTATTGATTTATCATCCTCGTTGTTGACAAGAGCTTATGATGATTTCTTCTCACCATGAAGCGTGGTTGTGCTGGTAACCCTTAGGGTCTCGGGGGTAGGCTGTGCCAGCTGTGTAGCACCGGTGAAAGAGCACTTCCTAAGAGCACCTGGGGCTCTGGCCGTTCACGTGCTCGGAAGCAGGGTTTATGTTGTGCTGGAGGACGGCGTGCCTTTGGCGGATTTCCTCGACAAGAGCGGTGCCGCAGAGTACTACATAGTTCAGGTAGAGCGGACTGAACGCCTGAGGAGCTTGGAGGAGGCGCTCGAAAGGGTAAGGAGCGCAGACCGGGTGAGCCTGCGCTTAGGGCGCTGATCCGAACGGAAGTGCTGAGGCTACGCAATTCTCTTTAAGAGTTGATGCCTCAACAAGTTTTTAAACGATGCCTCGAGTCCACCCTGTGCGGAGACTCCTGTTACTGCTAATCGTCTCGCTTGCCTCCTACGCTGTTCTCACAGCCCTGCAAGCCCACCTCCTCGGCGGGGTGGAGCAGAGAGCGGGCTATGCTGACGCCGCTGGAAACCGATTGTACTGCCTGCATTGGCTACCATCAGCCAGCAGACCACGCGGAACGACAGTCCTCTTCCACGGGCTCGGCGGCCAGGGTCTAGCCGGCTACCTTCTCGTCATCAC